>NZ_JBMBWH010000008.1:0-186226 GCF_048606435.1 Knoellia terrae | reverse complement strand
CAGACGGTGTCGACCGCCTCCGGTCGCAGGTGCGGGCGCAGCAGCCGCATCTCCTTCAGCGCGACCTGCGCGGTCCCGACGCTGACCCGCCCGGACACGACCGCTTCGGCCAGGATGGTGTGGCGGGTGTCGCGGCACGCCTGCGCGACCTGGACCAGCCGGGCCGCACCGGCCACGGCGTACCGGCGGTGGTGGGTCGCGACCCACTCCCGCGCCGACACCGGCGGGCGCTGCAGGGCCGGCTCGCCGCGCTCGAGCGCTTCGACCGTGACCGCGACCTCGGCGCCCTCCCCGGCCGCGGACAGCTCACCCAGGGCCTGCATCCCCTCGGCCAGCTCGGCGCCGGAGGCCTGCCACACCACCGACGGCATCACCGCCGCGGCCTCCCGCGCTGCACGCAACCGCTGCACGCACTCCGCGTAGCTCAGCACCGTCGCCGTCCCCATGGAAAGAACCCTACGGGCCACCACCGACAGCCACCCCAACGCAAAACGGCTGTCCTGCAACCCGATCCGGCGCTCTATGCCATTCCTGACTCGCTGGTCCCAGGCGACTCAGACGTTGCGCATCAGGCGGGAAACTCCAGCGAAAATCGATTCACATGCATCGAGCCCCACCGACGATGTCGTCGATGGAGCCCGATGATGACGCGAGGGTCGTTCAGTCCCAGGGGTCCGGAGCGCTGAGCAGCTCGTCGGCATTGGCTGGTGGTGTTCCTCCCGAGGAGGGAGTCGGCGTGACCGCCTCCGACTCGTGGTCCTCTCCCGCGTCGGCCGAGGCGGCGGGCGTCTTCGTGGGTGACGGTGCGACGTCAGGCGTCTCGGCTGGGGTGGTGGTGGTGGTGGCGGGCTCGTCCCAGGGGTCGACGTCGTCGGCCGAGGCGGCGGGCGTCTCCGTGGGGAACGGTGCGACGTCAGGCGTCTCGGCTGGGGTGGTGGTGGTGGCGGGCTCGTCCCACGGGTCGACGTCGTCGGCCGAGGCGGCGGGCGTCTCCGTCGGCGACGGGGCGGCGTCAGGCGTCTCGGCTTGGGCGGTGGTGGTGGTGGCGGGCTCGTCCCACGGGTCGACGTCGTCGGCCGAGGCGGCGGGCGTCTCCGTCGGCGACGGGGCGGCGTCAGGCGTCTCGGCTTGGGCGGTGGTGGTGGTGGCGGGCTCGTCCCACGGGTCGACGTCGTCGGCCGAGGCGGCGGGCGTCTCCGTCGGCGACGGGGCGGCGTCAGGCGTCTCGGCTTGGGCGGTGGTGGTGGTGGCGGGCTCGTCCCACGGGTCGACGTCGTCGGTCGAGGCGGCGGGTGCCTTCGTGGGTGACGGTGCGACGTCGGGCGTCTCGGCTTGGGCGGAGGTGGTGGGCTCGTCCCACGGGTCGACGTCGTCGGTCGAGGCGGCGGCCGCCTTCTCCGCCTTCTCGGGGCTGGGCTCGCCCTCCGACGCCCCGGCGATCGCGTCGGGGTCAGCCGGGGTGTCCCAAGGGTCGGCCTCCGCGGCGGGCGCGGACTCGGTTGCCGGCGCAGGTGCGGTGGGTGCGTCCCAGGAGTCGGCCTCCGCGGCGGATGCGGACTTGGCTGCCGGCGCAGGTGTGGTGGGCGCGTCCCACGGGTCGGCCTCCGCGATGGGCGCGGACGTGGCTGCCGGGGCCGGTGCGGCGGGCGCGTCCCACGGGTCCGCCTCAGCAGCGGGTGCCGATGCGGTGTCTGCTGTCGCAACAGGTTCCGCAGCCGTGTCGGAACCGACCGTCGCACCGGAGTCGCTCGCGTCGACCGCCGTGGCACCGGCCCCCGCAGCGGCACCGGTTGCCACAGCGGCACCGGCGGGGAGAGCGTCACGGGAGCGGCCGGCATACGAGGGTTCGGTCGTCTCGGACGACTCGGGCTCGTCCTGACCGCGACGCACCGCGGCGAGCAACATCTGCGCGACGTCGACGACCTCGACGTCCTCGCCGACACCCTCGGCCTGCTTCGCGGTGAGCCCGTCGGAGATCATCACGCGGCAGAACGGGCACCCGATGGCGATGCGCTCGGCACCGGTCGCGAGGGCCTCCTCGGTGCGGTTCATGTTGATCCGCCCGCCGAGCTTCTCCTCCATCCACATGCGTGCGCCGCCGGCGCCGCAGCAGAACGACTTCTCCTTGGTGCGCTCCATCTCGCGCAGCTCGACGCCGGGCAGGGCGCCGATGAGCTCGCGCGGCGGGGCGTAGACGTTGTTGTGCCGACCGAGATAGCAGGGGTCGTGGTAGGTCACCGTGGCGGCCGTGGACGCAGCGTTCTTGGCCGACGACATCGCCGGCTCGTCGGCGGGACGCGCGACCGGCACGAGCTTCTTGTCGCGTACGAGCCGGTTGAGCAGCTGGGTGTGGTGGACGACCTCGAACTTCCCGCCGAGGTCGGGGTACTCGTTCTTGATCGTGTTGAAGCAGTGGGCGCAGGTGACGACGATCTTCTGTGCGTCGACCCCGTTGAGGGTCTCGACGTTCTGCTGGGCGAGCATCGAGAAGAGCATCTCGTTGCCCGCGCGGCGTGCGGAGTCACCGGTGCAGGTCTCGCCGTCACCGAGGACGGCGAACGAGACACCGGCGGTGTCGAGGAGCTCGGCGACCGCGCGCGTGGTCTTCTTGGCGCGGTCCTCGTAGGCGCCGGCGCAGCCGACCCAGAACAGGTAGTCCACCTCGGACGCCGACTCAACCGAGTTGTTGCCCTTGCCGCCGATGACTCGTACTTCGAACGGGAGGTCCTTGGCCCAGTCGAGGCGGGCGCGCGCACCCATGCCCCACGGGTTGCCCTTGGACTCGAGGTTCTTGAACAGCCCGCCGAGTTCCGAGGGGAACGCCGACTCGATGAGCGTCTGGTAGCGCCGCATGTCGACGATGTGGTCGACGTGCTCGATGTCGACCGGGCACTGCTCGACGCACGCGCCGCAGGTCGTGCACGACCACAGGACGTCCTCGTCGATGATCGCGCTCGGCTCGCCGTCCGGTCCGATCCCGAGAGGGTTGTATGCCGTCCGCGGGTCGCCGATCTCGTAGCCGGTCTTCCCGATGAGGGGCCGTTCCGCGAGGGCGGTGGTCGCTCCGGGCAGCGAGGCGCGGGCCTCGTCGGAGGCGGTCAGCCACGGCGACTTGGCGTCGGCGTGGTCGCGCAGCGCCATGACGAGCATCTTGGGGGAGAGCGGCTTGTCGGTGTTCCAGGCGGGGCACTGCGACTGGCAGCGGCCGCACTCGGTGCAGGTCGAGAAGTCGAGCAGGCCCTTCCAGGTGAAGTCCTCGACCTTGCCGACACCGAGGACGGGCTCGACCTCGGCGTCCCCAGCGGCCTCCTCCATGGCCTCCATCGCCTCCATGGAGAACGGCGTCCCGTCGCCCATCGTCATCGGCTTGAGGTTGCCGAGGGCGGTGCGGCCGGACGACTCGCGCTTGAACCAGATGTTGGGGAAGGCGAGGAAGCGGTGCCAGGCGACGCCCATCGTCGGCTGGAGGGAGATGGTGATCATCCACGCGAACGAGATGAGGATCTTGACCATGGCGACGAGGACGATGGCCGTCTCGAGCCCGGCGACCGACATGCCGGACCACAGGCCGGAGAGCCAGCCCGTCAGCGGGAAGTGCAGCGCGATGCTCTCGCTCGGGTCCTCGACCCTGGTCAACGCCGCCTCGAGGGTCCGCAGCGTGAGGATGCAGAGGGTGACGCCGAGGATCGTCGCCTCGACGTAGTAGGCCTGCCACCACGTCGACCCGAAGAAGCGCGAGCGGCGACCCTTCTCACCGGCGGCCGAACGGGGGTGCTGCCGCTGGCGGATGACGATCAGGGCGAGGATGCCCAGGAGGCCGCCCCAGGAGAACAGCTCGGTCATCCACTCGAAGGGCGGGAAGTGCCCGATCACCGGCAGGACCCACGACGGCTCGATCAGCTGGCCGAAGGCGTTGACGAGGGTGCCGATGAGCAGCATGAACGACAGGGCGGTGAACCAGTGGGCGACGGCCACGACCGGCAGCCGCGCCATGCGGGTGTGTCCGAGGAACTCCTTGGTCAGCGTCCACGTCCGGGCCATCGGGTCGTCGGTGCGGCGCGGGTCGGGCTGGCCGACCCGGTAGAGCGTGACGAACCGACCGATCTGGCGGAAGAGCAGGACCCACCCGATGAGCATGATCGGGAAGCAGAGCGCGATGGCGACGACCTGGAGCGCGGACATGCCCGCGAGTCTACTGAGCACTAAGCGCGCGCATACCGCTCAGTGACGCCGCTCGCACCGGCTGTGGCCGGACTCACGAGCCGGCGCGAAGCCTCTCGAGCAGCGAACCGGCGGCCTCGGCGAGGAACTGCTCCTGGTGCTCGCCACCGATCTGCACGAGGGCGACGTCGGTGAAGCCCGCCGTGGCGAACTCCGACACCGCCTCGGCGATGGCATCGAGGTCCGGACCGCACGGGATCGACTCCGCGACGTCCTCCGGGCGGACGAACTGGGTGGCCCCCGCGAAGCCGGCCGTCGTCGGGAGGTCGGCGTTGACCGACCAGCCGCCGGCGAACCACCGGAACTGCTCGTGCGCACGCTGCACCGCGGCCTTCTCGTCCGGGTCCCAGCAGATCGGGATCTGGCCGATGGCGCGACCCGAGTCCGGGATGGACGGCGCACCGCTCGTGGCGTTCCACGTCTCGAGCAGCTCGGCCTTCGGCTCGACCGCGATCAGGTGGTCGGCCACCGGCGCGAAGCGGGCGATCGACTTCTCCCCGCTCACCGCGACGCCGATCGGCACCCCACCCTCGGGCACGTCCCAGATGCGGGCCGACTCGACGCGGAAGTACTCGCCGTGGTGGTCGACGAGCTCGCCGGTGTGGAGCGCGCGGATCACCTCGACCGCTTCCTCGAGCATGTCCTGTCGCGTGGCGAGAGCGGGCCAGCCCGTGCCCACGACGTGCTCGTTGAGGCTCTCCCCGCTGCCCAGCCCGAGGGTGAACCGGCCGTCGGCGAGCAGCTGGAGCGTCGCCGCCTTCTGCGCCACGACGGCCGGGTGGTAGCGGGTCGTCGGACAGGTCACGTAGGTCATGAGGTCGACCCGCTCCGTCGCGTGGGCCACCGCGCCGAGGACGCTCCAGGCGTAGGGCGCGTGCCCCTGCGCAGACAGCCACGGCGAGTAGTGGTCGCTCATGACCTCGAAGTCGAAGCCGGCCTCCTCGGCGCCGACAGCCCACCTCACGAGGTCCTTGGGTCCGCTCTGTTCGGTCATCAACGTGTAGCCGATGCGCATCAGTGCTCCTCGTCGTCGGGCGTTGGCCGGGGCTGGTCGCCGTGCAGTCCTGTGTCCTCGACGACACGTCCTGTCTACCCCCGATGCCCGCTTCGCACACCGCGCCGACGGCCGCGTCCCGGCGCCGCCGGCCAGCCGTCGACGTGGCCGGATAACGCGGTGTTGGAATAGTCATAAGCGACCTGGGCGTTTCTGGAAGACTGGGCCGCGTACCAGTCCAGCCATCCCGCTGCGCCCCCTGCGCGCACTCACGAGAAGCAACGGAGACCTCATGCCCATCCTCGAGGACGTCACCCACGCCGTCGGCAACACCCCGCTCGTCCGGATCAACCGGATCATCGACGCTCCCGAGGGCACGACCGTCGCCGCGAAGCTCGAGTTCTACAACCCGGCCAGCTCGGTCAAGGACCGCATCGGCGTCGCGATCATCGACGCCGCCGAGGCCTCGGGTGAGCTCAAGCCCGGCGGCACCGTCGTGGAGGCGACCTCCGGCAACACCGGCATCGCGCTGGCGATGGTCGGCGCGGCCCGCGGCTACAAGGTCGTCCTCGCCATGCCCGAGACGATGAGCAAGGAGCGCCGCGCGCTCCTGCGCGCCTACGGCGCCGAGCTCGTCCTCACGCCGGGCTCCGAGGGAATGAAGGGTGCGGTCAACAAGGCCGAGGAGATCGTGGCCGAGCGCGAGGGCGCGGTTCTCGCCCGCCAGTTCGCCAACGCGGCCAACCCCGAGGTCCACCGACGCACCACCGCCGAGGAGATCTGGCGCGACACCGACGGCGCCGTCGACATCGTCGTGGCCGGCATCGGCACCGGTGGCACCATCACCGGCGTCGGTCAGGTCCTCAAGGAGCGCAAGCCCGGTGTGCAGATCATCGCCGTCGAGCCGGAGGAGTCCGCGATCCTCAACGGCGGCGCTCCCGGCCCGCACAAGATCCAGGGCATCGGCGCCAACTTCGTCCCCGAGATCCTCGACACCGAGGTCTACGACGAGGTCATCGACATCAACGCCCAGACGTCGGTCGACTGGGCCCGCAAGGCCGCCACCGACGAGGGCCTGCTCGTCGGCATCTCCTCCGGCGCCGCCCTCGCCGCCGCCAACCAGGTCGCCACGCGCCCCGAGAACGCCGGCAAGACCATCGTCGTCATCATCCCGAGCTACGGCGAGCGCTACCTGTCCACGATCCTCTTCGAGGGACTCGTTGACTGACCGCCCGCGGCTGTCCGGTGTGCCGGGCGCTCGCCTGCGTTCCCGTGTGCGGCGGGCCGTGGCGAGCATCCGGGAGGACGTGGACGCGGCGGTGGTCCGTGACCCCGCCGCGGCCTCGCGCACCGACCTGGTGATCAACTCGCCGGGCCTGCACGCGATCTGGTCGTACCGTCTCGCGCACAAGCTGTGGGTCCGTCCCCACCTCAAGCCGGTGGCGCGTGGGCTGTCGACCCTCACCCGTGCGGTGACCGGGGTGGAGATCCACCCGGGGGCCACGATCGGCCGGCGCTTCTTCATCGACCACGGCATGGGGGTCGTCATCGGCGAGACGGCCGAGGTCGGCGACGACGTCATGCTCTACCACGGCGTGACGCTCGGAGGCCGGACGCTGGCCAAGGTCAAGCGCCACCCCACCGTGGGCAGTCGCGTGACCATCGGTGCCGGGGCGCGCATCCTCGGTCCCGTCGACGTCGGGGACGACGTGCAGATCGGGGCCAACTCGGTCGTCGTCAAGGACGTCCCCTCCGGCGCCGTGGCGACCGGCATCCCCGCCACCGTCCGTTTCCCCGACCACCCCGGCGACGACCCCTACGAGGCGCTCTTCGCCTCCCCGGCCATCTTCATCTGAGACCCTCGATGATGGGGCGGGACCACGTGCTGCCGTAGGCGCAGAACGACTCGGCGCCCTCGACCGCCCGGGCCGTCTGCTGGAGCGCGGTGGCGACATCGGTCCCGTCGACGAGGCGTTGGTGCAGGTCGACCATCGCCGCCGCCGCGACGTCGTCGTGCACCGGATTCGTCGCCGCGACGACGCACTGCACACCGAGGATGAGCAGCGCGGCGGCGAGGCCGAGCGGCTCGTCACCGGTGCGTCCCCGGCTACGGCCCACGTCGCACGCCGACAGGACGACGAGCTCCGCCGCGACCGGCGCGGCGAGCTCGTGCGCGAACACCGGCCCGTCCGCGACGTCGAGGCTGGAGAAGAGGGGGCTCTGGTCGACGTGGTGCCCGTGCGCGGCGAGGTGGACGACGCTCGACGAGGCGAGCGCGGAGCGCACGTCCGCGCTGACGGCATACGTCGGTGTGGTGGTCACCGCCCCTGCGCCGGTATGCCGTCCCCACGCCCGGGCGACCGCGTCCACCTCCGCGCGACCACGCGGCAGTCCCGGTCCGACGAGCGCCGTCACCGTGGGTGGGCGGGCCGAACCGACCCCGCGACGCACCCATGCGGTCACGGACGGGGCGGCCACGACGGGGTGCTCGCGCAGGGAGGGCAGCGCCCGCCACGGGAGGGAGGCCAGCGCGACGGTGGGGACGACGACCACCGTCCCGTCCGGGTCGAGGCCCCGCAGGAGCGTCTCGTCGACACCCCGCAGCGACGAGTCGCGAGCCTGCCGGAGGAAAGCCGCCATGGACGGGCGCGCGACGGCAGCGGCACGCAGGTCCGACGTCGCGCGGGAGGCGACCGTCGCGACCTCGCCCACGGGTCCCAGGACGCTCTGCCGGATCCCCGTACCGGTGACGACCAGACGGACGACCGTGCCCCGCACCTCGTGGAACGTCACGAGCGTCACGCCTCGCTCGCGGACCACACACACCGTCTCCTCCGCCGTCGTCGGTGCGTCGTCGGTGGTGCCGTGGGAGCCACGCACGCTGCGCAGCCGTTGGGTGATGGCGCCCTGCAGGACGGACACGTCGGACGCCGTGCTCTGGTCCGCGGCGTCGGTGCCACGGTGCCCCACCCGGCGGAGCCGTCGGACGAGGTCGGCGGTCTCCGGGTCGTCCGGGGGCCGCAGCGGCGGGACGCGGTGCGACGCGGCCCGCCATCGCTCCACGCTCTCGAACAGCTCCTCCACCGTCCCGGAGTCGGTGGCGTCCATGACGTCGACGTCCCGGATGCGGGCGGCGTGGAAGGCCAGCCCTGCACGCACCTCGAGGCTGTGGACGTCGCCCTGCTCGCGGGCGAGCCGCCGAGCCGCGTCCCGCAGGATCGACGTCGCGCGCTCGCGGTCTCCCTCGGCCGACGCCAGCCGCGACGCCAGCAGGTGCTCGTGCATCACGGCGCCGAGCGGCCGTGGGTGCGGGGACTCGAGCCGAGCGAGCTCCGTCCTGGCCCGCTCGAGGTCGGCGCGGGCCAGGGCCACCTCCATCCGGATCCGGGTCGCCAACCGCTCGGACGGCAGCACCGGCGTGAGCGTCTCCCACCGGGCCGCGACCCTGGCCGCGCGCGCGAGGTGGCGACCGGCCCCGAGGTCGACCGCCGCACCGAAGAGCTCCACCTCGTCCGCCCGCGTCGTCGCCCGCAGGGCCCGGAACGTCCGGGCCGCGTGCCCGGCGCGGACCCGCGCCCGCCCCGGGTCACCCCGCAGCAGCGCCGCTCGGGCGAGGTCGAGCTGGAGGTCGCCGCGCTCGAGCCGCTGCCGGTCACGGCGGGCGGCCTCGAGCCCGCGGTGGAGCACGACCTCCGCCTCGTCGACGAGCCCGGCGTCGAGGAGGACCTTCGCGTGGTCGAGGTGCGCCCGGGCCAGGCCCACGTCGGTCGGCATCTCCGCCGCCTCCGCCATGAGCCGCAGGGCGTCCGGGATGTCGCCGGCGAGGTAGGCGACGCAGCCGAGGTTGTGTCGGGCCTTGAACTCCTGGTGGGGGAAGTCGTGCTCGACCGCCACCTCGAGGGCGCGCTCGAGGTCGCGGCGGCCACCGTCGAGGTCCTGGAGCGACACCGCGGCGAGGCCACGGTTGATGAGGGCCGAGGCGCGCTCCCGCGGCACGAGCTCGTCGAGGTGGGGCTCGACGTGGGCGAGCTCGTCGAGTGCCTCGATCCAGTTCGAGCACATCACGTGGATCGCCCCCGCCTGCAGGTGCGCCTGCACCTCGAGAATCGGCGCCGACCGCTCCCGCGCCAGGTCCCTCACCCCGTCGAGGAGCGTCAGCGCGGCCTCGGGACCGTCGATCCCCAGCCGCGAGACCGCACGCGTGATGAGGATGCGCGCCCGCAGCCGGGCGACCTCCTCGTCGTCGACACCGTCCTCACGCGTCCGGTCGAGTGCCGTCAGGGCTCGAGACAGCGCGGCATCGGCCCGGCGGTAGTGCCCCGCCGAGTTCTCCAACTGGCCCTTCGCGTGAAGGCTGAGGATGCGCTCGATCGTCGTGACGGGGCGCCCCTCAGATCTCGATCCCGGGGGTGATGACCGGGCGGACGCCGAGCTCGTCGTCGAGCCGGATCACGAGGTTGACCGTGCCGCGCTCGACCCGTGCGAAGACGAAGCGTCCCTCGTCGTCGGCGACGGTCACCGAGCTGCGGGAGCGCTCACGCAGCTCCACCTCGGCACCCGGCGCGGTCACCCACCCACGCAGGGTGGTGGACGAGCCCTCGCCCTCATCGAGCGTCACCATGATGCTCAGCGAGCCGCTCTCGAAGGTGACCGTCGTCGCCCGGTCGTAGTCCGTGGTGCGCACGGTCGTGAGCTCGGGGGCGTCCTGCATGAGGTGTGCGACCTCGGCCTCGAGGCTGGCGACCGTCATCGCGAACTTCACCCGCTCCGCGAGGTCGCCCGGGACGGGGTCCACGACCGCCAGGTGCGCTCGCACCAGTCGGAGGGCACGCTCGTCGCCGTGGTCGATCGGCTGCCCGGCGAGGACCTCCTCATGAGGGTCGGGAGTCATGCCGTCACCTCCCACGACGGGTCGGAGAGCAGCGCCAGACGGAGCTTCGCGAGGCACCGGCCACGGGTCGGGCCGATGCTTCCCACGGGGATCCTGAGGGCTGCGCTGACGACCGAGTAGTCGGGCCGCTCGACGAACGCCACGAGGCGCAGCAGCTGCTGGCACCGGCCGGGCAGGCTCTCGACGTGGCGCCAGACGGCGCTGGCGACCTCGGCGTCCTCCGTGGCGACCGCGGGGTCCGGCACGGGGACCGGTGCAGCACCGTCGGCCGGCGACGGCTCCTCCCACGGCTCGTGCGGCACGGTGCGGCGGTCCCGGCGCACCGAGCGCCACGCCTCCCGCCTGGTCGTCATGAGCAGCCACTGCAGGACGGCCTGCGGGTCGGAGATGTCGCTCGTGTGCTCGACGAGCCGGAGCCACGCGGTCTGGACGACGTCCTCGGCGGTGGCCGGGTCGGCGCCCTGCGACCGCGCGGTGTGCCACAGCAGCGGCGTCACCTGGTCGACGAGGTCACCCATCGCGCTGGAGTCGCCCTCGCGGTGGCGCGTGAACGCGACGGCTGCCGTCACCGCCAGCCCCGCGGCGACCGGCGCCGGCGAGCCCGCGGACGCGGAGCGCTCGGTGCTCATGCCGGGACCCTTCCCGCGTGCAGGGCGGTGGTGACGGCCGTGCGCGCCCGCTCGCAGCGCTCCTCGGCGGTCGCGCCGCGGTGGTCCACCAGCTGCTGGGCGATGTCACCGGCGAGGGCCGGGGCAGCGAACGACGTGCCGCTCCACAGGCCGAAGCCCCCGCTGAAGTCGTCGGAGTCTATGGCCCCGCGGGTGGGCATGGTGGCGGCCAGGGTGGGGTTGGCCTGACGGAGCAGCGAGCCGCGCTGCGAGGCGTTGAAGGTCTGCGGCATCGTGCTGACCACGGCGGTGGCGGGCCGGTAGGACTGCACCCAGGGGCCGGTGTTGGAGTAGACGGAGACGGTGCGACGGTCGGGGTTGAGCGCGCCCACGCTCACCATGGGCGCCCCGGTCGTCACGTGCGAGGCGAACGCCGCGGGAAAGAACTCGACGTCGCTCGCGTTGTTGCCGACCGCGGCGACCACGGTCACCCCGAGGTCCGACAGCCCTCGCAGCACGGTGAAGAGCGCCTCCTCCTCGTCGAAGGACCCCGGCGTCTCGTGCCGGTAGCCGAGGGAGAGCGTGATGACGTCGACGGTCCGGGCGAGGTCCTGGTCACGGAGCGCGGCGAGCTGACGCGCATAGAGACCGGTGAGCGCCCGCAGGACGTCGACCTCGTCGGCGACGCCGTCGCCCCACATCACGGGGACCGACAGGATGGACGCGTCGGGGCAGTGCTGCCGCACGATGCCGGCGATGAACGTGCCGTGGCCGGCGATCGGGTCGAGGCGGCCGTTGACGCGGTCGATGGTGACTCCGCTGACCTCCGGGTCCGCGCCGGCGGGGAAGCTCACCCCGAGCTGCGGGCCTCCGGGCTGTGGGTGGCGTTCGGCGCCGTCGCCCTCGGGGAACCACTCGTGCTCACCCAGGCCGGTGTCGAGCGTGGCGACGACCGGCCCGTCTGTCCTCGTGCGGGTGGGGGCGGGTGCGGACCAGACGACGGGGATCCGGCCTCTGGGACCTCCGCCGATGCCGTCTCCGTACCCGATGCCGTCGCCGTACCCGATCCCGTCCCCGTACCCGATCCCGTCCCCGTAGCCGATCCCGTCGCCGTACCCGATCCCGTCGCCGTACCCGCTCGCCGTCATGACGTGGGCCAGCCCCAGCCCCTTGGCCGCCTCGGGCCCCGGGTCGTCAGGGTCGTCCTCGTCGGGCGGCTGGTGGGTGGCACCGCTGCCCTCCTTGACCGTCCTGCGCGGGTTGCGGGACCGCGCCTGCTGCAGCAGGTCCCAGGCGTCCGGAAGCGGACCCGCACCCTCGAGCGGGACGAGCCGGACGGCGGTGTGCCCCACCCGGTCGAGGTCGTCGAGCAGCTCCCTGTCCTGCGCGAAGCCGAGCAGGCCGTCGTCGGGAACCGGCTCCACGGCATACCCGCCCCGGCCGGCCACCGCCCGCAGCCGCGCCATCGCGCCCTTCGAGCGCCGGCCCTGGCCCTCGAGGCCCGGGACGAGGATGACGTCGGACACGTATGCCGTGGGCTCGGGTGCCGGACCGCCGTCACCGCGGGCGGCGGTCGCCGGGTCGAGCGTGCGCGCACCGAGGCGGCGCGCGGCGGTGCCGGGGATGCGGGTCGGGGGGATGCGGCGAGGAGCCCTGTCCTGGCCTCTGTCGTGGTTCATCTGTGCCTTCCGTGAGCTGTGCTCCCGACCCCGGCGGCGTGGTGCCGTGGACTCAGGGTAGGGACTGGCCGGTCACAGGGGAAGGAGTCACCAGGCCCTCGGCAGATACCTGCTCCGGCGGATTTCTCCTGCGTCCCATGTGGTGGCCGCCGTGATGTATCTGGGACGGACCCGCGTGCTCCTTGCTGCATGTCGGGGTCGCGCAGGGGCGGCCCCGCCCCACCCGAGGAGCAGTCATGGCCACACAGCACGAGCACGCCGCTCGACGCTCCGAGATCCGGCCGGTGAAGGAGTCCGTCGAGGACGACCTCATCGCCCGGCCGGGGGTCGTCGCCGTCGACATCGCCGAGAAGGAGACCGACGGCGAGAAGACCGGCGAGCTGAGCATCGTCGTCTTCGTCGAGCAGAAGAAGCCCACGTTCGAGCTCGCGCAGGGGGCGGTGATCCCCACCGAGATCGACGGTGTCAGGACCGACGTCCAAGAGCTCGTCATCGAGCTGCAGCCGGCGATGCGGCAGGTGGAGGACGCCGAGCTCCAGGTCGACCCGGCCGACTACCCGACGCTCGCCGGTGGCATCAGCATCGGGCCGCGTCGCAGCGTCGCGCTCGCTCCCCCCGACGTGCCGGCGCCGGGGAACTTCGTCTTCGTCGGCACGCTCGGTGCCATGGTTCGCGACCGAGCCACCGGGGCCACGATGGCGCTCACGAACTTCCACGTCGCGTGCGTCAACAACACCTGGAGCGTCGGGGACCGCCAGGTCCAGCCCTCGCTCGTCGACGGTGGCGCGCCGACCGGCGACTTCGGGGCGCTCACCCGAGCCGCGCTGTCGGACAACATCGACGGCGCCGTCATCACCGTCGACGCCGGGCAGCCGTGGTCGGCGACGGTCACTGGCGTGGGGGACGTCGCCGGACCCGCCACTGCGACAGTCGGCATGGCCGTCCAGAAGCGCGGGCGGACCACCGAGCACACCTTCGGGACCGTGGCCTCGGTGGACTTCACCGTCAACGTCGACTACGGCAGCGACGTGGGACCGCGGACGTTGCGGCACCAGATCCGCATCGACACCGACACCGCGCGCAACCCGCGCTTCTCCAACAGCGGCGACTCCGGGTCGGTCATCCTGGACACGTCGCGCCACGTCGTGGGTCTGCTCTTCGCCGGTGCCACCGACGGGTCGATGACCTTCGCCAACCCCGTCCAGGCCGTCCTCGACGAGCTGTCGGTCGACCTGCTCGTCCCCACGCTCCTGCCGGTCACCCGGCCGCTGTCGACCTGCCTCAGGTCGCGGATCGCGATCTGCTTCAAGACCCAGGTCGACCCGATCTGCCCCACGGTCAAGACACGGGTCGCGGCTCTGTGCCCCACGGTGACGAGGCCGGGCATCTGCGACGTCGTCACCCGGCCCAGCTCGTGCGACATCACGAGGATCGCGCTGTGTGACCTGCAGGTGACCCGCGCCGGGTGCCCGCTTCCCACCCGGGCGTGCGGCGGGGACCTGGAGCTGCCCGTCGACCGGTGGACCAACCCCCGCTCCGACGCCTACGGCTCCTCCCTCGACGAGGTCGAGCAGGCGGCCGAGGACGTCTACTGGGCCGGCTACCTCGCCGCCCTCGAGGAGGTCGACGCGCTCGACGTCGAGGCCTCCGGCACGTCGGGACAGGGCTGAGCATGCTCACCAGTCCCGGGCTGCTCGCCGATGCCGTCCGCCACGGGTTGGTCCCCGCGGCGGACGTGCGGGCGGGTCGGGTGCGGGTGCGCCCGGTGTCCCGCAGCAACCCGGTCCACGTGGTCGAGCACGCCGGCCGGTCGGTCGGCTACGTCAAGCAGCGCGGCACCGCGGCCCGGCTCGACGGCGACGACACGGCGGCCGTGGAGGCCGCCATCCTGGGCGCGATCGCGCCCCTTCGACTCGCACCGACCCCGATCCGACAGGGGGGATCGGGGTCGGTGTGGATGACCGCCCTGCCGGGCGAGGAGCTGGGCTCCGTCGGGCAGGACGCGGTCCGGCGGCCGGCGGCGGTCGAGCTCGGGCGGGCGCTGGCCCGCCTGCACCGGCACCCCGCGTCGCCGGACCTGCCCATGGCTCCTCGCCCGTGGCCCCTGCTGGACCGGCTGCCGCCCTCGATGCAGGGCGCCGCCGACCTGCCCCAGGCCCGAGCACTCCTCGAGGCCCTCGACCACCCGGGCGTGCAGCGGGCCCTGGCGGCGGCACGAGCCCAGTGGCGCCCGACCCACGTCGTCCACGGCGACGTCTCGCCCGGCAACGTCATCGTTGCGACCTCGTCCGCGGGTGACGTGCGCGTCGGGCTCGTCGACTTCGAGCTGGGTGGACGGGGGTGCCCCGAGCACGACCTCGCCTCGGCCGCCGCCGTGCTCACCGACCTGTCCCGGCCCGGGCTCGACCTGGCCGCGCTCTGCCTCGAGGCCTACTGGTCGGCCTGCGGACCCGCGGCCCTCACGGCCCCGTGGCGTTGCGTCCGGGCGCTGCTCACCGCCTGGCAGGTGAGCGCCACCCATGGCGAGGCCGGCGCCACCGACACGGCGCGCCTCCTCGCCCGTGCGCTCGGCGCCGCCGAGGAGGTGCCGGCATGAGCGCGTGGCAACCGGAGCACGCCGCACAGGTGCGGACGGCATACGACGTCCTGCGGGCCGGACACGAGGGGAGCCCGGCCGACGTCCTCTACCGGCACTGGTATGCCGTCCGCCCACCACAGCCGGCGCCGCTCGACCGCTGGACCGCCCCCGTGGGTGGCGCGGCCCGGGCGGCGCACGACGGGGCCCAGACCTGGGTCGCCACGGAGAGCGACGTCGTCGCGACCGGGATCGCAGGCGTGGTGGTGGTCGCGACCGCGACCGGGCGACGGGCCCTGTGCCGGGGGGAGTACGTCACCACCCGCGGTCGGGCGGGCTTCCCCCCGCGCGTGGGGGACCGGGTGCGGGCCGTCAGCCGTCAGGGCGGCGTGGTGCAGGAGGGATGGTGGCGGACCTGGGGCAGCGGCTGGGACCCGCGACTCGACCATGCTCCGCTGGTGCGCGCCTACCTGCGACCGGCGCCGGGTGCGTCGGCCCGACTGGTGCACGCCGTTACGGCAGCACTGGCGAGCCACCGCGAGTGGCTGCTCAAGATGACGGCGTCGTCGGAGCACCTCAGCCGCCCCGACTCGTGCGTCGTCTACCTCGCCGGGCCTCTGCGTCACAGCGCACTGGAGACGGTCGTCGCCGCCGTGGTCGGGTTGACCGCCGGGGAGCCGCCACCGCTGACCGCGATGCTGGCCGACGGGGTGGGCTGGGCGGAGGAGCCGGGGACCGGTGAGAGCTTCGGTGAGGCGCGCTGTGCTGCGCTGGCGAGCGCCGACGCCCGGCTCGACGGGCGCCCCCTGTCCCCGCCGGAGTGGCTCGACGCCGTGGCGACCGAGCTTCGACGCCGGGGCATCGACCCTGCCGCGCCCCACCGGGCCGCGGCCACCGTGGAGGTGGCCGGGTGAGCGCCACGGCGACCGAGATCGAGGAGGGCAGATTCATGGGCGCGACAGCTCGTCGGCCGGGCGTGGACGGACAGCGCGAGCGGGTGCTCGACGCGGCGCACCGATGCGTCGACGTGCTCGTCCGCACGGCGATCCTCGACGACACCGGTGCACCGACGTGGCCGGCCTGGGAACTGGATCCCGACGGGCGGCCGCTCGCGGTCGTCGCCGGGCAGCGATCCCTCTATGACGGCGATGCCGGGGTCGCGTGGGCGCTGACGCAGCTCGGCACCGTCCTCGACCGACCCGAGGCGCGGGAGCTCGGCGCCTCGGCCGCGACGGAGCTGTCGCGAGCCCGGCCGACCGGATCCGATGTCCCCGCAGGGCTGCTCGTGGGCGAGGCCGGGGTCGACCTGCTCCTGCGGCCGGGAGGGCCAGAGGCGCCGGGGTGGTCCGAGGGGAGCGACCTCACCGACGGCCTGGCCGGCATCCTCCTCTCGCTGGCACGAACCCGGCGGCACGAGCGGCATGCGGCAGCCATCGTCACCGAGCTGTGGCACCGCTCCCGGGTGGAGGCCTGGGGGTGCAGCTGGCCCGACACCCGGCTGGCGGGGGACGCCGCGCGACCGCTGTGCGGGCTGGCCCACGGCGCCTCGGGCGTGGCGTGGGCCCTCGTCGAGGCCGCCGCCGTGTGGCCGGAGCTCGCGCCGCAGGCCCTCGGCCTCGCACAGGAGGCGCTCGCCTGGGAGGCGTCGTGGTCGGACCCGGCCCGAGGTGGATGGCCCGACCTGCGTGAGGGCGAGGTGACCTGGCCGGACCTGTGGTGCCACGGGGCAGCCGGCGCCGGAGCGGTGCGGCTGCGGGTGCTCGAGCTGACCGGGTCCGGGCTCGAGGTCCCCTGGTCGCTGGACACGACCCGCGCCGAGGCCGAGATGGCCGTCCAACGGTGCGGCCGGGCCATGACCGACGCCGCGTCACTCGCTGCCGAGCACGGCGCCGAGGCACTCATGGCGGGGTGGACGTTGTGCCACGGCGCCGGTGGGCCGGCTGCCGTTGTGGCGCTGGCGGCCGACGTCCTCGGCGAGGAGGAGCACCGGAGGCTGGCGCTGGCCGCCGCCGACGACTACGTGCAGGCGGCCGGAACGGCCCCGGAGGGGTGGCCGTGCGGACTGCGTGGCGCCGACGGCGACGTGTCGCTCCTCAACGGCGTCGCCGGGACCGCGGTCCTGCTCGCCGACCTCGCCCTCCCCGGTGCAGTGCCGTCGCCGGCGTTGCTCGGGATGGGCGGGGTGCGGCCGGCGCGGTCAGTGGCCGGTGGCCTTGGCCCACGGGTCGTCGCCGGGCGCCCCGGGCGTCGGAACCCACTTCTCCTCGCCGACGGAGCGGCTCCCCGGGTCGCTGACGTGTGACGGGATGGTGCGAGAGGCGCGCAGCTTCTCGCCCGTGGCCTTGGCGGCATCGGCGACGAAGTCGGCCACCACCGGAGCCGCCTTGGTCCGGGCGCTCTCCTTGGCGGCGGAGACCTGCTTCTGGACCGGCTTGCTCTGCCAGACCTTGCCGGAGACGGTCTTGATCTGGGCGTAGCGCTCGCGTCCGGCGCGGGCGCCGAGGACGTAGCCGGCGGCGAGGCCGGCGAGGAAACTCAGTTTGGGCACGGTGACCATCCCTTTCGATGTGAGCAACGACCCTACCTGCCGGGATGTCGGCCGCCGGGTTCCGCGGCAGGGGCGCTCGCGGCATACCCTGTCTGTCGGTCACCGGTTCGCCGGTGGGCCGGGCGGGTTCGCATAGTGGCCTAGTGCAGTCGCCTTGAAAGCGACCAGAGGGAGACCTCTCGTGGGTTCAAATCCCACACCCGCCGCCCTGCGTCGACGTGCTCGAGGGGTTCCCGGCACGTCTCACCATCCGACATCTCCGGTTGACGTACTCCCCGGTCACGTGTGAGGTCGTGCCTTGACAACGTTGTCATACCCGGGGAGACCATTCCATGCCACATCTCGTCCGACCACGTACGCGCCGCCACGGCCTCGTCCTCTTCGTCGTCGCGGTGCTCGCGGCGCTGGGCGTCGCGCCGGCTGCGGCCGACACGCCGCAGCACCGGCCCGCCTACCACTTCAGCCCGGCCAAGAACTGGATGAACGACCCCAACGGGCTCGTCTTCCACAAGGGCGTCTACCACCTCTTCTTCCAGTACAACCCGCTCGGTGACCGGTGGGGCAACATGTCCTGGGGTCACGCGACAAGCGCCGACCTCGTGCACTGGGACGAGCAGCCCGTCGCGATCCCGTTCGACGCCAACGAGGGGGTGTTCTCCGGCTCGGTCGTCGTGGACACGGCCAACAGCTCGGGCTTCGGCACGGCGCAGAACCCGCCGCTCGTGGCGATGTACACCAGCGCCTACACGCCCGCCAGCGGCCGCGACGGCATCCAGGCGCAGTCACTGGCCTACTCGACCGACGACGGCCAGACCTGGACCAAGTACTCCGGCAACCCGGTCATCGACATCGGTTCGCGCGAGTTCCGCGACCCCAAGGTGTTCTGGTACGCGCCGGCGAAGGAGTGGCGGATGGTCGCCGTCATCGCCAACGAGCACAAGGTGCTCATCTGGCGCTCGGCCGACCTCAAGAGCTGGACCCGGCTGTCCGAGTTCGGCCCGCGCAACGCGACGGGTGGGGTGTGGGAGTGCCCCGACCTCTTCCCGCTCGCGGTCGACGGTGACCCGGCCAACGTCAAGTGGGTCATGCTCGTGAGCCTCAACCCGGGCGGCATCGCCGGCGGCTCCGGCACCCAGTACTTCGTGGGCGACTTCGACGGCACGACGTTCACCGCCGACGGCCCCGCGACCTACGAGCCCCCGTCGGGAACGCTCCTTCAGGGCTTCGAGAACGGGTATGCCGGCTGGACCCCGACCGGGACTGCCTTCGGCTCCGAGCCCGTCGCCGGGACCCTGCCCGGACAGCAGGCCGTCACCGGCTACGTCGGGGAGCGCCTCGTGAACAGCTTCGTCGACTTCGACGCGGCCCAGGGCGAGCTGACCTCGCCGGAGTTCACGATCGACCAGCGATACCTGAACTTCCTCGTCGCCGGTGGCCGCCACCCGGCGGTCCCCGGTTCGACCCAGGGCGACCCGGGCGGCACGGTGTTCACCGACTTCGAGACCCTCGACCCGGCGACCCACTTGCCCGCCGGGTGGAGCGCCACCGGCGAGTTCGTCGGCTACGGCGCGACGAGCTCGGGCCTGCCCTACCACCAGGGGGACAAGGTCCTCGACACCTGCGTCGTGCCCGACCGCTGCGACCCCGCGACCGGCACCTTCGTGTCGCCGGAGTTCACGGTGACCCGCGACTGGGTCAACCTCCTCATCGCCGGCGGGAACCACCCGCTCGGGACCAGTGGTCCGACCGTGGTCGAGCTCGTGTCGGGCGGTGCGGTCGTCGGGTCCGTGACCGGCAACAGCTCGGGTGACATGGACTGGCGCCACATCGACGCCCGCTCGGTCGTGGGCTCGACGGCCCGCATCGTCGTGCGCGACGAGAACGCCACCGGGGACTGGGGCCACCTCATGGTCGACGACATCCGCTTCTCCGACACCGCCGCCGGACCGCGTGACGTCCAGACGACGGTCAACCTCGTCGTCGACGGTGAGGTCGTGCGCTCCAGCACCGGCTCTGACAGCGAGGCCCTCGACTGGGCCTCGTGGGACCTCTCCGACCTGCAGGGTCGCTCGGCGCAGATCCGCATCGTCGACCACAGCTCTGGCGGCTGGGGCCACGTCTTGGCCGACCAGTTCATGCTCGCGGACGCCCCCGCGAAGAACGGCACCGACCGGGCGGACTGGGTCGACTACGGCCGGGACAACTACGCGGGCGTGACCTTCAACGGCCTGCCGGACTCCCAGCGCATCGCCATCGGCTGGATGAACAACTGGCAGTACGCCCAGGACGTCCCGACGAGCCCATGGCGGGGCCAGATGACGATGCCCCGCACGCTGTCCCTCGTCTCGTCCGACGCCGGTCCACAGCTGCGGCAGGCTCCGGTGCCAGGGGTCGAGGCTGCCCTCGTGAACCGGGAGAAGCAGCAGGCCAAGGTCCGCCCGGTGGCGGTCGGCGAGCGGCCGACGGGGCTGGACGCGACGGTGGCGAAGGTCGAGGTGCGGGTGCACCTCGGTGCGGCCAGCGAGGCGGGCGTCGTGGTGAGGCGCAGCGCCGACGGCTCGGTCGGCACCAGGATCGGGGTCCGTCGCGACGGCACCCTCCTCGTCGACCGGACGAAGAGCGGTGACGTCGGCTTCCACGCCCTCTTCGCCAGCGTCGAGGAGGCCCCGGTGACGGTCCGCGACGGAGAGGTGACCTTCACGGCATACCTCGACCGCAGCTCGGTCGAGGTCCTCGCGGAGGGCGGACAGCGCTCCGTCACCGACCTCGTGTACCCGCCGGCCTCGGCCACCGGTATCGCCACCTATGCGGTGGGAGGGTCGGCCAAGGCGGTCGACGTCAAGGTGACGCCGCTGCGCCCCTGACCGGATCGGCCGCCACCGCCTCCGTGCCCGACGTCGGGCACGGAGGCGGTGGTGTCAGCCGGGCGGGATCTCGCCGGAGCCGCGGACGACCAGGGTGGGCTCGACGACCACCCGCTGCGGGGGCGAGGTGTCGCCGTCGATGCGGCCCAGCAGGATCTCGGCGGTGCGGCGACCGATCCGACCGACGTCCTGGCGGATCACGGTGAGGGCCGGGGTGAGCAGGTCGGCCAAAGGGAAGTCGTCGAACCCGACGACGGCCACCGACCGGCTGAGCCCGCGCCGACGGAGCGCCCGGACCGTGCCCTGTGCCAGGTCGTTGCGCCCGGCGAAGACCGCCGTCGGCGGGCGGTGGAGGTCCAGCAGCTGGATGACCGCCTCCTCGGCCGCGGCGGCGCCCCGCAGCCCCGAGACCATGAGGCGCTCGTCGGGCCGCTGCCCCCGCTCGGCATACGCCTGGACGAACCCGGCCCTCCGCCTCTGCGCGGTGGAGATCTCGGGCAGGTCGGTGAGGCAGGCGATGCGTCGATGGCCTTGTGCGAGAAGGTGTTCGGTCCCCATCTGGGCACCCTCGAAGTTCTCCACGCTGACCGAGTCCGCGGCCACCCCCTGGGGCTCACGATCGACGAACACCACCGGCAGCCCGGCCCTCACCTCCGACGACAGGTAGTCCTGACGAAGGGTCGACGGCATGATGACGAGGCCGTCGACCCGACGGGTCACGAGGTCGTGGACGAGGCTCAGCTCCCGGTCGGGCTCCTCGTCGAGGCTCGCGGAGAGGATGGCGGTGCCCCGGGTCCGGGCGGCGTCCTCGAGGGAGCGCAGCAGCGCGGCGGAGAAGCTGTTGCTCACGTCCTGGAGCAGGGCGCCGATGAGGCCGCTCCGGCTCGAGCCGCGGCGCAGGTTGCTGGCGCCGAGGTGGTGCCGGTAGTCGAGGCGGGTGACGGCTTCCTGGACGCGCCCGCGCACGGGATCGGCCACTCCCGGTTCGGCGTTGACCACCCGCGACACCGTCTTGATGCTGACCCCGGCGAGGGCGGCGACGTCGCGCATCGTGGCGCGCCCGCCCCGCTCAGTCATCGCCGAGAGGGGGTCGCGGACCTGACAACGATGTCACCGTCATGTCACGAGTTGTACGGCATGTCTTGACCTGAGCGCAAGGGGGCCCTATAACTGTCTCTGACAACGTTGTCATCGGACTCAAAGGAGAGAACCACCATGCGCATCACACCTCGAGCTCCCCGAGCCGCCCGAGGCCTCGTCTTCGCCGTGGCCGCCACGACCGCCATCAGTCTGGCCGGCTGCAACCGTGCGAGCGACTCCGACACCGCGTCCGGTGACGGCGGCGAGGCCCAGGTCGGCGTCGCACTCATCACCAAGGACTCGACCAACCCGTTCTTCGTCGCCATGCAGAAGGGCGCGAAGGCCGACGCGACCAAGAACAACGTCAAGCTCACTGTGGCCTCCGGCAAGCAGGAGGGCGACGATCAGGGTCAGATCACCGCCATCGAGGACTCCATCGCCCGCGGCGACAAAGGCATCCTCATCACCCCGATGAGCACGGGCGTCAACGCCGCCATCAAGAAGGCCCGCGACGCCGGTCTCTACGTCATCGCGCTCGACACCCCGCCCGACCCGGCCGACCTCGTCGACATCACCTTCGCCACCGACAACCGTGAGGCCGGCAAGCTCATCGGCCAGTGGGCCGCGGCTCAGGTGGCAGGCAAGCCGGCGACGATCGCGCTCCTCGACCTCTTCACCGACAAGATCGTCTCGGTCGACTACAACCGTGACCAGGGCTTCCTCGAGGGCATGGGCATCGACGTCAAGGACGGCAAGAAGAACGGCGACGAGGCCAAGTCCGGCAAGTACACCGCGGCGGGCGGCGGCGACTACACGATCGTCTGCAACGAGGCGAGCAACGGCGCAGAGGACGGCGGCCGCACGGCCATGGAGAAGTGCCTCGCGAGGAACCCCAACATCAACGTCGTCTACACGATCAACGAGCCGGCCGCGGTCGGCGCCAACGCCGCCCTCAAGGCCGCGGGCAAGACGGCGACCATCGTCTCGGTCGACGGCGGCTGCGCAGGCGTCGCGTCGGTCAAGAGCGGGGTCATCGGCGCCACCGCCCAGCAGTACCCGCTGAAGATGGCCACTGAAGGCATGGCGGCCATCGCCACCGTCGCGCGCGGTGGTGAGAAGCCCAAGCCCGACGCCGGCCTTGACTTCAAGAACACCGGCGTCGCCCTCGTGACCGACAAGAAGGTCGACGGCGTCGAGAGCATCACCTCTGACGAGGGCTCCAAGATCTGCTGGGGCAACTGAGCATGAGCACCACCGAGGTCACGTCTGCGTCCGCCGAGTTCGCTCGGCGGCAGCATTCGCCCGTCCAGCGGTTGCAGCACCAGCTCCACGGCAAGCCGTGGATCAGTCCGCTCTTCCTGCTGCTGGTGGCGTTCCTGGTGTTCTTCATCGCGACGCCCACCTTCCTGACGGCGAGCTCGATGGGCATCCTGCTCCAGCAGACCGCAGTCGTCGCTGCCCTCGCCGTGGGTCAGACCCTCGTCATCCTCACCGCCGGCATCGACCTCTCGGTCGGCGCGATCATGGTGCTGTCGATGATGGTGATGGCCACCCTGGCCCGCGACGACGGGATGCCCGGCATCCTCGCGCTGCTCATCGGCGTGGCACTCGCCACCGGTGCCGGCATGCTCAACGGGCTGCTCGTCACCAAGATCAACCTGCCGCCGTTCATCGTCACGCTCGGCACGCTGAGCATCTTCACGGCGATCGCGCTGCTGTACTCCGGTGGTTCGAGCATCCAGGCGGACCGGCTCCCCGACAGCCTCAACTTCCTCGGTGAAGGATTCGGCATCGGTCAGTTCAGGCTGACGTGGGGCATCGTCGTCGTGATCCTGCTCTACGCCGTCATCGGATTCGTCCTGTCCCAGACGGCCTGGGGCCGATACGTGTATGCCGTCGGCGACGACGCGGAGTCGGCTCGCCTCTCCGGCGTGCCGAGCATGCGGATCCTCCTCGGTGTCTACACGGTGGCGGGCCTCATCTATGGCATCGCGGCCTGGATCCTCATCGGCCGGGCCGGCGCGGCGACGCCGAACGCCGCTCCGGACGCCAACCTCGCGAGCATCACCGCCGTCGTCATCGGTGGCACGAGCCTCTTCGGTGGACGTGGTCGACTCATCGGCACGCTGATCGGCGCGCTCATCGTGCAGACCTTCGCGTTCGGGCTCTCCCAGATGGGTGTCGACCAGCAGTGGCGCGTCCTCGCCACCGGCGTCCTCGTCATCGTCGCAGTCGCCATCGACCAGTGGATCAGGAAGGTGAAGGCATGAGCACCACCACGAGGGAGCTCGAGGTCGCCCACGGCGGGATCCCCGCCGGCAAGGAACACGTCTACTCCCAGCAGCCCGTGCTCTCGGCCCGCGACATCGTCATCACCTTCGGTCGCGTCGTCGGGCTGGACGGGGTCGACCTCGACCTCTACCCCGGTGAGGTGCTCGCGGTCATCGGCGACAACGGCGCCGGCAAGTCGACCCTCATCAAGTGCCTCACCGGCGCCTACGTCCCCGACTCCGGTGACATCAGGCTCAACGGCGAGCCGGTCTCCTTCCGCAAACCACAGGACGCCCGCGACGCCGGGATCGAGACGGTCTACCAGCAGCTGGCCGTCATCCCCGCGCTCGACATCGCGAGCAACCTGTACCTCGGCCGAGAGGACCGGCGCAAGGGTCCGTTGGGCTCGGTGCTCCGGATGCTCGACAAGAAGGGCATGGAGAAGCGGGCCGGCGAGTCGGTGCAGAACCTCGGGATCCAGACGATCCAGAACATGGGTCAGGCGGTGGAGACCCTCTCAGGTGGCCAGCGCCAGGCCGTGGCCGTCGCGCGAGCCGCGGCGTTCGGCAGCAAGGTGATCGTTCTCGACGAGCCCACCGCTGCCCTGGGTGTCAAGGAGTCCGGCATGGTCCTCGACATGGTCAAGCAGCTGCGTGACAAGGGCCTGTCGGTCATCCTCATCTCGCACAACATGCCGCAGGTGTGGGACGTCGCCGACCGCATCCACATCCAGCGTCTCGGTGGACGGGCCGGCGTCATCACCCCCGAGACGCACGACATGGGCGAAGGCGTCGCCATCATGACCGGCGCGACCAAGCTCAGCGAGGACGCGCCGTGACCATCGTCGTCGGCTACATCCCGAGCCCCCAGGGCCTGGCTGCGGTCGACATGGCGATCGAGGAGGCAGAGCGTCGCGGGTCACGCCTCGTCGTCGTCAACTCGGGTGTCATGGGCGACTACTCGGGGCCGAGCTTCGCCGATCCCAAGGACCTCGACGCGCTCGACGCCCAGCTCACCGAGCGGGGCCTCGAGCACGAGGTGCGGCAGATGACGCGCGGCCTCGCCCCGGCCGAGGAGATCCTCTCCGTGGCCGCCGAGGTCGACGCGGAGCTCATCGTCATCGGTGTCCGGCGCCGCTCGCCCCTGGGCAAGCTGGTGACGGGCAGCACGGCCCAGCAGATCCTGCTCGACGCGACCTGTGCGGTGCTCGCGGTGAAGGCCTGACCGACGACGACCGCGTATGCCGGTCACGAACGTCTGCGCGGATGGTCAGGTCCTGACCATCCGCGCAGACGTGGGCAGCGCTGCCCGGCCAGGACGTGGGTTTGCTGGTAGGTTTGTGGCCGGTTGCACAACAGCAGTTCCTCGCAGGTCGCAGTACGCGCCCGTCTCGCTTCCACAGAAGGCGGGCGTTGATGTGTCTCAACCGGGTCGACAGGTTCGGTGGGGTAGGCGGGTGCAGCCTGGACGCACGCGATTCTGCTGCGGCCGAGTGCTACACACAGGAAAGAGTTACCCCACATGGCACAGGGCACCGTGAAGTGGTTCAACGCTGAGAAGGGCTTTGGGTTCATCGCCCAGGACGGCGGCGGACCGGACGTCTTCGTCCACTACTCCGCCATCGACACCCAGGGCTACCGCAGCCTCGACGAGAACCAGCAGGTCGAGTTCGAGGTCGTGCAGGGTCCGAAGGGTCCGCAGGCCGAGCAGGTCCGCGCTCTCTGACGAGGACTGCACCAGTCTCCGACGACGCCCCCTCCGCCACGGCGGAGGGGGCGTCGTCGCAGGTCAGGACCCCTGCCGCACAACGGAAGCGCTCCGAGCGCCCCGCCACAGGAACTCCTCAGGGTCGGCCCCTAGAATCGAGGTTGAGCGGCCGCGCCGACCCGGGGAACGGCGCACCACACGACAGACGAAGAGGACCCAGTGCCGCAGGACGAGGACGAGCTGAGCAGGCGAGCCGACCGCCGCGCTCAGCGCGTCGTCGGGGCCCGGAGCCACCGCCGCCGTCGGGGCCTCGTCATCGCCGGCATCATCGCCTCGGTGCTCGTCGTGGGGCTGGTCGCCGTCTATGTCCGGTTCACCGGCAACATCGACCGGATCGACGTCTCCGACATGCTGGGCGACGACCGGCCGACCGCCTCCGGCGACGTGGCGACGGGGCCGCTCAACATCCTGCTCATCGGCTCCGACGTCCGCCAGGGCGAGGGCAACGAGGGGTACGGCAGCGGGGACTGGGAGCCCGGCCAGCACTCCGACACCAACCTGCTCATGCACATCTCCGGAGATCGCTTCTCGGTGACCATGGTCTCCATCCCGCGCGACTCGATGGTCCCCGCGCCGGTCGGCTGCGACGCCGGCGCCCCCGAGGCGCAGTGGAAGGTCCGGCAGTGGAACCAGAACTTCAACACCGGCGGTCCCGGTTGCCTGATCCGCACGATCGAGGGCAACACCGACATCTTCGTCAACCACTTCGCCGTGGTGGACTTCGGTGGCTTCAAGGACATGGTGCAGGCGCTCGGCGGGGTGCCGGTCTGCACGCCGGTCGACATCGACGACCCGAAGGCCGGCCTCCGGCTGTCGGCGGGACGCCACCGTCTCAACGGTGAGCAGGCGCTGGGCTACGTCCGCACCCGCTACTCCGTCGGTGACGGGTCCGACATCGGCCGCATCAAGCGCCAGCAGGCCTTCATGTCCTCGGTCGCGCAGGAGGCCACCCGCTCCTCGCTCCTGCTCCGGCCCGACAAGCTGCTCCGCTTCCTCGACGCCGCCACGCGGTCGCTCACCACCGATCCCGACTTCGGCCTCGGGCAGATGCGCGACGTCGCCGAGAGCGTCAAGGGCATCGGGGTCGACAAGATCCAGTTCGTCACCGTGCCGACCGAGCCCTACCCCGCGGACGCCAACCGGGTCCAGTGGGCCCCGGCCGCCAACACGCTGTGGGCGGCGATCCGCGACGACCGCGACCTCGGCACCCCCAGACCGACGCCGAGCCCCACCGACACGGCCCCGCTGACCGTGGCACCCGACAGGATTCCGGTCGAGATCGTCAACGCCTCCGGCACCATCGGCCTGGCCAAGCAGGCCGTGACGGCGCTGCAGGTCCAGGGCTTCCCCGGCCCGACGTCGGTCAACTCGGACGTTCCGGCCAAGGGCGTCACGGTCGAGTACTCCGGAGCGGGCCGCGAGGCCGCCCGCACGGTCGCCGCAGCCTTCCCCGGCGCCACCGTCAAGGCGGCGACGACGGACCTCGCGGGCCGGGTCCGCGTCACCCTCGGTGCCGGCGCCCCCGCCGTCGTCGAGGTGCCCAACCGTCTCGGGTCGGCGCCGCTGCCCGCGCCGACCGTGTCGGCGACCTCCAACCCGTCCCAGCTCGAGACCCGCAAGGCCGACCAGGACATCTGCGCCTGACCGGGGTGCACCGCAGCGAGCGCCTCAGAACAGGCGCGACGCCGCGATCTCGGCCGGTTCCTCGAGCGCGAGGAGACGGGCCTTGCGATCGAGCCCACCGGCATACCCGGTCAGGGAGCCGTCGGCGCCGACGACGCGGTGGCAGGGGATGACGATGCTCACGGGGTTGCGGCCGACGGCCTGGCCCACGCGTTGCGCCAGGCCCGGTGCGCCGAGCTCACGCGCAATGGCGCCGTAGGTGGTCGTCGAGCCGTAGGGGATGGTGACGAGCACGGTCCACACACGTTCGGAGAACGCGTCGCCGTCCGTCGCGGTGCGAAGGTCGAATGCCGTCCGCTCGCCACCGAGGTACTCGGCGAGCTGCCGGCAGGTCGCCTCGAACACCGGGTCACCCGTCGGGCGGACCGCGGGGCCGGTCGTGCCGGCCTTCGGCGGGTGCCAGTGGCTGGGGAAGTAGAGCCCGACGAGGGCCTCACCCTCGGCCACGGCGAGCAGGTCCCCGAGGTCCGTGGTGAGAGTGGTGTGGCGGCGGCTGCTCATGAGCCTTCAACGCCCGACGCGCTCCCCGTGTGAGCCGACGGCACCCGGTCCCGACCGCGCACCGCATGATCCAGACGCTCGAGGTCCCCGGAGTCGAACAGCTCACCCATGCGCCGATTGTGGACCGTCAGCGCCCGGCGGGCATGAAAAAGCCCCGGAAGCTGGGCTCCCGGGGCTGATCCATGCGCGGAGGCGGAGGGATTTGAACCCTCGATGGGCGGTTAGCCCAAACCGCATTAGCAGTGCGGCGCCATAGACCGGACTAGGCGACGCCTCCTCGGCCGGAACAGGGTAACCGTCGGGCCCGGCGCCGAGCAAAGCGGCCCACGTCCTGGCGGCGCTCAGGTCGGCAGCCGCACGCTGACGTCCGTCCGCCCCGGCCGCGAGGCGAGCTCCGCCCGGCCGCCGTGCGACCTCGCCACGGCGTCGACGATCGACAGCCCGAGCCCGGTCGAGCCCTGGGCCCGGTTGCGGGACTTGTCACCCCGCGTGAACCGCTCGAACACGCTGGCCTGTAGCTGCTCGGGCACACCGGGCCCGTCGTCGACGACGCTCAGCCGCACCCACCCGTCCTCGCGTCGCAGCGACGTGACCACGCGGGTCCCCTCCGGGGTGTGCGTCCGGGCGTTGGCGAGGAGGTTGGCCACGACCTGGTGCAGCCGCGCCCGGTCACCCGTCACCTCGACCGGCTCGGCGGGCAGGTCGAGCTCGAAACGGTGGGTGGGTGCGGCGGCGTGGGCGTCCGAGACGGCATCCATGGCGAGCAGGGTGAGGTCGACGGGCTCGCGCTCGAGGGGGCGGCCCGCGTCGAGGCGGGCGAGGAGAAGCAGGTCCTCGACGAGCCCCTGCATCCGCAGGGACTCAGCCTCGACCCGGGTCAGCGCGTGGGCGACGGTGGGTGGCACCGGGTCGGTCACGCGACGGGAGAGCTCGGCATACCCACGGATGGACGCCAGCGGCGTCCGCAGCTCGTGCGAGGCGTCCGCGACGAACTGGCGCACCCTGGTCTCGGACTCGTGCCGTGACCGCAGCGCCCCTTCGACGTTGTCGAGCATGCTGTTGAGGGCGAGGCCCACCTGGCCGACCTCCGTGCGGGGGTCGGTGTCGCGCTCGGGCACCCGCTGCGCGAGCGCGACGTCGCCGGCGTCGAGCCGGAGTCGGCTCACCTGGGTGGCGGTCCGCGCCATGCGCTGCAGCGGCAGGAGCCCGCGGCGGATGAGCCACTGGCCCCCGAGCGTGACGAGCGCCAGCCCGGCGACGGTGGTGCCGGCGACGAGACCGACGATCGCGTCGAGGATCCGGCTGACCCCGCTCATCGGCAGACCCGAGACGACCGTCGTCACGCCGCCCGCGCCAGTGGCGGCGGCGACGCGGTACTCCCCGAGCCCCTCGAGGTCGACCGTGCGGGGTGTCCTCCCGAGGTCGGCTCTGCGCAGGGCAGCGAGCTGGGCGGTGGTGAGCTCGCTGGTCGTGCGGCCGGACTCGACGCGGTTGACGACGACCTGCTCGTTGCGCGTGACGACGAGGAGGGACTCACCACCGCTCCCGGGGATGGGCCCGCCACCGCGACCCGGCCCGGACTCCCGCGGTCCGCCGGCGCGCACGAGCGAGGACGTGACGTCCTGGTCCAGCTGGTCGAGGAGGGAGCTCCTCAGCGCGAGCACCGTGAAGGTGGCGGTGGCGAGGGTGATGACGAGGAAGAGGCCGACGACCGCTGCGACGAGCTTGGTGCTGAGCGACCAACCGGTGGCGTCGAGCCGCGAGCTGTTGCCGTGTGAGGTCGTCGTCCGGCTCACTGCGCCGGCTTGAGGACGTAGCCCACTCCACGCATCGTGTGGATCATCGGCGTGCGTCCCGCGTCGATCTTCTTGCGGAGGTAGGAGATGTAGAGCTCGACGACGTTGGCCTGGCCGCCGAAGTCGTAGTTCCACACGCGGTCGAGGATCTGCGACTTCGACAGCACGCGCTTGGGGTTGCGCATGAGGTAGCGCAGCAGCTCGAACTCGGTCGCCGTGAGGTGGATCGACTGACCGCCCCGCGTGACCTCGTGGCTGTCCTCGTCCATGGTGAGGTCACCGACGACGAGGAGGGAGGAGGACTCGTCGGCGACGACGGCGGTGCGGCGCAGAAGCGCTCGCAGCCGGGCGACGACCTCCTCCAGGCTGAAGGGCTTGGTGACGTAGTCGTCGCCTCCCGCCGTGAGCCCCTGCACCCGGTCCTCGACCGCGTCTCGGGCGGTGAGGAAGAGCACGGGGACGCTGTCGTTCTCGGCGCGCATCCGCCGAAGGACCTCGAGCCCGTCGAAGTCGGGCAGCATCATGTCGAGCACCACCGCGTCGGGCCGGAAGGCGCGAGCGGCCCTGACGGCCTTGGTGCCCGTCCCGGCGGAGCGGACGTCCCAGCCCTCGTAGCGCAGGGCCATCGAGAGCAGCTCGGCGAGGTTGGACTCGTCGTCGACGACGAGCACCCGCACGGGGCTGCCGTCGGCGCGCTGGAGCTTCGCGGAGGAGGTCGATGTCGTGCTCATGGAACCCAGTGAACCGCTCCGGCCTCAGGGTTGTCCCAGTCCCGCCTGTGCAGTTGCTGTGAGGGCCGCGACGGTCGACGTCAGGCGTGGTGGTCCACGACGGCGGCGAGCGGGATGTCCCGCTCGGCCGCCCACTGCTCCCAGGCAGCAGCGCTGCGCCCTGCGAAGACGTGGCCCAGGCGCTCCCGGGTGAGCTCCTCGGGCAGGGCGTCCAGGGCGGTCGCGAGACGCTGCACGAAGTGCGGCTCGAGGGCGGCGAGCGCGACGTGCCCCTCAGCGGCGGAGTACACGGCATATCCCGGCACGTCCCCACCGAGCAGGCCACGCGCGCCGGTGAGCCGGTGCACGAGGGGGCGCGCCAACATGCCGGCGACGTCGGACAGGGCGACCTCACAGCGGCTGCCGCGGCCGGTGCCGGCGCGTGCGACGAGCGCCGCGGCCACCTCGCCCGCAGCGCGTTCGGCGGCCGCGAGGTCGACGACCGTGGTGGCCGGCATCCGGCCGTCCGGGAGGAGCCCGGCACCCGCCTGGTAGGTGAGGTCATGGCCCGCCACCTCGGCTCCCTCGCCGGGGTGGCCGACGATGTCGACCTGGCAGAGGTGGGGGTGGCGGCGGCTCACGTGCTCGTGGTCGAGCCCGAGCCGGGCGAGCGCGGACGGCCGTGAGCTGGTGAGCAGGACGTCGGCGCGGACGAGGAGCTGCTCCAGCCGGTCCCTGCCCTCCGCCGCCTTGAGGTCGAGGTGGAGCACCTCCTGCCCGTCGTGCAGCTCGTCGAAGTAGGCCGGTGCGAACTCCTGCAGCGGGTCCCCCGACGGGGGCAGCACCGTCGTCAGCTCGGCGCCCCAGGCCGTCAGCCGCGCAGCCGCGGCCGGGCCGGGCAGGTTGATGGCGACCGACACGACGCGCACGCCCGCGAGTGGAGCCGTCACGGCGCGCTCGCCCGGTGGCACTCGAGCTCGTCGAGGTCCACGGCGGCGGCCATGGCGGCGTACCCGGCGTCACCGGGGTGCAGGTGGTCGCCGCTGTCGTAGGCCGGGAGCATCCGGGCCGGGCGCTGCGGGTCACGGATGGCGGCGTCGAAGTCGACCACGGCGTCGAGCTCCCCGCTCCCACGGATCCACGCGTTGACCGCCTCGCGGACGTCGTCCTTGGCCGGCGCCCACCGGCTGCCGCCCTCCCACGGGGGAATCGTGCCGCCGACGACGCAGACGCCACGGGCGTGGGCCCGGGCGACCAGCTGGCGGTAGGGACCGATGAGGTCGGCCGGCGTCGTCGCGAGGTCCCAACGCAGGTCGTTGACGCCCTCCATGAGGACGACGGTGCTGACGTCCGGCTGGGCCAGCACGTCGCGGTCGAAGCGGGCCTGGGCGCTCTGGCCGGAGCCGTCCGTGAGGACGCGGTTGCCGGAGATGCCGGCGTTCATCACACCGAGGTGCTTCGGAGCCGGCTGACGCAGCAGGCGCTGGGCGAGCACGTCCGGCCAGCGGCGGTTCGCGCCCGTGGTGGACCTGTCGCCGTCGGTGATCGAGTCACCGAACGTGACGACCGTGTCGACCTGCTCCGGGGTCTCGACGACCAGCGCCTCCACCCACGCCCAGCTCGTCGTCGCTGTCGCGTATGCCGTGCTGCTCTCGTCCTGCGCGTGGTCGCCCGGGGCCGAGACCCAGCTCCGCTGGTGGGCGAGCCTGTGCCCGGTGACGGTGCCCGGGTCACCGACGGCGTGGACGCTCACCGCGAGGGTGGACCTCGCCGGGACCTCGCCCGGGAGGGGGTCGCTGAGGACCTCCGCGCCCGGCGGGACCGTTACCGAGGTGCTGCCGCTGAAGGTGACCCGGCGGTTGGTGCCGGCGACGACGGTGGCGCCGGTGCCGGCCGTCCCCGCCCAGACGGAGTCGAACGTCGCGGCTCCGGACCCGAAGGCGTTCGAGAGCGAGACCCGCAGGTTCGTCCCGCCCACGCTCGTGTGCACGACGTTGCGCACCGTCCGGTCGGTCAGCTCGAGGGTCGTCGTGTCGACAGCCGTGCCCCAGGTGCCCACTTGGTCGGTGGGAGCTCCCGGACTGGAGGTCGCCTGCTGCGGCAGGACCGTCAGCGCGATGGCGACCGCGCCGACCGCCGCGACGACGAGCGGGGCCCGGAGGAGCAGTCGTGGGGTCATGCCGCCCATCCAAACCCCGTCGTCGCGCCCCCGCCACCCGAACGCGCAATCCCGGCGCGACGGAGTCCGGACGTCTCCCCGGTGGCCACCGGACGGCATACCGGATGCGCCGGAGGCGCCGCCCCCGCGTGGGGGAGCGACGCCTCCGGTCGTCGTGCGCGGTCCGCGTCAGCGGCGCAGGACCTGCACCTCCGTCACCGCGACCTTCTGCGCGCCGGCGTAGGCCGTCGTGCAGTCGGTGGCGTTGCCCGGGTCGTTGTCCTGCTCGCCCTGGAACTTCGGGCCACCCTGGCACTGGTTGGTCACGAGCTCGACGCGCAGGTGCGTCGCCGCGGTCTGTGGGATGTCGAAGGACCGCATTTTGAGCTCGGGTGCGACCGGGCGGGGTGCGTCGCCCGGGAACGCGTCCGCGGCCGAGGTGAAGACCTCACGGAAGTCGGCGTCCTGGTCGCAGACGACCGCGCCCTGGGCGTCACACGCCCAGACCCTGAACTGGCGCACGTTCTGGAACCGTCCCGCGGCACCGGGCTCGGGGAGCGCGCTCACCTGCACCTTGCGGACCACCTGGCGACCACCGGCGAGGTCGATCGTGAACCTCTTCTGCGCGGCTGACGGCTGGTCGACCGTGGTGGCCGTCGAGCCCTCGTCGCCGTCGACCATCGCGGGGACGTCGACGCCCTCGCCGGTGACCGTGGCGCCCGCCTGGGTGCTGGCGAGGTTGGTCAGCAGCGAGACGGGGAGGTCGCGCACCTGACCCGGCTTGGCCTCGAGGGTGACCCGCGCCTGGGCCGTGCGGGGCGCCGTGACCGTGTAGGTCGTGGTGCCGGGCATCATCCGGAACTGGTCGGACAGGGGCGTGGCCGGGTCGCTGTCCGCGATGGGCGTGGACCGGGCGGTGTACTCACCGACGTAGAGCCTGGCGCCGGCCACGGCGAGGCCGTCCTCGCCGGTCGGCCTGAACCGCAGCGTCGCGGTGTTGCCGTAGGCCGAGTCGAACGACGGGGTCGGCTCGTTGTCGTTGCTGCTGGCGGAGGAGGCGTCCTTGCCGAGGCCACGCCTGGCAAAGCCGTTCCACAGCAGGTCCTGGTTGGCACCGCCGAAGCGGAGCGTGTCGGCGGCGAGCATGGCGTTGCGGGCGTCGACCATGCTCACGGCACCGCTCGGCATGAGCAGCCACGCGTCGAAGACGAGCTGCATCCACCGGCGGTTGCCCGGGCAGGAACCGACCGGGGTGTCACCCTCGGCGCAGCTGCGCTGGGTCGCGGCGTCGCCGGCTCCGTAGCGAGCCATGAAGGCGCTGCGGAGGTCGCTCTGCGTCGCCGACCAGATCTCGCCGTCCGCGTGGACCTGCGGGCCGGTGAGGTCGTAGCCGACGTTGCTGTAGTTGAGCGGGCTCCGGCTGAAGTTGTAGTTGCGGATGCCGCGGTTCTCGTTGCCGGTGACGTAGGCGCCCATCGGCGTCGCCGTCGAGCTCACCGGGACGTAGCCGTACTCCTGGAGGTACTCGGTTGCCATGAGGTCGGACCAGCTCTCGCCCATGCCGCCGGCCTGGAGGCCGGAGAGACCGCGGTCGGGACCACCGGCCATGCGGTTGCTGATGGCGTGGCCGTACTCGTGGCCGATGACCGACATGTCGTAGTCGCCGTCGACGCAGGGCGCGTAGAAGGAGCCGGCGAGCGGCTGCCAGAGGTACATGTTGCTGTAGCCGCTGACGCCGTCGGGCGGGGTGCCCTGGTTGGCGTTGTTGCGGGCACCGGCCTGGGCGCCGGACTGGGCGTAGCCGAGCTCCGGGTCGTTGCCGAGGCCGCCCTTGCCGGCGTTGTCGCGCTGCATGTTCCAGGCCGACTCGGTGAACCCGAGGTTGTAGGACCAGTCGTGCACGCGGTTGTGCATGGCGAAGAGGTTGGCCGTGGCGGCGTCGATGTCGTTGCGTGCGGCGCTCGTGTAGTTGGCCGGGTCGCACTTGTTGGCCGACCACTGGTTGGCCCACGGGTAGACGTAGCTGCGGTCGGTGCTCGGCGTGGCCGGGATGACCGCTCCGGTGCCGCGCCAGCGCTCACCCGTGAAGGCGTTGTTGCCGCTCGTCGTGGTCGTGGTGAGTCCGGTCACCGGGTCGACGTCCCAGGCTCGGGGGGAGGCCGGGGTGGCGACGCTCTCGGCGCAGCCGGTGGCGCTCGTCCAGCACCACTCGACGCGGGTGTCGGTGGAGCTGTGGTCGGTCGCCGGGGTGCCGGTGAAGACCTTCCAGCGCGGGTTGTCGGAGTCGAAGTCGACGAGCGACTCCCTGGCGAGGACCTCGCCCGTGGCCGCGTCGACGTAGACGGAGTAGCCGCTGTCGACGTCGTCGCGCACGACGACGTGGTATGCCGGACGGGCCTCGCCTCCCGGGACGGGCACCGCGACCTGCTTGGCGTACTGGTCGCCGGTGAGGCCCTGTGCCGTGAGGCTGGTCCACCCCGCGGCCTGGCTGCGGGCGGTCCCGTTGCCTCGGGTGATCTTCGACGCGGGGGCGCCGACGTTGCGGGCCGCCTTCTCGAGCGCCTTCTCCGGCGTGACCGACTGGGTGGCCCTGCCCTTGCCGCTTGCGCCTCGCAGCGGTGCCATGGAGGAGTTGAGGTAGCGCGCGTTGCCCTTCTCGATCGCGACGACGACGAGGCCGTCGAGACCGGCCGGGATGCCGCCCACGGTCTGGCGGAGCATGACGACCTGCGACGAGCCGATCGTGTTGGTGCTCACGTGGTCCATCGCGGCGATGTCGGCTGCGGTCACGCCGAGCGCCTGGGCGTTGCGGCCCAGGTAGGCGCGGGCGGCGGCCACCGGGTCGGAGCCGAGGCCGGTGGCGAGCGGAGCCCTGGTGGTGGGTGCGATCTCGCCGACCGAGCCGAAGCGGTTCCACGAGACCGAGGCCTGCGCACCCCCTCGCTGGTCGGCCCGGGTGACCTGCGCCGCCGCGGCCCGCTGGGCGGCGGACGGTGCGGCGGACGCCGTGCGGGCGTCGAGGTCGGGCCGGTGGTCGTGCGGGTCGCCGGCGGCTGGTGAACCCTGCGGCTTCGCGTCGGGCGCGGCGAGGGCCACCCCCGTCGTGCTGGTGCCGACGGCGACCGCCGCGGCGACGGCGACGGCCGAGACGGTCAGTCCCCGCCGTCCTCTGGTGCTGGTCATCCTGCTCCCTCCGAGGGCACCCGTGACGGTCGCGGAGTCGCCGCCCCCTGGAGTGCCGGATCTCAGCCAAGCGAACGGCGGGTAAGGGCACGTCCACGGATCGGTCAGGACTTGGCAAAGTCCGCGCCTCGTGGGTCGGATGCAGCGAGAGGCGCCGCCTCCCGGTGGGGAAGCGGCGCCTCTCGTGAGCGGGCCGGTGCGGCCGGGTCAGGCCTCGACGCCCAGGCGGGCCTTGAGGCCGTCGAGCTCGACCTGGAGGGCCGTCGGCAGGTTGTCGCCGAACTTGGCGAACCACTCCTCGATCTGCGGGATCTCGGCCTTCCACTCCTCGACGTCGACCTCGAGCGCCTTGGCGAGCTCGGCCGGGTCCATGTCGAGGCCGTCGGTGTCGATGGACTCGGGGGTGGGCACGTGGCCGATGGGCGTCTCGACCGCGGCCGCCTTGCCCTCGATCCGCTCGATGGCCCACTTGAGGACGCGGCTGTTCTCGCCGAAGCCCGGCCACACGAAGTTGCCCTCCTCGTCACGGCGGAACCAGTTGACGTAGAAGATCTTCGGCAGCTTGGAGGCGTCGGCGTCCTTGCCGAGGTTGATCCAGTGCTGGAAGTAGTCGCCGGCGTTGTAACCGATGAACGGCAGCATGGCCATCGGGTCGCGACGGACGACGCCGACCTCGCCGGTGGCCGCAGCGGTCGTCTCGGACGAGAGGGTCGCCCCCATGAACGTGCCGTGCGTCCAGTCACGCGACTCGGTGACGAGCGGCACGGTGGTCTTGCGCCGGCCGCCGAAGAAGATCGCGGAGATCGGGACACCGTTGGGGTCGTCGTACTCGGGCGCGAGGATGTCGCACTGCTTGATGGGGGTGCAGTAGCGGCTGTTGGCGTGCGACGAGAGGACGCCGCGCTCGCCGTCGGCGGGGGTCCAGGGCTCGCCCTTCCACGACGTCGCGCGCTCGGGCATGTTCTCGAGGCCCTCCCACCAGATGTCGCCGTCCTCGGTGAGGGCGACGTTGGTGAAGACCGAGTTGCCCTTGTTGATGGTCGTCATCGCGTTGGGGTTGGTGTGCTCGTTGGTCCCGGGGGCGACGCCGAAGAAGCCGAACTCCGGGTTCACGGCATACAGCCGGCCGTCCTTGCCGAAGCGCATCCAGGCGATGTCGTCACCGAGGGTCTCGACCTTCCAGCCCGGGATCGTCGGCTTGAGCATCGCGAGGTTGGTCTTGCCGCAGGCGCTCGGGAAGCCGGCCGCGATGTAGTAGACCTGCTGCTCCGGCGAGGTGAGCTTGAGGATGAGCATGTGCTCGGCCATCCAGCCCTCGTCGCGCGCCATGACCGAGGCGATGCGCAGCGAGTAGCACTTCTTGCCGAGCAGGGCGTTGCCGCCGTAGCCGGAGCCGTAGGACCAGATCATGCGCTCCTCGGGGAACTGCACGATGTACTTCTCGGAGTTGCAGGGCCACTTCACGTCCTGCTGTCCGGGCTCGAGCGGGGCGCCGAGGGAGTGCAGGGCAGGGACGTACTTGGCGTCGTCGCCGAGGTCCTCGATCCGGCGCAGGACCTCCGTGCCGCAGCGGGCCATGACGCGCATCGACGCGACGACGTACTCGGAGTCGGTCAGCTCGACGCCGAACATCGGGTTCTCGGACTCGAGGTGGCCCATGACGAAGGGGATGACGTACATGGTGCGGCCCGTCATGCAGCCGGCGTAGAGCCCGCGCATGAGGTCCTTCATCTCGTTCGGGTCCATCCAGTTGTTCGTCGGGCCCGCGTCCTTCTCGTCGACCGAGCAGATGAACGTGCGGTCCTCGACGCGGGCGACGTCGCTCGGGTCGGAGGCGGCGTAGAAGCTGTTGGGCTTCTTGCTCTCGTCGAGCCTGACGAAGGTGCCGGCCGCGACGAGCGTGTCGGTGAGCCGGGTCCACTCCTCGTCGGACCCGGTCACCCACACGACCTCGTCGGGGGTGGTCATCGTGGCGACCTCGTCGACCCAGGCCTGGAGGCCTGCGTGCGTGGTGCCCTGAACGGGTGCGGCGGGGGCGGTCATTGTCGTCCGTTGTCCTTCCGGTTCCGGGCTCGTGCCCGGCTCTGACCCGGTCAAATCCCGGAGCCACCTCGGAGGGGATCCGACGACTGACCTGCTGGATTGATCCACCGTACTCGCATCGTGAGACGGATCTGTTCACGGATGCGAAACCGTGGTTAACGGGCTCGTGGAGCTCGTTGTCCCCACCGTAGGAGGTGACCCGGGAGTACAGGGACGCGGAAGCCTTTCCGCACCTATGAGGTCCCTCACACGCGGCCGGACCTGCGGGAATGCCGGTACGCCGCCGGGTCGCGTCACGAGTCGGGGCCTGCGTGACCAGTCGCCACCCGGTGGTGCCCCGACTCGTCACACCGGTCCCGACAGGCCGGCTCGTGCGGGAGCCGAGGGCCGCACGGGAGGTCGGCGGACGGCATACGAGCGGATTTCTCGTGCGAGCAGGTGCTCGGGTACGCTTGCCGATCGTTGCCCCCACGGGGGTGGCAGGCGCCCGTAGCTCAACGGATAGAGCATCTGACTACGGATCAGAAGGTTAGGGGTTCGAATCCCTTCGGGCGCACTCTGTGTTGAGACAGAGGGCGAAGCCCCGGCAGCGGAAACGCGGCCGGGGCTTCGTCGTGTGCGGGTCGTGCCAGGGGTCAGTCGACGGTCTGGAGCGCCTTGACCTCGTTGCGCGCGGCGACCACGGCCTGGTGCTGGCGGGAGACGACCTCGCGGAAGCCGGCACTGAGGTCCTTCTCGAGGGCCTTCTCGTACTCGGAGACCGCGTGGTCCTCGCCGGTCACCGCGGCGCCGAGCACGGCACCCGCGTCGTCACCGGTCACGGCGTCCTTGAGCGCGATCCAGCCGCGGTGCAGCGCCGCCGTGGCGGTGCCGCTCTCGTCCACGTCGTCGCCGTACGCGTGACCGAGCTCGATGATCTCGCGGCTGAACTGCGCGCGCTGCTCCGACAGGCGCTGCAGGGTGCTCGCCCACTCGGGACGGTCACCGTCACGCAGCTTCTCGGCGGCGGCGGCGAAGCCCTTCTCACCGTCACGCAGGGTCTCGACCAGCTCCTTGGCAGCCTTCTCGTCGTCAGACATGGGCTCTCCTTCGCGTTGGGGAACGGCCCGGTGGGGCCGTTTCGCGACGTTACGCGAGCAGGAAGCCGAGGGGTGGGGGAGGGCACGCGCGATTTGCGTATGCCGTGCGGGCGCGGCATACGGTGCAGGTATGGACTACCGATACCTGGGCAACAGTGGACTGAAGATCTCCGAGATCACCTACGGCAACTGGCTCACCCACGGCTCGCAGGTCGAGAACGACATGGCGACGCAGTGCGTGAAGGCGGCCCTGGAGGCCGGCATCAGCACGTTCGACACCGCCGACGTCTACGCCAACACCAAGGCGGAGACGGTGCTCGGCGAGGCCCTCAAGGGTGAGCGGCGCGAGAGCCTGGAGATCTTCACCAAGGTCTACTGGCCGACGGGTCCGGGTGGCAAGAACGACACCGGCCTGTCCCGCAAGCACGTCATGGAGTCGATCGACGGCTCCCTGCGGCGCCTGCAGACCGACTACGTCGACCTTTATCAGGCGCACCGCTACGACACCGAGACGCCCCTCGAGGAGACGATGCAGGCCTTCGCCGACATCGTCCGCCAGGGCAAGGCGCTCTACATCGGCGTCAGCGAGTGGACCGCCGACCAGATCCGCGACGGGGTGCGGCTGAGCAAGGAGCTCGGCTTCCAGCTCATCTCGAGCCAGCCGCAGTACTCCATGCTGTGGCGCGTCATCGAGGACGAGGTCGTCCCCACGTCGAAGGAGCTCGGGGTGAGCCAGATCGTGTGGAGCCCGATCGCGCAGGGCGTGCTCACCGGCAAGTACCAGCCGGGGCAGAAGCCGCCGGAGGGCTCGCGCGCCACGGACGAGAAGGGTGGCGCCGACATGATCAAGCGGTTCATGAACGACGACGTGCTCACCCGGGTGCAGGACCTCAAGCCGGTCGCCGACGAGGCCGGGCTGACGATGGCCCAGCTCGCCGTCGCGTGGGTGCTCCAGAACGACAACGTCGCCGCGGCGCTCGTCGGCGCCTCCCGCCCGGAGCAGGTCCACGAGAACGTCAAGGCCGCCGGCGTGCGGCTCGAGCCCGAGCTTCTGGCGCGGATCGACGAGGTCCTCGGGGACGTCGTCGAGCGCGACCCGGGCAAGACCGCGGAGAACGCGCCGAAGCAGCGGGTCGCCTGATCGGGGTGACGGTCCCGGCAGCACTGACCTCGCGGTCGGGGCTCCGGAGGGTGTGGCACCACCCGACGACGGCCTTGGCGGCGAAGTCCGCGGCCGCCGCCGGGCTGGCGTTCTGGCTCGGCGGCCTCGCGCCGGGTGACGTCGACGAGTACCGCTACTACGCGGCGCTGGGCGCCTACACGGTGATGTACCCGAGCGTCTCGGACTCCCTCACCCAGGCCGCGCGGGCCGTGGTGGCGGTGATCCTCGGGGCGCTGCTCGCCATGGGGTTGCAGCTCGCCGCGTGGACCAACCCGATCACCGTCGGCCTCGCCATCGGCCTCGGTGTGGTGCTCGGCGCGTGGCGCTGGCTGCGCGACCAGACCTCGTGGGTGCCGCTCGTGGCGCTCTTCGTGCTGGCCGTGGGAGGCGCGGAGCCCGAGGGGTACGTCGCGGGCTACGTCCTGCAGATCCTGCTCGGTGCCGTGGTGGGGTCGGCGGTCAACTTCGTCGCCTTCACGCCGCTTCCCGTCCACGAGCTGCAGTCGGCGACGACGGCCCTCCGGCACGAGCTCTCGGTGCAGCTGCAGGCCGTGGCCGACGCCCTGGCCGAGGACGGCGAGGGACCGGCGGAGGACGTTCTGGCCGAGCTGCCTGACGTGGGTCCGGCCAGGGAGCGGGTGCGGGTGGCCATTGCCCAGGCCAGAAGGGCCCGCAAGGGGAACCCGCGCGCGCCGGGCGCGGCGCACATCCACCGGGCGCTCTTCGACCTCGGCGAGACCCTGCAGCGGTGCAGCACCAGCGTGGAGTCCATGGCGGTGGTCATCCTCGACCCCCACGCCGCGCCGCTGGCGGAGGACCTCCGCCACCGCACGGCGGCCCTGCTCACGTCGTTGGCCACCCTGTTCGACGACGTCGAGGACGGGGTGCCCCACGAGCGGCAGGTCGAGCTCACCAGGGAGCGCGTCGATGAGCTCGTCGCGGCCGTCGAGGCCGAGAACGACGAGGGCGGCCGGGAGAGCCGGTGGGTCGCCGGCGCGGTGGCCGTCTCCGGCCTGCGCTGCCTGGAGGCCTTCGTCACGGCCCAGCGCCGGTCGGGGCCGGATGCCTCGGCCGTCCCCGCACTGCCGGCCGGCGGCTGAGAAGGCCGTCGCTCCCGCCCGTCGGGGAAGAGGGAACGACGATGACGGGACAGGGCGCGTGGCGGATGACGTGGCTGCCGACCGAGCCGAGCAGGAGGCCGGGGAAGCCTCCGAGGCCGCGTCGCCCCACGACGAGCAGCTGCGCGGTGCGGGACTCCCGGACGAGGGCCGTCCCGGCGCGTCCCCGCGCCAGCGACAGGGTCACGTCGACGTCGGGGGAGTCGTGGCGCCACCTGGCGAGCATCTCCGCCACGGTCCGCCGGTGCGACTCGACGACCTGGGAACGGTCGGCTCGCCCACATGCCGCGGCGAGGGAGGCGTCGGCCTCGTCCGACCACCACGTGTGGACGGCCCGCAGGGGAGCCCCACGGCGGGAGGCCTCCGCGAAAGCGAGCTCGACCGCAGGGGCGGAGTGCTCGTGCGTGTCCACCCCCACGACGACCGGGCCCGTCGTCGACCAGTCGGCCGTGAGGGGGACGACCATCACCGGGCAGGAGGCGTGCGCCACCACCGTGTGCGCCGTGGCACCGAGGAGGACGGCGCCGTCCCGGCCGAGCCGGCCGCCGTCGAGGACGACCATCGAGGAGTGCTGGCTGGCCGCGACGAGCATGGCCGCCGGGTCGTCGACCTCGGTCGCGGTCGTGATGCGCAGGTCCGGTGACACCTTCGCGGCGCGATGCCGGCAGTGCGCTGTCACCACCGCCACCCGCTGCAGGTGCGCGGGGGTCCACGGGACGAACGTGCGACCGGTCGCGTGCATGAGGTGCAGCGGCCTGCCGCACCTCATCGCCTGCGCTGCGGCCTCCTCGACCGCCCGTCCTGCCGGCTGCCCGCCGTCCACGCCCACGACGACGACCGCTCCCTGCGCCTCGGCGCCCGGTGTGCCCACGTCCATCTCCTCTCGGCCCGTCCAGCGTCGGGCGGGAAGCCCATCCCGGACAGGGGCGAAGGTCCCGCGGCGCCGGATGGCGGGAGCGCGGTCACCGTGGGTGACACTGTGCGGATGCGGACCACGGGCGCGCACGTCCTCCTCACCGGCGCGACCGGGACGATCGGCGCCGCCCTCGCGCGACGACTGACCGAGCGCGGAGCGCAGGTCACCTTGCTCGCTCGGACGCCGACCGCGTTGCAGGCGCTCGCGGACGCGACCGGTGGCACACCCTTCGCGGCCGACCTGTGCGACCCGGAGGGGCTGCGGGGGCTCGTCGACCGGGTGGAGGTGCAGCAGGGGCCGGTCGACGTGCTGCTCAACAACGCCGGCGCCGAGACGACCGGCCTCCTGACCGACCTCACGGCGGAGCAGCTGCGGGCCACCGTCGACCTCAACCTCACGGCGCCCCTCGAGCTCTGCCGCCAGGTGATCCCGGGCATGCTCGCCCGCGGCACCGGCCACCTCGTCAACATCTCGTCCCTGGCCGGGGTGGCGACCTTCCCGGGCCTCGCGGTCTACGGCGCCAGCAAGGCGGGGTTGACCCACGCGACCTCGGGCCTGCGAGCGGACCTGCGCGGGACCGGCGTGGGGACGCTCGCCGTCGAGATCGGGCCGGTGGCCTCGGAGATGATGGACCGCATCAGTCTGCACGGGCCCAGCGAGGCCTCCTTCGCCCGTGTCCTGCGAGCCCGGCTGCTCAGCCTGCTCGACCCCGACGACGTGGCCCACCGGGTCGTGACCGCCATCGAGCAGGGCCGCCCGCACCTGCGCCTGCCCAGGCGCGCCGCCCCGCTGGCAGCCGTGACGGGCACGCCCCGGGCGATCGCACGCATCGCGCTGTCCGGCATACCGACGTCGTCGACCCGGCACGACGAGGACCGGGAGACGGCGACGTGAGCCGCCGCCGCACCCCGATCCGCCGCAAGATCGCCGTCGCGACCTGGCGACCGTCGCGCGACGGCCGGATCTACGCGCGGATGGAGGTCGACGCCAGCGCGGCGCTCGCCTACCTGGAGCGGGTGCGGGCCGAGTCGGGCGAGCGGGTCACCATCACCCACGTCGTCGGTGCGGCGCTGGGCCGGGCCATCCGCGAGGTGCCCGAGGTTCGGGCCCGCGTCGTGCTGGGCCGGCTCGTCGAGCTCGACACGTGCGACGTGGGCTTCGCGGTGGACATCGAGCAGGGGTCCGACCTCGCTCCGGTCAAGGTGCTCGACGTCGACCGGCTGAGCCCGCTCGAGGTGGCCCGCGCGGTGGACGCCGGCGCCGGTCGGCTCCGCGCCCACGAGGACCTCGCCCACCGGCGGAGCTCCGGGATCGTGCGGTTGGCGCCGAGCTGGCTGATGCGGCCCGCCCTGTCGTTCGCCAGCCTCGTCGCCGGGGGGCTGGGGCGCTCGGCGCTGGGTCAACCGGGCTTCCCCCTCGGCACGGCGTTCGTGTCCAACGTCGGCTCGCTCGGCCTCGACGAGGCGTTCCTCGCGCCGCTGCCCTTCGCCAGGACGCCGGTCTACCTCGCGGTGGGTGCCATCCAGCGCAAGCCGGTGGTGGTGGAGGACGAGGTCGCCGTGCGCCCGGTCGTCGTGCTCGTCGCGACGGCGGACCACCGCATCGTCGACGGCGCGCACGCGGGTCAGCTGGCCGGCATCGTGCGCGAGCTGGTGCTGCACCCGGAGCGCATGGACTGACGTGCGGGTGTCGAACCGCTTCTCGCCGGGTAGGTGAGGGTCAACGACACCGGAGGTGGAGCGCATGGCAGCAGAGCCGAGGACAGCGACCTGGCAGGGGAGGCGGGTCGTCGTCACGGGTGGGGCCGGGTTCCTGGGCAGCCACCTGTGCGACGCCCTCGTCACCGCGGGGGCGGAGGTGGTCTGCCTCGACAACTTCGTCACGGGTTCGGCCGACAACGTCGCACACCTCCTCGGGCACGACTGCTTCCGCATGGTGACGTGCGACGTCACCGAGTTCATCCACGTCCCTGGAAGGGTCGACCTCGTCCTGCACTTCGCCTCACCGGCCTCGCCCGTCGACTACCTGAAGATCCCGATCGAGACGCTCAAGGTCGGTGCCATGGGCACGTGGCACGCCCTGGGTCTGGCCAAGGAGAAGGGCGCTCGCTTCGTCCTCGCCTCCACGTCCGAGGTCTACGGCGACCCCCAGGTCCACCCCCAGACCGAGGACTACTGGGGCCACGTCAACCCGATCGGTCCGCGCGGGGTCTACGACGAGGGCAAGCGCTACGGCGAGGCGCTGACGACGGCGTACCGCAGCCACGAGGGGGTCGACACCGGCATCGTCCGGATCTTCAACACCTACGGACCCCGGATGCGGCCGCACGACGGCCGCGCCATCCCGACGTTCATCCGGCAGGCGCTGCTCGACCAGCCCGTCACCGTGGCCGGGGACGGGTCCCAGACCCGGTCGGTCTGCTTCGTCGACGACCTCGTCGAGGGCATCCTCGCCTTCGCGGCGCTCGAGCACCCCGGCCCGGTGAACCTCGGGAACCCCGAGGAGATGTCGGTGCTCACCATCGCCCTCGATGTCGTGGCCGCCACGCACTCGCAGTCGGGGGTGACCTTCGTGGACCTGCCGGTCGACGACCCGAAGGTGCGCCGACCGGACACGACCCGGGCCACGGAGCTGCTGGGGTGGCAGCCACGCACCCCGTGGCGCGTCGGCCTCGAGCAGACGGTGGAGTGGTTCAGGAGGCTGGCGCGCGAGGCCGGCTGAGGGCCGCCGCCTCGAGCAGCGACTCCGCGGCGTCGAGGACCCGCCCCACCGTGATCCTCAGCAGGCGCGGGTCGGGCGCGTCGCCGTGCGGGTCGCCGGCCGGGTCCGCCGGATGCGGCTCCCAGAGGACGCGGTGCAGGTGCGGGTCGGTGCGCGGCCCCCAGAGCGCCGGCGCGACCGGGCCGAACAGGAGCACCGACGGGGTGGCGTGGGCCGTGGCCAGGTGGGCGACGCCGGTGTCCCCGCAGACGACCAGCGTGGCAGACGCCACGAGATCGCTGAGGCTGGCGAGGTCGTCTCTCCCGCAACGGTTCTCGGCTCCTGTCGCGGCCACCGCCCGGCAGAGGCACTGCTCGGTCGCCGTGCCCGTGACGACGACCGTCCGGCCCCACGACGCGAGCACGGAGGCCAGCTCGACCCAGCGCTCCACGGGCCAGCGTCGCGAGCGCGCCGCCGCCCCCGGGTGCAGGAGGACGTGCCCGGCGCGCGGCGTGGAGGTGGCGAGCCTGAGGTCGTCCGCGGAGCAGGAGCCGCCGGCGCTGTGCACCAGCCGGATCCACCGGTCCACCTCGTGCTCCTCCGGGAGCCAGCGCGGGCCCGTCACCCCGGCCTCGGGGCAGTCGAAGGCGAGGAGGTCACCGGGGCGGAGCGCGGCCAGCAGAAGGTGGCTCTGCGGGCCGCGCCCGTGCAGGTTGACAGCGACGTCGGGGGGAGCGCCCGGCCAGCCGAGAGGGTCGAGGCCGGTCGCGGGGTGGACCCGGTCGACGACGCCGAGAGAGCGGAGCCACCCGCCCACGGCCGGCGACGCGGCGAGGACGAGCTCGGCGTCGGGCCAGCGGCGGCGCAGTCCTCGCAGGGCGGGCACCCCGGTCAGCGCGTCGCCGAGCCCGAGCGCACGGAGCGCGAGGACCGTGCTCACGGCCAGGACGGCTCCGTCGAGCTCGCGACCACCAGCTCACGCACCTCGCAGCCCGGCGGCTGCCGCAGGGCCATGAGGACGACGTCGGCGACGTGGGCAGGATCGTTGAGCTGCGCGTCGGGGCCCGGCCGGTACTGCTCCGTGCGGTCGTCGAAGAAGGCCGTCCGCATGCCTCCTGGCACGAGCAGGGTGACGCCGACGCGGCCGGCGAGCTCCATCGCCAGGGCCCGCGTGAACCCGACCACCCCGAACTTCGAGGCGCAGTATGCCGTCGCGTCACCTGCCGCACGCAGCCCCAAGGTCGAGGCCACCGTGACCACCGTCCCGCCGGCCGACTCGAGGGCGGGCAGGCAGGCCCGCACGACCGCCGCCGTGCCGAAGAGGTTGACCCGCACGACCCGCTCCCACGCCTCCGTGGCGACCTCGCCCAGGGGCCCGCACGCGTCCATGCCCGCGGCCGTGACGACGGCCGAGGGTGGACCGACCGCCTCGGTCAGCTCGGCCACGGCACGCTCGGCGGCAGCCGAGTCGGAGAGGTCGGCGACGGCATACGGGATGGAGCCGTCCTCGGGTGCTCGCAGGTCGATCACCGCCGGCCGACCACCGGCCTTGGTGACGGCCGCGACGACGGCGGCGCCGAGGCCGCTCGAGCCCCCGGTGACGTAGACGGTCCCGATCTGGCGTTCAGCTGGCACGGTGGCCTCCCTGGGTGAGTCGGTGGATGGTGGCGGTGCTGGAGCGTCCGGGCAGGTGGGCGAGAACCTCGACCCGCCCGCCCCACGAGCGCACGACCGGGGTCTCGGGCAGGTCCTCGACCTCGTAGTCGCCGCCCTTGACCCAGATGTCGGGTCGCAGGGCGCGCAGTGCATCGACGGGGGTGTCCTCGTCGAAGACGACCACCCGGTCGACGCAGGCCAGGGCGCGGAGCACGGTCGCACGGTCGGCGGCGGGGTTCAGCGGCCGGCTCGTGCCCTTGAGCCGCCGGACCGAGCGGTCGCTGTTGAGCAGGACGACGAGCTCGTCGCCCAGCGCCTTTGCGGCAGTGAGGGTCTCGACGTGGCCGGCGTGGAGGACGTCGAAGCACCCGCCTGTCGCCACCACCGTGCGGCCCGCGGCCGACGGGCGCGGGACGGCGTCGCGCCACCCGGCTGATCCGCCCAGTGCGACGAACGAGCCGGCCGAGGCCACCGCAGCGCGGACCGCGGTGCCGGGGTCCGCGCCGGCACCCACGGCGATCGCGGCGGTGGCCGCGAAGCAGTCACCGGCCCCACACGGGTCCCCGGTCACCGATTCGGCGGCGACGAGCTCCACGTCGCCGGAGCGACGGGCCACCCAGGCGCCCTCGGCGCCGCAGGTGACGGCGACCGCATCGGCATCCCACTCCGCGACGAGGGTGCAGGCCATCTCGGCGGGTGGTGCGTCCGGGGCGCCCACGAGGTCATGGGCCTCGGCGCGGTTCGGGGTCACGAGGAGGCAACCGGCCACCGGTGAGGGACCCTTGGGGTGGGGGTCCCAGAGGACCGGCGCCCGGCGGGCGCGTTCGGACAGGACCGCCCGGATGTCGTCGTCCGCGGCGGTGCCCGCTCCGTAGCAGGAGACGAGCACGACGTCGGCTCGCTCGATGGCTCGTCGAGCGTCGGCCTCGAGGGCGCCGACCGGCGTCGCCGGCCCACCACGGTCCAGGCGCAGGAGTGACTGCCCACTCGCCCGCACGCGCACCTTCTCCCGCGTGGGTCCCTGCTGCCGCAGTGCCACCAGCGTGATGCCGGCGGCCTCGAGGTCGGCGCGCAGCAGCCGTCCGGCGGGGTCGTCGGCCATCGGAGCCACGAGCGTCACGTCGGCGCCGTCCGCGGCCGCGAGCAGGGCGGTCAGGCCGGCTCCACCCGGTGAGGTGCGCTCCGACGCGACGTCGACGACCGGCACGGGCGCATCCGGGCAGATCCGGTCGACCGACCCCACGAGGTCCTGGTCGAGGACGACGTCACCGACGACGGTGAGGCGCACGGCCCGGCTCATCGGCCCGCCTCGGCCGAGGACATCGCGCCGCGGGCCGCGAGCGCCGCGTCGAGCGCCGCGCAGAGCGCGTGCACCGCGACGAGCTGCACCTCCTGGACGGCGGCCGTCGAGCCGGCCGACACGGTCAGCGCCTCGTCGGCGAGGCTGGCGAGGGGGTTGGGCGCGGGCCCCGTCATCGCCCAGACGCACAGCCCGACGTCGTGCGCGCGCTTGGCGGCATGGAGCACGTTGCTGCTCGACCCGCTGGTCGACAGCAGCATGAGGATGTCGCCGGGTCGGCCGTGGGCCTCGACCTGGCGGGCGAAGACCTCGTCGGGCCCGTAGTCGTTGAGGATCGCCGTCAGGCTGGACGTCTCCGCCGTGAGGGCGATCGCGGACAGCGGCCGGCGCTCGTCGCGGTAGCGGCCGACGAGCTCGGCGGTGAGGTGCTGCGCCTCGGCCGCGCTGCCGCCGTTGCCGGCCGCGAGCAGGCGGCTGCCTCCGACGAGTGCGGTGGCCAGGCGCTCGCCCCACGAGCGCACCAGGGCTGCCTGCTCCAGGAGCGACTCCATGCCGTCCCGGACCTCGGCCTGGTGCTCCTGCAGCCACTCGCGGGTCTGGCAGGTCGCCTGCACCGTGGGGCGGCAGAGCCGGCCGAGCGCCTCCTCGGTCTGCGCCGCCACGACGGACCAGTCGAACCGCTCGACCGCGCGGGTGCGGGCCGCGGCGCCCCACCGCTCGCGCAGCCCGGGGTCGCCCATCACCTCGGTCATGGCCTCCACGAGCGCCCCGACGTCCCGCGGCGGCACGAGCCGCCCGGTGACGCCGTCCTGCACCGAGTCGAGCAGTCCGCCGACGGCGCTCCCAACGACCGGTCGCCCGCACGCCGCCGCCTCGAGGGGAGTGATGCCGAAGGGCTCGTACCAGGGGGTGGCCAGCACGACGTCCGCGAACCGGTACCACGCGGGCATGTCCCGCTGCGCCACCTGGCCGACGAGGTGCAGCCGGTCGGCGACACCGCACTCTCGGGCGAGCCAGCGCAGCCGCCGCACCTCGGCATCGTCGTCGACGAGCTGCGGGGCAGGCCCGCCGACGACGAACAGCTCGGCTCCGGGGATGCGGGCCAGGGCGCGCACGGCCTCGTCGAAGCCCTTGCGCGGCACCAGCCGTCCGGCTGCCAGGAGCCGGAGCGGACGGTCCGGCGAGTCGGCACGGTCCACAGACCCGGACCGGACGGCATACCGGCCGTCGAGCTGCGGGGGGAGGGAGGCTCCCATCGGCGTGAACTGGGCGGTGTCGACCCCGCACGGGATCACCCGCACGTGGTCGGTCGGGACCCCCATGGCGTCGAGCTCGTGCACCTCGTCACGGCAGGTCGCGAGGACCAGGTCGACCTCGCGCCCGATGCGCTGCTCGAGGAAGATGCGGCTCGGCGGGCTCGTGTCGGCGGAGCCCTGGTGGCGACGCTTGACCGTCCCCAGAGCGTGGAAGGTCTGTGCCACAGGCAGGTTCAGCCCACGGGTGGCGCGGAGCGCCGCCAGTCCGGACATCCAGAAGTGGGCGTGCACCACGTCGGGTCGCCCGTGCACGTCCCAGTCGGCGCGGACCCAGTCGCCGAACGCGTCCATGAGGGGCAGCAGGTCGTCCTTGGGCACGGGCGCCGCCGGGCCGACCGGGACGTGGACGACGTGGGCGCCCGGACCGAGCTCGACGCGCTCGGCCACGTCGGGGTCGTCACGACGGGTGTAGACGTCGACCTCGTGCCCCAGCCGACCGAGCTCGCGTGCCAACGCCGCGACGTGGACGTTCTGTCCACCGGCGTCGACGCCGCCCAGGACGGCCAGCGGACTCGCGTGCTCGGACACCATGGCGATCTTCACAGCGCCACCTCCTTGAGGATCTGGTCCCAGTCCGCGAGGAAGCGGTCAAGACCGTAGTGGGACAGGACGTGCTCACGGGCGGCGAGCCCTCGCTCAAGGGCCTCACCACGGTCGGCGAGCCAGCGAGCGGCGGTGCGCCGCAACAGGTCGAGGTCGTTGGTCACCACTCCGGCGCCGGGGGGCACGGCGCGGTGGTGCTCCGTCGTCGCCAGGGCGAGGACCGGCATGCCGAGGGCCATGGCCTCGAGCAGCGAGAGGCCGAGACTGGTCCAGCGGTACGGGTGGAGGTAGGCGCGGTGGCGGCCGAGGCGCCGGTGCAGCTCGGCCTGGTCGAGGTCGTGGCACCGCGCCCGGCTCAGTCCGGGGAGCCCTCGCTCCTCCGCGACGGCGCCGAGCGCGTCGGTGCCCATGCCGTAGGCGCTCACGAGCAGCTCTGTCGCGAGGTCGAGGACGAGGTCGGTCCCGGCCACCCGACCCCGTCGCACGGGCTCGTTGACGACGACGGCGAGGTCGGCAATCTCACCGGTCCAGCCCGGACCCGGGTCCGGGATGCCGTGCTCCACGACCACCGTGGGTGCGGGCCCGCAGTCCCAGGCCATGGCGTTGAAGTGGGTGACGTGCACGACCGGGAGCCCGGTGAGCGCGAGGTCGGTGGTCACTGGGTGCGCGGTGCAGACGGCGTGCCCGGTTGGTGCGTTGTGCTCGAGGTAGACGGCCGGGACGTCGTGACCGGCCCGCAGTCCCGTCCAATCGCGCAGCAGGGCCGCCTCGTGCGGGCGCTGCAGCACCACGACGTCGAGGGGTTCGTCCGCCAAGGCCTCGACCGGGACCTCCCGGACGGTGTCGGGCCAGTCCCACGTGCGCGCGCGACCGCGCCCGTCGGGTCCGCGGTCCGGCAGCAGCGGGATGACGTAGTCGTGGCCGCCCGAGACGAACGACGTGGTCCACGACCCGTGGACGTGCCACAGGAGGATCCTCACGCAGCACCTCCCGGGGTGGTCGTCCGCAGGGTATGACCGAGGGGTATGCCGGCCAGCTCCTTGACCGCGTCGCTCACCTGCACCGGTGCCACCGTCGACACGCACGGGTGTCCGAGGACGGGGCACTCCCGCGCGCGGGTCCCCCGACAGGCGGCCTCCTGGTCGCCGAGCACGACGTGCGGGACCCCCCACGGGCCCCAGCGCTCGACCGGGACGACGGGGGCGAAGATGCTCACCACCGGGGTGCCCACGGCCGCGGCCAAGTGAGCCGGGCCGGTGTTGCCTACGACGACCGCGGACGCCCCCTCGAGCACGGCGGCCAGCTCGGGCAGGGCGGTCCGTCCCGCGATGCAGGTGCCACCGGCCGGGGTGGCCTCGGCGCAGAGCTCCTCCTCACCCGGGCCACCCGTGACGACCACGTCCCAGCCGTCCGTGAGGAGCGCAGCAGCGAAGGCGTGGGCGAGGGCGAAGCCGATCCGGCGGCTGGGGACGGAGGCCCCGGGGTGGACGACGACGTAGTCGGTGCCCGGGAGGTCGGCCGGTGGGGAAGCGGGCACAGGGCGCAGCCGGAGCAGCTCGTCGCCGCCGAGCGGCGCGGGGAAGCCGGCCGCCTCGGCGAGCCGGAGGGCGGCCGTGACCTCGTGACCGCCCCGGGGGCCGCCGTCGTCGTCACCCCCGGGCAGGCGGCGGTGTCGGACGTCGAGGAGGCTGCCCGGATGGTCGTCGCAGGTGCCGGCGACGCGGGGGATGCCTGCCCAGCGCGCGAGCAGGGCCATGGGAAGCGGGCTCTGGTGGTAGGACGTGAAGACGACACAGACGTCGTGGGCCCGGGAGCGAAGCCGCTCCACGAGCGCGCCGAGCCCGGCCGGGTCGACGGGGGACGGGTCGAACCCGGTCCAGGGGGAGTCGAGGACGAGCACCTCGTCGACGCCCGGGAGGAGCCGGGCGGCGTGTGCGCCGCTCGGGCTCACGAGCAGGTCCAGCTGGCTGCTGCCCGCCCGCAGGGCTCGCAGGGCCGGGCCCATGAGGAGGACGTCGCCGTCGCTGTCGAGTCGGACGGCCAGGGTGCGGGGCCTGCGCTCACCCACGGGCACCCCCGAGGGCGAGCTCGACGGCGGACTCGAGGTCGGTGGCGACCACCGGGGCGTCGCGGACCTCCTGGGGCCGGGTCGCGGGGGTGGGCACGAGGATCGCCGACGCACCGACGGCCCGGGCGGCGAGCACGTCGGAGCCGATGTCGCCGATGACGACGCAGTCGCCCGGGTCCACGCCGAGGTCGCGTGCCGCGGCGAGAATCATCCCCGGTTCGGGCTTGCGACAACGGCAACCGTCGTTCGGCCCGTGGTGGCACACCTGCCAAGTGTCGAAGGGCCCCACCCGGGCCTCGACCTCGGCATTCACCGCGTCGACGTCCTCGGGGGTGAGCAGGCCTCGGGCCACGCCCGACTGGTTGCTCACCACCCCCACCTTGAGCCCGGCCTGGCGCGCCCGAGCCACCGCTGCAGCAGCACCGGGGACGGGCGCGACGCGTTGCGGGTCCCCGTTGTAGGGCACGTCCATGACGAGGGTGCCGTCGCGGTCGAAGAGGACCGCCCGGGGGCGCGGGGGCCAGGGATCGGCGCCGCGGTGGGCCCACCAGCCGGCCAGCCGGTGCGTTACCGCGGCGACGGGGATGGCGGCGCTCGTCCACAGCATCTCGGTGACCTCGGCGGCGGTGCGCGGGCCGGGGGCGATCCTCCTGCGCGCGAAGTCGGCCGTGAGGAGCACGTGGGCGGTGCCGCCGATGGCCGCCGCCACCCGGCCGGGCCGGGTGCGGCCGGCGACGGCGCCGCCGACGGCGAGAGCGGCGGCCGCGGTCGTGGCGACGTGCCACGGCAGCCGACCCCTGCCGATCTCCGCCATCGTCCTCCAGCGACGCCCGTGCAGGCGTCGCATCAGCGCGTCGTCGGCGTTGCCCCGCTGCGTCCGCAGGCTCGCCCCGCGCACGGACGGGCGGACCGGGTGCACGACGACTCGGGCACCCTTGCCCAGCGACCAGCCGGCCCGCCGGACACGCAGGGCGAGGTCGGCGTCCTCGCGGTAGGCCCGGGGGAAGCGCTCGTCGAAGCCGCACACCTCGACGAGCGCCTCCCGCCGGTAGGCCATGTCCGCCGTCACCCAGTGCGCCTGCTCCAGTCCCGCCGTCGAGCGCTCCCAGTCGGTCGGCCGCCGGTCCGCGTGCAGCGGCACGTGCAGACGTGCCTGCACGCCGGCGCAGCGTGGAGGTGCCGACCGCAGGTCCGTCAGGAGGGCCTCCAGCCAGCCGTCGGGCAGGACGACGTCGTCGTCGAGGAAGCAGACCCACACGCCGTCGCAGACGCGCCAGCCCACGTTGCGGGCTGCGGCCGGTCCGCGTCCCAGGCCGGGGACGACCCGCACGTCCAGTGTCCGGAGGAGGTCCGCGGGGAGCTCCAGCGGCGGCGGTGACCCGGGGCGGTCGTCGACGACGACGACCTCGTTGGGGCGTGGCTCGCCCTGGGCGGCCAGGCTCTCCAGCAGGTCCACCAGGCTGGCGCGGCCCACGGTCGGGACCACCACGGCATACGAGATCGGCTCGGTCACGGACGACCTCCGGCGAACAGGTCACCTCGGCGGACGAGGTGGGGCCCCAGAACGAGCGCGTCGACCGGTGCCGACCCGAAGAGCTCGAGGGCGTCACGGGGGTCGTCGACCATGGGGCGGCCCGCGGTGTTGAGGCTGGTGTTGGCGACCACCGGCAGGCCGGTGCGGGCCTCGAAGGCGCGCAGCAGCGCGGCCACCCGCGGGGTCGTCGCGTCGTCGATCGTCTGGATGCGGGCGGTGCCGTCGACGTGGACCACGGCCGGGATGCGGTCGCGCCAGGCGGGGTCCACCGTGTGGACGAAGAGCATGTAGGGGCTGGGCAGCGGGCCGTCGGAGAAGATGGCGGCGGCGCGGTCGGCGAGCACCATGGGAGCGACCGGGCGGAACTGCTCACGCCCCTTGACGTCGTTGAGACGCTCGAGGTTGGCAGCACGACCGGGGTGGGCCATGAGGGAGCGGTGGCCGAGGGCCCGTGGGCCGAACTCGCTGCGGCCGTCGAACCAGGCGAGCACGCCGTCGGCGGCCAGGACGTCCGCCGCCGCACCGGGGAGGTCCGGCGGCGTCGTGAACGGCACGGCAGCGGCGCGCAGCCATGCGGCGAGGTCGTCGTCGGACCAGCCGCGCCCCAGGGCGGCCGTCGTCATCGGGTCCGCGAGGGACCCGTCGTCGGCGCTGACCTGGAGCGCGGCGCCCAGCGCGGTGCCCGCGTCGCCGGCCGCCGGCTGCACCCAGACGTCGTCGAAGGGCGTCTCGCGCCAGATCCGGCTGTTGGCGACGCAGTTGAGCGCGGTGCCGCCCGCCATCGTGAGGGTGGTGTCACCGGTCTGCGCGTGCAGCCAGCGGGCGAGGTCGACGAGCACCTCCTCGACGACCGCCTGCACCGAGCAGGCGAGGTCGGCGTACTGCGGCGGCCAGTCGAGCTCGCCCCCGGGGCGGGGCGGGGCGAACTCGGACCAGTCCGGCGGCAGGGCCACGAAGCCGCCGTCCCCCGTCGCGTGCACGACCTCCCGGAGACGGTCGAGGTGCACCGGCTTCCCGTAGGACGCCAGCGCCATGACCTTGTACTCGTCGGAGGACCGGAGGAACCCGAGGTGCGCCGTCAGCGACTCGTAGAGCAGCCCCAGCGAGTGGGGGAGCGCCTGGGCCGCCAAGGTCTCCAGCCGGCCGTGCTCGTAGCGACCGGCCAGGTGCGAGGCCTGCTCACCCCGCCCGTCGAGGACGAGCACGCTGCAGGGTCGGCCGGCACCGCGCAGTGGTCCGGCGAGGGCGGCCGACGCGGCGTGGGCCACGTGGTGGGGGACGAAGCGGACCCGGCTCCGGTCGAGACCCGGCAGGGCGGTTGCGAGGAAGCCCGGCGCCGCCTCGGCGTAGCGCAGGCGCAGGTGGTCCCAAGGGTCGTCGAGCCCCATGTCCTCGGCCGGCTTGGCCAGGGCTGGGTCGAACGAGTACCCCACGGCGTCGAGGTCCTCGGGGCCCAGCCCGGCCTCGTCGAGGCACCAGCGCATGGCCTGCTCGGGCAGCTCCCAGGCGGCGAAGGGCACCGGGCGCTTGCCGTGCTTGCGCCGCGAGAACCGCTCCTCCTCCGCCGCCGCGACGATCCGTCCGTCGACGACCAGTGCCGCCGAGGGGTCGTGGAAGAGGGCGTTGACTCCCAGCACCTTCATGGAAGCGCTTCTACCCACGAGAAGCGCTTCTCACGCTTCTCGGTGGAGAAGTGACTCGTGGAATGACCCGCTCCACCTCCGCCAGGCGGTACGCGCCGGTTCACGTTTGGTCATGGCGATGGCGGGGCACTGCCTTGCCATGACCACCCTTCAGCAGCAGTCGGAACCACACGAGGACACCGGCACCAGTGAGGTGGCTGACGCGGTCGACCGGGCCCGGGCCGCGACGGTGTCGTGGCGGCGCACGGCGCCCGCAGAACGCGCTGCCTGCCTGCGCGCCGCGGCTGACGCCGTCCGCGCGCACGTCGAGGACCTCGCCGACGACCTCACCGGCACGACCGGCCGGCTCCTGCGCGAGTCGCGCGAGTCGGCGACGGTGGCTGCGGCGCTGCTCGACGAGGCAGCCGTGACCGGCCTCGCGGGCGGCCGGTCCCTCGCCGGGGCGAGCGGGGCGGTCGACTGGGTCCGCCACGAACCGCGCGGTGTGGTCGCCGTCCTCACCCCGTGGAACGACCCCTACCCGGCCGCGGCCGGGCTCCTCGCCGCAGCACTGGTCACGGGCAACACGGTCGTGCACAAGCCGTCCGAGCGGTCCGCCGGGCCCGGTCTGCACCTGGCGCGGCTGGTCCGGGAGTGCCTGCCCGCCGGCGTCCTCGAGGTGGTCGAGGGCGGACCCGACGTGGGCAGGGAGCTCGTGGACCTCGTCGACGTCGTCTGCCACATCGGCAGCAGCGCCTCCGGCAGGGAGATCCGCACGGTCTGCGCCGCCCGGGGTGCCAAGGCGATCACCGAGAACGGTGGCAAGGACCCGCTCGTCGTCGACGCCGGCGTCGACCCCGCCTGGGCGGCCTCACAGGTCGCGATCGGGGCCTTCACCAACGCCGGGCAGCTCTGCACCTCGGTCGAGCGCGTCTACCTGCACCGCGACGTCGCCGACGCCGTCACCGAGGAGCTGGTCGCCCTCGCCCGGGCCTCGGTGGCCGGTGACCCGCGCGACGAGGCGACGACCCTGGCCCGCCTCGTCGACGAGCAGCAGCTCTCCGTGGTGCAGGCGCAGGTCGAGGAGGCGGTGCGACGTGGCGCGCGGGTGCTCTGCGGCGGCCACCGGCTCGACCGGGACGGACCGTGGTTCCGCGCGACCGTCCTCGACCGGTGCGAGGACGACATGGAGGTGATGCTCGAGGAGACCTTCGGCCCGGTGGCGCCGCTCGTCACGGTGGACTCGTGGGAGGAGGGGCTGGCGCGTGCGGCGACGAGCCGCTACGGCCTCGCCGCCACGGTGCTCACCCCGGACGCTCGGCACGCGCTGCAGGCGGTGGAGGAGCTCCCGGTCGGCACGGTCAAGGTCAACGCGGTCTTCGGTGGTGCTCCCGGCGGGTCGGCGGACCCCCGGGGTGACAGTGGGGCCGGGCGGGGCTACGGACCCGACCTGCTCGGTGAGCTCGTCGCGCTCAAGGCCGTGCACTGGGAGCCGGGTCCACCGGCGTAGGAGTCCCAGCCGGCGGCGTGGGCGGCGGCGGTCGCCTCCGCGAGGACGACCCGAGACGGTATGCCGGCCAGCTCGGCTGCCGTGCGCACGTCCTCGAACTCCGGGGTCATGTGCACGACCCGACCCTCGAGGTCCAGCGACAGCTTCACCCTCACCTCCTGGTCCCGGACGGTGACCGACTCGAACCGGCGGCCGTGCGAGCTGCGGTCCACCCGGTGCTCGCGGACCCCGAGCGTGGACGTGTGCGTGAGGACGATGTCCCGCAGCGCCACCCGGTGCTGGTCGTCGGCGAGGACGGACAGGGTGTGGGCCGGCCGGCCCTTCTTCATGAGGATCGGGGTGAGCCACGCGTCGGCGGCCCCGGCGTCCATGAGGGCGGCGAGGACGCCGGGCCACAGACGCGGGTCCAGGTCGTCGACGTTGGCCTCGAGCACCCACAGGCTCTCGGAGGCGGGCTCGCCCGGGCCGGAGGTGGCCCGGGCCGCGTCGAGGAGCTCACCGACGACGACGCGCGTGACGTTCGCGCGTCCGTCGACGTCCCTGCTCCCGGCACCGGTGCCCGAGGCGGTGATCCGCACCGTCGGCAGGCCCTCGCACACGTCGGTGAGGCCCCGGATGAGCGCCATGCCCGTCGGCGTCGTCAGCTCACCCTTCCCCCCTGCTGCCACCTGCCAGCCGGTTGCGAGCTCGAGGGTGGCGGGTGCGGGGACGCCGACGACCCCGTGGGAGGTGCGCGCGGTCCCCGACCCGAGCGCCACCGGCCCGGCCGACACGGAGGTGATCCCCAGCAGGTGCACCGCGGCGACGGCGCCCACGACGTCGGCGATCGAGTCCCAGGCGCCGACCTCGTGGAAGTGGACGTCCGTGGCCGGCACGCCGTGCACGTGGGCCTCGGCCCTGGCCAGCAGGGCGAAGACCCCGAGCGCCGAGGTGCGGACCGTCTCGGAGATCGGTGCACCGTCGAGGAGGCCGCGGATGTCGGACCACCGGCGGTCCGGCTGGTCGGGGGCGAGCACCTCGACGTCGACCTTGCACGCGCGCAGGCCGGCACGGGTCACCTCGCCGGCCACCAGCCGGACGGTCCCGGGCAGCACGGCGTCGACCGTGGCCTGCACCTCCTCGAGCGGGGCGCCGGCGTCGACGAGGGCGGCGAGCAGCATGTCCCCGGCGACGCCGGCACCGGCGTCGATCCAGAGGTGGGTGGTCATCCTCGAACGCTAGACCCCGCACCGACCGGCGTGCGGAAGAGGTCTCCGACGGCGGCATACGAGCCGAGGAGTGCGGGGATGCGCTGGCGCGCGGCGGCGTAGGCCTCGCGGTCCGCGTCGCTCACGTCGACCGTGTCGCCGGTCCCGCGCAGGCCGGGGGCCAGCTGGTCGAGGCCGTCGGCGAGGGAGGTCGCGCGACCCACCGCGAGCAGCCCGAGGGCCGCAGCCCCGAGGGCGGACCCCTCGGCGCCCCCGGTCACGGCGACCGGGCGCGCGAGCACCCCGGCCACGACCTCGCGCCACACCGGGGAGCGGAAGACGCCGCCGGTCGCACGGACGGAGGTCACGGGGGTGACCGCGTCGAGCGCGTCGACGATCGTCCAGAGCTGGAGGGCCACGCCCTCGACCACGGCGCGCACGACGTGGCCGCGGGTGTGGGAGTGCCGCATCCCCACCAGCGCGCCGGTGAGGCTCGGGTCCCACAGGGGAGCACGCTCGGCGAGCAGGTAGGGAAGCATGACGAGACCGTCGCTCCCGGCCGGCACGGTCGCGGCCAGGGCGAGCAGCGAGGCGTCGTCGCCGCCGGCGTCCCCGAGGATGTCGCGGGCCCAGCGGATGGCGATGCCGCCGTTGCTCACCGCCCCACCGACGACCCAGGCGTCGTCGGTCAGCGCGTAGCAGAAGAGCCGGCCGGCCGGGTCGGTGACCGGTGCCGGGACGACCATCCGCGCAGCGCCGCTCGTGCCGACTGAGAGGCCGACGACGCCGGGGTCGAGGGCGCCGGTGCCGAGGTTGCCGAGCGGGCCGTCGCCTGCTCCGACGACGACGGGCGTCGCCGTGGCCAGTCCCAGCCGGGTGGCTACCGACTTCGTGAGGCCGAGGACGGCCGTCGTCGGCAGGATCGGGGGCAGCTGGTCCTCGCGTATGCCGGCCAGCTCGACCGCGCGCGGGTTCCACGTCCGTGTGGTCACGTCGAGGAGCCCGGACCCGGAGGCGGTCGAGAGCTCGGTCGCGGACGTGCCGGTGAGCGCCTGGAGGATGTAGTCCTTGAGGCCGACCCAGGCGCGGACCCGGGCCGCGAGGGCCGGCTCGTGACGGCTGAACCACACGAGCTTGGCGAGCGGGCTCATCGGGTGCAGGGGCGTGCCGGACGCTCGATGGAGGGCCTCGGCGTCGTCGGAGCCGCGCAGCTCGGCGGCCTCCGCGGCGGCCCGTGAGTCGGCCCAGGTGATGAGCGGCGTGAGGGGGCGCAGGCTCTCGTCGAGGCCGATCAGCCCGTGCATCGCGGTGCTGACCGAGATCCCGAGGACCCGGGCCCCCCGCGAGGCGGTGACGACCTCGGCGAGGGCGCCCATGACGGCAGCGACGATCGTGGCCGGGTCCTGCACCTGCCATCCCGGGCCCGGGGCGAGCAGGGGGTACTCCCGCACGACGGTGTGCCGCCAGGGTGACCCCATGCCGAAGGCGACGGCCTTGGTGCCGGTGGTGCCGACGTCGAGACCGACGACGACCTCGGCCGGGGGGTAGGAGCTGGCGGTTGTCATCTCAGGACATCTGGATCTCGGCGCCGCCCTGCGACCAGGGGGTGTGGAACGTGCCCGGCTTGTCGACGCGTCCGTAGGTGTGCGCCCCGAAGTTGTCGCGCAGGCCCTGGATGAGGGCTGCGGGCAGCCGGTCGGCGCGCACGGTGTCGTAGTAGGCGAGGGCGCTGGCGAACCCGGGCACGGGGACGCCGGCAGAGGTCGCCAGACCCACGACCCGGCGCCAGCCGTCCTGGCGCTCGGCCAGGCCGGTGACGATGCTCGGGGCGACGAGGAGGGTGGCCAGGCCACCCGCGGCGTACTCGTCGCTGATCTGGCTCAGCAGCCGGGCACGGATGATGCAGCCGCCACGCCAGATGCGGGCGACCGTGGCGACGTCGACGTCCCAGCCGTACTCCTCGCTGGCGGCACGGATCTGCTCCAGCCCCTGGGCGTAGGCGACGACCTTGCTGGCCCAGAGGGCCTGGCGCACCTGGTCGACGAGGGCCGCGCGGTCGACGTTCCCCAGCTCGCGGTCGGGGCCGACGAGGACACCCCTGGCGGCGTCGCGGATGGCGAGGTCGCCGGAGGCCGCCCGGGCGAAGACCGACTCGGCGATGGTCGAGACGGGGACGCCGAGCTCGAGACCGGACTGCACGGTCCAGCGGCCGGTGCCCTTCTGCTCCGCGGCGTCGGTGATGACGTCGACGAGCGCGCGACCCGTCCCGGGGTCGACCCGGTCGAGCACCTCGGCGGTGATCTCGACGAGGAAGGAGTCGAGCTCACCGGAGTTCCACTCGCGGAACACGTCGGCGACCTCGGCGGCGCTCATGCCGGCGGCCGACAGGACGTCGTAGGCCTCGGCGATGAACTGCATGTCGGCGTACTCGATGCCGTTGTGGACCATCTTGACGAAGTGGCCGGCGCCGTCGGGGCCCATCCAGGCGCAGCACGGCTCACCGTCGACCTGCGCAGCGATCGACTCGAGGATCGGGCCGAGCGCGGCATACGACTCCTTCGAGCCACCGGGCATGATCGACGGGCCGTTGAGCGCGCCCACCTCGCCCCCGGAGATGCCGGCGCCGACGAAGTGCAGGCCGAGCTCGCGCAGCCGCGCCTCACGGCGACGGGTGTCGAGAAACTGGGCGTTGCCGCCGTCGACGACGATGTCACCGTCCTCGAGGTGGGGGAGGAGCTCGTCGATGACCGCGTCGGTGCCCGCGCCGGCCTGCACCATGACGATGATCCGGCGGGGCCGCTCGAGCGAGCCGACGAACTCCTCGACCGTCTCGGCGCCGACGAACGTGCCGTCGGCGGCATGGGCCTCGAGGTGGGCGAGGGTGCGGGCGTGGGTGCGGTTGAACACCGCGACGGTGTGGCCGTGCCGGGCGAGGTTGCGCGCGAGGTTGCTGCCCATGACGGCGAGTCCGACGACGCCGACGTTGGCGAGGCCGAGGCTGGGTGGAGTGGATGGAGTGGTCATGTCAGAAGTTCTTCTTCCAGCGGCGGCGCAGCGCGAAGGCAGCGGACTTGGGGCGCCGGTCGCGGGTGAAGGCGCCCTTCTTGTTGCCGTCGACGCGCATGATCCCGGAGGTCGTCGCGAAGTCGGCGAAGTTCCAGACGTGCTCGCCGACGACGGCGTCGATCGAGTCGAAGACGCGGTGGTTCATGTCGAGGTAGTCGACCTGGTACTCCTCGCTCCACGGCTGCGGGGTGAGGGAGTGGTTGCCGGCGAGCGTGTCCGCGCCGTACTCGGTGATGACGATCGGCTTGCCCTCGGTCGCCCAGCCCTGCAGCTCCTCGGTCCAGGCGATCTCGGCGCCGGGAAGGTCGCCGGTGTTGACGTACCAGCCGTAGTAGCGGTTGAGCATGAGGATGTCGGCGAACTGCGAGACGCGGCACGTCCCGTGCGGGGCGAGCATGACGTTGACGAAGCCGACCGGCCGGGTGGGGTCCGCCTCGCGGGCGACGTCGAAGAGCGGGCGGAAGTAGTTCTCGGCGCCCTCGGTGTCGGACTCGGGCTCGTTGGCGATGGACCAGACGACGACGCTCGGGTGGTTCTTGTCGCGGGCGATGAGCTCGCGGATGGCCTGCGCGTGGACCTCCTGGCTGGCGTCGTTGATCGTCTCGGGGGAGAAGGTGGTGTAGCCCTGCCCGCCGAAGATGCCGCCGCCCAGGCCCATGTTGAGGCCGACCGCGGCGGTCTCGTCGATGACGACGATGCCGTGCCGGTCGGCGTAGTCGAGCACGTCCTCGCTGTAGGGGTAGTGGGACGTGCGGAACGAGTTCGCGCCGATCCAGTCGAGCAGCTCGAAGTCGTTGACGAGGTGCGCGTCGTTCTGCGCCTTGCCGATGATGGCGTGGTCCTCGTGCATCCCGAAGCCGGTGAAGTAGAAGGGTTCGCCGTTGATGAGGAACTCGGTCCCACGGACCTCGACGGTGCGGACGCCGACGTTCTGGGAGACGGAGTCGACGACGGCGCCGCCGTCGTCGACGAGCTGCGCCTCGAGGCCGTAGAGGTAGCCGTCGCCGGGTCCCCACAGGTGCACGTCGGGGACCTCAAGGGTGCCGGTCGCGCCAGAACCCTCGGCGACGACCCCACCGGAGCCGTCACGGAGCACGACGTGGACGTCGAGCCCGTCCTGGTCGACCGCCTCGACGGTCCAGTCCACCGAGCCGGTCGAGCCGGTGAACCCGGTGACGACGGTGACGTCCTCGATGCGGGCCTGGGGGGTGGCCGAGAGCCACACCGAGCGGTGGATGCCGGCGTAGTTGAAGAAGTCGTGCCAGTAGACCTGCGCCGGGCCGCTGGGGCGCTGCTCGATGACGCCCGGCGGGATGCTCTGGAAGCTCAGGGTGTTGTTGACGAGCGCGGTGACGAGCACCTCCTCGCCGGCCGTGACGAACTCGGTGATGTCGGCCTCGAACGGGGTGTAGCCACCCTCGTGGCTCATGACCTCGTGCTCGTCGACCCAGACGGTGGCGCGGTGGGTGGCCGACTCGAAGTGCAGGACGACGCGCTGGCCGTCCCACCCACGGGGGACGCGGACCGTCCGCTGGTACCAGATGTCGCCGAAGTAGTCGCGGACCGCGGCGTCGGCCACGACGTCGTTGAAGCTGGCCGGCACGGCCATGTCGCGGGCGTCGGCGAGCGGGCCGGCATACCAGCGGGCGTCGCGACCGGCGGCCTCAGCGTCGAGTCGGAAGGACCAGATGCCGTCGAGGTTCTTCCGCTCGCGGGTGGTGGTGTCCTGGGGGCGCAACATGTGAAACCTTTCGCTGGGAGGGTCGGTGCTGTCCTGAGGTCCATTGAGACAGCCGCCAGCTGGCGCCGTACAGCGATTGCCACCAGTTGCCAACGTCCGGGACCCTGTGTGAAGCAGGTCCCCCAGCACGAGGGTGATGGCTCGATGGCAACCCCCGCGCAACAACTGGCAACTCGTTGTCGCCACGTACCGCACGGCGCTCTACTGGGTGACAACACCCCCACCCGCCACGAAAAGCGTTGCCATCAAAGGAGATTGACATGTCACATGTGACGAAGGAGGAGATCGCCCAACGGTTCGTCGACGAACGGCTTCCCAAGCGCTCGATTGTCGGATACGGCTTCGGCGACTTCGCCAACAACCTGGCCTTCACGCTGGGGACGGCCTTCCTGCTCTACTACTACACCGACGTGGCCGGCCTCTCTGCTGCGTCCGTCGCGACGATGTTCTTCGTCGTCCGCCTCTGGGACGCCTTCGCCGACATCTTCGCCGGGCGGCTCGTCGACCGGACGATGACCCGGATGGGCAAGTTCCGCCCGTTCATCCTCTTCGGGGCGGTGCCGCTGCTGTTCCTCAGCTATCTGACCTTCCACGTCCCGGCCTCGCTGGAGCAGGGGCAGAAGCTGCTCTACGCCTACGTGACGTATGCGGTCCTCGGCCTGGTCTACTCCCTCGTCAACATCCCCTACGGCTCACTCGCCTCGGCGATGACCCAGTCGGTCAACGAGAGGGCCAAGCTCGTGTCGTCGCGCTTCTTCGGCGGTGCGGTCGGCGGCATCGTCCTCAGCTTCATCATCGCCCCCCAGATCGCCGGCCTGCGCGAGGAGAAGAAGACGCTGAGCTCAGCCGACTACCAGGAGAAGGTGCAGGCCATCTTCACCCAGACCACCCTGCTCTTCGTCCTCCTCGGCACCATCTCCTACGGCGTCACGTTCTACTTCTGCCGCGAGAAGGTCGTCCGCACGCAGCCGCGGGTCAACCTGCGGGACACGTGGGACACCCTGAAGAGCAACAAGCCGCTCGGCTACCTGTGTGCCGCGAGCTTCTTCTACCTCATCGGTCTCTTCGCCGTCGGTGGCGCCTCGGTCTACTACGCGCTCTACGTCCTGGGCGACATCAAGTGGGTCGTGTGGATCACCATCGTCAACAGCGGCATCTCGATCGTCGCCGCACCGTTCATCCCATGGCTCGTCGACCGGTTCGGCAAGAAGGCCCTCTTCCAGTACTGCGGCGTGTTCACCGTCGTCGGCGGCCTGGCCCTGTTCTTCACCCCGACCGGTGCCGTCGCCCCCGCCCTGATCTTCCTGGGCGTCAAGGGCATCGGCGCAGCGCTCATCAACACGCTGATGTTCGGTCTCGAGGCCGACACGGTCGAGTACGGCGAGTGGACGTCCGGCAAGCGGACCGAGGGCACGACGTACGCGCTCTTCTCCTTCACCCGCAAGATCACCCAGTCGATCGGTGGCGCCCTCGGCGCCGCGGCCCTCGCCGCGGGCGGCTACCTCTCCGCCACGGCGGAGGTGGCCAACCCGGTCCAGCCCGAGAGCGCCATCACCGCGATCCGGGCGACCATGGGCCTCATCCCGGCCGTCGCCGCGGTGGTCGCCATGCTCATCTTCTGGAAGTACCCCCTCACCGACGCGCGCTTCCGCGAGATCCGCAACGAGACCGAGCTGCGCAAGCAGCGCGAGGGGCACCTCATCGCCCCCGACGGCCACGTCATCGACTGACCTCCGGTGCACGCTCGACCGGCCCCGCGGCAGCGCCTCCGGGGCCGGTCCCATTCCCCGGACCGTGAGCGGTGGCGGCGACAACTCATGGCAACCCATAGGTGGCTTCGGGGCGGTGCACGAGCCTGTGTCGACCGGGCACACGGTTCGTCGATGCACCCGCCCGGCAGGTCCTGCATCGCATCCCGGACAGGAAGCCCACCTCCATGAAGCCCTCCACACGACTGGTGCGGCACCGAGGCCTCCTCGGCCTCGCCACCGCAGTGCCGCTCACCCTGACCCTGGGGGTCGCGGCCGCAGCGCCGGCCCCCACCGCCCCTGCTGCGTCCGGCGCGGGACAGCCCACCGCTGCCGAGCGTGGCGACGAGGGCAACCACGGCCGGCCCCCGACCCTCGAGTCACGCGTCAAGGACGTCATCACGGTGACGGGACGCTCGTTCAAGGACCTCAACGACAACGGCCGGCTCGACACCTACGAGGACTGGCGCAAGCCCGTGGAGGAGCGGGTCGCCGACCTCGTCAGCCTGATGACGCTCGAGGAGAAGTCCGGCCTCATGCTCATCGACACCGTGAACGCGGCGTGCGACCCGGTGACCAAGCAGCGGGGCACGGTCCCGGCGTCGGCGCTCGACTACGTCACCAACCAGAAGATGCACCGCTTCATCTTCCGCAACGTCGTCACGTCGCCCGACAAGGCCGTCTGCGGCGGGACGGACGGGGGCTTCGGCGCGTCGACGTCGGTCACCCCGAGCGAGGCGGCGAGCTTCATGAACTCGATGCAGGAGCTCAGCGAGAGGACCCGCCTGGGCATCCCGGTCCTCTACAAGTCCAACGCCCGCAACCACATCGACCCGGATGCCCGCGCGGGGATCAACGAGTCGGCCGGCGCGTTCACCTCCTTCCCGAAGGAGGCGGGTGTCGCTGCCGCCGCGCTCGGCGAGGAGGCGAAGCGGACCGGGAAGGCTCCCACCGTCGGTGACATGTCCGTCGTGGAGGACTTCGCCGAGGTCATGGGTGACGAGTGGTCCTCGATCGGTCTGCGCGGCATGTACGGCTACATGGCCGACCTCTCGACCGAACCCCGCTGGTACCGCACCCACGAGACCTTCACGGAGGACGCGGACCTCGGCGCCAACATCATGGGATCGCTGGTCGAGACCCTCCAGGGTCCGGTCGGCAAGGACGGCACCTCGCTCAGCCCCGGGACCGATGTGGCGCTGACGATGAAGCACTTCCCCGGCGGCGGCCCCCAGGAGCTCGGCCTGGACCCGCACTACGCGTTCGGGAAGGCTCAGGTCTACCCCGGAGGGGCCTTCGGTGAGCACCTCAAGCCCTTCACCTCGGCCATCGCCGCCGGTGTCAGCGCGATCATGCCGTACTACGGCGTGCCCGTCGGGGTGACCTACAACGGCAAGACCTACGACGAGACCGGCATGGCCTTCTCCGACCAGATCGTCAACGAGCTGCTCCGTGACGAGCTCGGCTTCAAGGGATACGTCAACTCGGACACCGGCATCATCAACGACCGGGCGTGGGGCCTGGAGGACAAGACCGTGCCCGAGCGGGTCGCCGCAGCACTCAACGGCGGCACGGAGACGCTCTCCGGCTTCCACGACGTCAAGACCATCACCGACCTCGTCGATGCCGGGCTGCTCTCCGAGGAGCGGATCACCGAGGCGGCCGGCCGCCTGCTCGACCCGATGTTCCGGATGGGCCTCTTCGAGGACCCCTACGTCGAGGAGTCCGTCGCCACGGACACCGTCGGCAGCCCGGCCCACCGCGCCGTCGGCCTCGACGTCCAGCGGAAGTCCGCGGTGCTGCTCGAGAACAAGGACCGGGCCGACGGCAGCAAGGCGCTGCCGCTGAAGGCCGGCTCGACGGTGTACATCCTCGGCGACTTCAACGAGGCCACCGTGCGCAGCTACGGCTACGACGTCGTCAACGGCAACACCCTGGTGGACGGGAAGCGTCCGAGCGCGGCCGGGGCCGACCACGTCCTCATCTCGATGAGCGCGAAGAACAGGAACACGGGCTCGTACGTCAGCAACAGCCCCGCGACCGGCCTGAACCCGGACCACATCAACCCGAGCGTCGTCGAGGGCATCGCCGGTCTCGACGGCAGGAGCACCTACGGCACTGCCGACGCCTGCGTGTCGTACGGCGCCCGGGCGTGCACCGACAACGGTCTTCGCTTCGGGGGGTCCTTCCCCTGGGAGTCGAGCATCCTCGACTTCAGCGGGATGGAGACCTCGCAGTCCTGGCAGGTCGTGCCGGCGCTCAGCACGATCCAGCAGGTCATGGCCGAGGTCGGTGACCCGCGCAAGGTCGTCCTCCAGGTGTACTTCCGCCAGCCCTTCGTCATGGACGAGGCCAGCGGCCTGCGTGACGCCGGCGCCGTCGTGGCCGGCTTCGGGATCAGCGACACGGCCCTGCTCGACGTCCTGTCGGGGAAGGTCGCACCCCAGGGTCGGCTGCCCTTCGCCCTCGCCGGCACGCGTGCGGCGATCGAGGAGCAGAAGGCCGACCTCCCCGGCTACGACGAGACGAGCGACGGTGCGCTCTACCCGTTCGGCCACGGCCTGACCTACGAGGACAGCGCCGGCTGACCCGGGGCGTCGCCCCATGGACGGAACGAGGCGGTCCGCACCTCTGGTGCGGGCCGCCTCGTCGGTGGCCGGACGGCATACGAGGTTGCTCTTGCGCATCGGCTCGGCCGATTCGTTGCCCCCGGGTCGCCGACCTCCCTAGATTGGCGCGATGGAGCGACGGCCGACGATCTACGACGTGGCCCAAGCCGCAGGCGTCGCGGCCTCGACCGTCTCCCGGGCGTTCGCCCGTCCGGGGCGGGTCAACGCCGAGACGGCCGCGAAGGTCTTCGCGGCCGCCCAGGTGCTGGGCTATCGCTCCGCGTCACTCCCCGGACTCACGACGACGCGCACCTCCACGATCGCGCTCGTCGTCACCGACATCACGAACCCCTTCTACGGCGACATCATCCGAGGCGCCCACGAGGCCGCGGGCGAGCTCGGCTACACCGTCCTGCTCTCCCACACCCAGGAGGACGCGCAGCTCGAGCGGGAGTGGACCGAGCGTGAGCTGCAGGGCGTCGACGGGGTCCTGCTCACGAGCTCGCGCATGTCCGACAGCGCGATCCGGATGATGGCGAAGCAGAAGCCGGTCGTCGTCCTCAACCGGCGGCTGCCCGAGGTGCCGAACATCCTCATCGACAACGCCCGAGGAGTCCGTCGAGCGGTCGAGCACCTGACCGAGCTCGGCCACGACAGCGTCACCTACGTCGCCGGCCCGGAGTCCAGCTGGACCGACGGGACACGGTGGCAGGCCATGAGGGAGGCGGCCTACGAGCTCGACATCCGCCTGCGACGGGTCGGTCCGTGTGCCAACCCGACGCTCCAGGCAGGGTTCGCGCGGGCGCGCGACATCGCGGAGCAGCAAGCGACCGCCGTCATCGCCTACAACGACGTCGTCGCGATCGGCGTGCTCAAGGGGCTGTTCCGGCTCGGCCTGCGCGTCCCGGAGGACGTGAGTGTCATCGGCTTCGACAACACCCTGCTGGCCGAGATCACCGAGCCCGAGCTGACGACCGTCGCCGCCCCCCTGCACGCCATGGGTGCGACGGGCGTGAGGAACCTCGTGGGGATGATCGGTGGTGCGGTGTCCAGCCGCGAGCCGGTCGTCATGCCGGTCAAGCTCGTGGTGCGGCGCTCCACGGCTCAGCGCAGCCGGAACAGGACCTCGCCCGCGTTGGGGACGACGAACGTGCCACCCTCCGCCTCGGCGGCGACGTCGATGGAGTCGAGGTCGACGTAGCCCAGGTTGGCCCGGCGGCACTGTTCCTCGGGAATCCTCGTCGCCAGGGTGACCCTGACCCGCAGCCGCTCCTCGCCGGTGTCGGCGTCGTAGGTCCCGGCGCCCCGCAGGTGCGTCGAGTGGGCGAGCGTGCCCCAGTGGATGTGCTTGAACCGGTCCCACTGCTTCACGAAGTAGTCGCGGCAGTGGTAGCCGATCTCGAGGATCTCGGGGTGGCTCGTCGAGATCTCGGTGATGTGCGGCGCGTAGAGGATGACCTCACCGCCGTCGGCGACCACCGGCTCGAGCTTGTAGAAGCCCTTGGCTCCGGTCCAGATGTCGTCGTACATCTCCGGAATCACCGAGATCACGCGCTGCACCTGCTCGTCGAGGTAGTGGACGTGCGTGGCGGCACAGACCTCGGCGGCGCTGGCCCACGAGGCGATGGTGTCGCCGAAGGAGATCGAGTGCAGGTCGAGGCTCCCGGCCTCGCCCACGACGCAGAACGCGAGCTTCTCGGCGGGGACCAGCGAGGCACCCTCGTTGATGAGCGCCCGGACCGGAGTGATCGCGGTCGTGCCGATGATCTCCGCGGAGGTGATGAGGGCGCCGATCCAGTGCGAGACGTCGATGATGTCCTGCCCGGCGACCCCGGGGAAGAAGTACTTGTTTCCCCCCGAGATGCCCACGACCTCGTGGGGCAGGACCGGTCCGACGACGAGGGCGATGTCGTGCTCGACGACGGCCCTGTTGAGCAGCACCGGCACGTCCATCGTCAGCCGTCCCTCGGACAGCTCGGCGAGGCGGGACGCGGGAATGGTGCCGAGGTCCGCGAACGTGGACTCGTCCCACCACTCGTGGTTCACGACCCGCATCCCCGGATAGGTCTCCTCGAGCGCGCCGGCCTCGTAGCCCAGGTGCGCGGCGAGGGCCTCCTCGCTCATCGGCTGGTGGGTGCCCAGGGCGATGAGGGTGGTCATCCGGCTGGCTCGACCGTGCAGCGCGGTGTGCACCGCCTTCATCAGCATCGGGAGGGGACACGTCCGCGTCCCGTCGGGCACGACGATGCAGACGCTCCTGCCGTCGACGTCGACCTTGCCCAGCTGTTCGGCGATGAACGCCGTCACCTCCTCGGTCGCGAGGACCCCGTGCTCGTCGCCCAGTCGCACGGCTCGAGCGGCCGCCTCGGACGGTGTCTCGACGGGGTCGGCTGTCGTCGTCATGGCCACACTCTCGCCCTGTCGGCGAGGGGAGGCAAGGCCGACCGGCAACTGGTGGCAACCCGTGGACGGGTCGTGCAACCGGGCTGCACGATCGTGACCATGACCTCACTGCACCCTGATCGGCTCCTTCCCGCTGACCCCGGGACGCGTGACGTCGCCCGTCGCCTGTATGCCGAGACGGCGGATCTCCCGATCATCTCCCCGCACGGGCACGTGCCCCCGGAGTGGCTCGCCGAGGACATCCCCTTCAGCGACCCGACGACCTTGCTCCTCTCGCCGGACCACTACATCTTCCGGCTGCTCCACGCCGAGGGTGTCCCGCTAGGGGACCTCGGCGTCGGTGGCAGCCGGCTCGACGAGCGGGGCTCACGCCGCGCCTGGCGGCTCTTCTGCGAGCGGTGGCCGGCCTTCCGTGGGACCGCGAGCCGGTACTGGATGCAGGACGTCCTCGGCGACGTCTTCGGTCTGGACGACGCGCCGTCACCCGCCACCGCGGACGCGCTCTACGACGCGATCGCGGCCGCCCTGACGACGCCGGAGTTCCGGCCGCGGGCGCTCGCCGAGCGCTTCGGGATCTCGGTCCTCGCGACCACCGACGACCCCGTCGACAGCTTGGAGCACCACCGGACCCTGCGGGACGACCCCGCGGTGGCGACCCGGGTCGCTCCCACCTTCCGTCCGGACCGCTACCTCGAGCCGGCACGGGCGGACTTCCCCGAGCTGGCCAAGGCCCTCGGACAGGCCGCCGACATCGACACCGCGACGTATGCCGGCTACCTCGCCGCCCTCGAGGACCGGCGCCGCTTCTTCAAGGACAACGGTGGCGTCTCCACCGACCACAGCCACACCGACGTCGTCACGTTGACCCTCGAGGCGGGCGAGGCCGCGCGCATCTATGCCAGCGCCATCGCCGGCGAGGTTCGCGAGGAGGAGGCCACCGCCTTCCGGCGGCACATGCTCGTCGAGATGGCCCGCATGGCGACAGAGGACGGCCTCGTCATGACGCTGCACCCGGGCGCCCTGCGCAACCACCACGGACCCACGTCCGACGCCTTCGGTCCCGACACGGGCCACGACATCCCGATCGCCGTCGAGTTCACCCGAGGGCTGCAGCACCTCCTGGGTCGCTTCGGCACCGCGGAGGGCTTCCAGCTCATCCTCTTCACCCTGGACGAGACGGTCTTCAGCCGCGAGATCGCGCCGCTCGCCGGCTTCTACCCCAGCGTGTATGCCGGTGCGCCCTGGTGGTTCCTCGACGCACCCGAGGCGGTGCGCCGCTACCGTGGAGCCGTCACCGAGACCGCCGGCTTCCACCGGACATCGGGCTTCATCGACGACACCCGGGCCTTCCTGTCCATCCCGGCCCGGCACGACATGTCCCGTCGTCTCGACGCGGCCTACCTGGCCCAGCTGGTGGCCGAGCACCGGCTCGACGAGGACGAGGCGCGCGAGACCGCGGTCGACCTCGTGACGACGGTCCCGACCCGGGCGTTCAAGCTGTGACCGCCGCCGGCTCCGCGCCCCGCCTGTCCCGGACGACCCACGGGCGCCCCGCGGCGCCGGTGCGCATCATCCACCTCGGTCTGGGCAACTTCTTCCGCGCGCACATGGCCTGGTACACCGAGCACGCCCCCGACGCCGCGGAGTGGGGCATCGCCGCGTTCACGGGTCGTTCGCCGGCCGCCGCCGAGTCGCTCGCCGCGCAGGACGGGCTCTACACGCTCCTGGTCAGGGGACCGCAGGGTCCCGAGCCGGAGGTGGTCTCCAGCCTGTCGGCAGTGCACGCGGGCGCCGACCTCGAGGCCCTGCGCGACTACTTCTCCCGCCCCGAGGTCGCCGTCGTGACGCTGACGGTGACCGAGGCGGGCTACCGACGGGCCGCCGACGGCGGTCTCGACCGGGAGGACGGTGACGTCAGCGCCGACATCACCGCTCTCCTCGCCGACCCCGCGCAGGGCACCGTGACGACGACGCCGGGGCGACTCGTCGCCGGTCTGCTCGCCCGACGCGCCGCCGGTGCCGGTGCGATCGCGATCGTCCCCAACGACAACGTCCCTGACAACGGCGCCATGGTCGCCCGGGTCGTCACCGACCTCGCCGCCGCCGTCGACCCCACGTTGAGTGCCTGGCTCGACGAGCACGTCTCGTGGGTCACCACGATGGTCGACCGGATCACGCCCCGCACGACCGACCACGACCGATCCGAGGTGCGCTCGCTCCTCGAGGTCGACGACCCGGAGGTCGTTCCCACGGAGCCCTACTCCGAGTGGGTCCTCGCGGGTGAATTCCCCGGGGGGCGCCCGGCCTGGGACGCCGTGGGCGCCCACGTCGTCGAGGACGTGGCACCGTTCGAGCAGCGCAAGCTGTGGCTCCTCAACGGATCGCACTCGCTCATGGCCTACGCCGCCTCGACCCTTGGTCACGAGACGGTCGCCGACGCGATCGGTGACCCCCAGGTCCGCCAGTGGGTCGAGGAGTGGTGGGACGCCGCAGCGCGACACCTTCCGCTCCCGGGAACCGACGTCACGGCATACCGGAACGCTCTGGTCGAGCGATACCTCAACGCCAACATCCGACACCTTCTCGTCCAGATCGCGGCCGACGGCTCACAGAAGATCCCGATCCGCGCCGTGCCCGTCATCAGGGCCGAGCTGGCCGATGGTGACGCCACCCCCGGCGCGCTGCGGCTCGTGTCGGCGTGGGTCGCCCACCTGCGCGGTGCCGGCGCACCCGTGACCGACACGCAGGCAGACGCGGTCGTGGAGCTGGCTTCCGGACCGCTCGACGAGGCGGTCGCACGAGTGCTCGAACGGCTCGGTCTCGATGCCGCGGTCGTCGGCGGGGTCGTGCGCGACCAGGTCGTGGACCTTCTCGCACCGCAGGATCGGCCGGGCTCACGGTGAGCGTCAGGGTCACCGACCCGGACGACGGTTCCCAGCAACCCACCGACTCTCCTCGGACACCGAGGACCCGCCCACCCTGGGCGTGACCTGACCCCGCTCCACCACCACGAAGGGCGGCGACCGGCATCTGCCGGTCGCCGCCCTTCGCGGTGGTGCGGGTCGGTCAGGGGGTGCCCGTCATCAGACCCATCTGGGTCGGCAGCCAGGTCGAGAGCGCCGGCACGAAGGTGACGACGAGCAGCCCGATGCACAGGGCCCAGAAGAACGGCATGACCTTGGCCATCAGGGGCTCGATCCGCACGTTCGCGACCCGGGCCGCGACGAAGAGGTTGTTGCCGATCGGCGGTGAGATGTTGCCGAGGCACATGTTGAACACCATCATCGCGCCGAAGTGGATCGGGTCCACCCCGAGCTCGGTCACGGCCGGCAGGAAGATCGGCGTGAAGATGAGGATCGCGGGGGTCGGGTCCATCACCGTCCCGGCGATGAGCAGGACGACCATGATGATGAACAGGATGATGACGACGTTGTCGGTCAGGCCCAGCAGCGACTCCGCGATCGTCTCCGGGATCCTGGCGAACGACAGGACCCAGGCGAGGATGCCCGACACCCCGACGAGCAGCATGACGATGGCCGTCGTCTTCGTCGCGTCGAGCAGGATCTGCGGCAGCTCGCGCACGGGGAGGGTGCGCTGGATGAGTCCCTGCAGCAGGGCGTAGACGACGGCGATCATGGCCGACTCGGTGGCGGTGAAGAAGCCCGCGAGGATGCCGCCGATGACGACGACGATCATGAACAGCGACGGAACGGCCCGGAGGAGGACGGTGAGGGCCTCGGAAGCCGTCGGCCGGGCAGTGCTCTTGAGCTCCGGGTGCTTGCGGGCATAGAGCGCCACGATGAGCACGCAGATGCCGGCCCAGAGCAGACCCGGTCCCACACCTGCCATGAAGAGGGCGGCGACCGACGTGCCGGACACGAGCGAGTAGACGATGAAGGTGTTGCTGGGCGGGATGAGCATCCCGGCGGGTGAGGCCGCGGCGTTGACCCCGGCGGAGAAGGCGGGGTCGTAGCCGTCGTCCTTCATCCGCGGCGAGAGCACGGTGCCGACCGCTGCGGCGGAGGCGACGGAGGCGCCGGAGACGGCGCCGAACATCGCGTTCGCGACCACCGTCGTCTGGGCCAGCGACGCCGGGAGCCGCCCCGAGACGACGAGGGCGAGGTCGATCAGGCGTTTGGCGATACCGCCGTTGTTCATCAGGCCTCCCGCGAGGATGAAGAACGGGATGGCCAGCAGGGCGAACGAGTTGCTCGCCGAGAACAGGCGTTGGGCGGAGGTCAGGGCAGCGCCCTCTGGCCCGAGGAGGATCGCGATGGCGACGGCCGAGGGCACTCCCATCGAGACGGCGACGGGTACCCCGAGGCCGATGAGCACCGTGATCCCGGCGAGCAGGACGACGGTGGCAAGGGTGACGTTCTCCATGGTGACCTCAGATTCCCTGGTTGGCTTCGTCGATCTCGGGCACGGCTTGCTTCTCGCCGGCCAGGACCCCGACAAGGTGGCAGATCGCGAAGTACGTGATGAGCACGCCCGCGACGGGCAGCACGAGGTAGATCTGGCCGACGCTCACCGGCATCGTGGAGATGTTCTGGCCCCAGGCGTTCCGGGTCGCGCGCAGCCCGCCGTAGACGAGGACGAAGAGCGCGAAGAAGACGACGGTGAGCTCGACGGCGACCGCCATGGCCCGTTGCACCGTCGGACGGAACCGGCTGGCGAGGAGCTCGACGGCGATGTGCCCACGCTCGGAGAACACCAGGGTGCTGCCGAACATCGCGAGCACGACGAACACGTAGCGGGCGGTCTCCTCGGTCCAGGACGCGGGTGTCGGCAGCACCTGACGGGAGAAGACCTGCCAGCCGACGATGAGGACGAGGGCGGTGAAGATCGCGACGCACAGAACGGCGAGGATGCGGTCGATCACCTTCCGTGGAGCGTCGATTCGGCGGGCCACGGCCCGCCAGCGCTCTGATCCCGCGGCCTCGCCGATGGCCTCCGGCGCATCGGCCCCGGGATCGCCCGGCCTTCTGGTTCCACTGGTGCTCATGTCATCCTCCACGCTCGTGCCGATCGGTCGCGATGCCGCCAACCGTCCAGGGACCCGGGACGGCTGGCGGCATTCGCGATGGTGCTTGCCCGGACGGGCTGCGCAGGGTCAGCCGGCGGCCTGTGCGGTCTCGTAGAGCTTCTTCTGGACGTCGGAGGTGAGGAACTTCTCCTTGAGCGGCTCGAGGGCTGCCTCGAAGGCCGCCGCATCGACGTCGTTGAACTTGGCACCGGCGGCCTCGGCCGTGGCGATGGCCTTCTCCGTCTCCTTGCCCCAAAGCTCGGTGTGCTCCGCCCACGCGGCGGCCCACTCCTTGTCGAAGGCAGCCTTGTCCTCGCCCGAGAAGCCCTTGACGAGGTCGCTGTTGACGACGAGGTAGTCGAGGCCGACCAGGTGGTTGGTGCGGGAGTAGAACTTGGCCACCTCGAAGTGCTTCTGGGTGACGTAGGAGACCTCGTTGTTCTCGGCGCCGTCGAGCACGCCGGCCTGGAGGGCGGTGTAGACCTCGCCGAAGGCCATCGGGGTCGCCGAGGCGCCCATGGCGGAGATCATCGAGGTGTGCAGGTCGCTCTCCTGGACGCGGATCTTCTGGCCCTTGAGGTCGGCGGGGGTGTTGATCGGCGCCTTCTTCGAGTACACGTTGCGCGTGCCCTGGGTGAAGGCCCCGACGACCGTGACCTTGTTGCTGGCCTCGAGCGAGGAGTAGAGGTCGCCGACCGCCTTCTGGTCGTTGACGACCTTCATCTGACCCTCGACCGAGCTGAAGGCCAGCGGCATGTTGAAGACGGAGAAGTCCTTGTTGAGGTTCTCCAGCTGCGTGCCCGAGACGATGGCGAGGTCGACGGTGCCGTCGCTCACGAGTTGGAGGGTCTCCTGCTGCGCGCCCAGGGTCTCGTTGGGGTAGACCTGAACGGACAGGCGTCCGCCGGTCGACTCCTTGAGCCGCTTGCCGAAGTTCTCCAGCGCGATGAAGGAGGGGTGCTGCTCGGTCTGGTTGAGGGCCAGCTTCAGCGTCTTGCTCTCGCCTCCGCCAGCAGCGTCGCCGTCGCCGGAGCCGCAGGCTGCCAGCGCAAGGGCGGCCACGGCGGCAACCGCGCCGGATCGCAGGAGGGTGGTGTTGCGCATGAGAGTTCCTTTCGTGCCCACGGTGTGTGGACGTCCTGCCGCCGGGACGACCCGCCCGGTGGTGCCGCCGTGGGGCGGAGTGCCCCAGCGCGTCGGTCCATTAGCGCAACGCCGCCTCGACGGTGACAACGGGTTGCCGGAAGTTGTCATGGCACCGGCCGTGGGTCGGCACGCCCGTGCTCGCCGTGGGCAACTGATGGCAACCCTTGCCGGGGCGCGCGGATGCAGGCTTACCGTCCAGCCATGGGGAAGCCGCCAACGATCTACGACGTGGCCGAGGCCGCCGGCGTCGCACCGTCCACCGTCTCCCGTGCCTTCTCGCGCCCGGGGAGGCTCAGGGCGGAGACGGTCGCGCGGGTGCAGGTCGCTGCCGTGGCCATCGGCTACCGTTCCGCGCCCTCACGTCGCTCGGAGATCCGGGTGCGCCCCCGGATGATCGGACTGCTCGTCCCCGACATCACCAACCCGTTCTACTTCGAGATCATCAGAGGTGCCGAGACCGCAGCCTCCGACGCCGGCTTCACCCTGGTGCTGGCCCACACCCAGGAGTCGCAGCGGCTGGAGCGCGAGGCGCTGGACCGGACCCTTCCTGTCGTCGACGGGATGCTGCTCACCAGCAGCCGCCTGCCTGACGCTGCCATCGTCACGGCGTCTGCGGAGAAGCCGCTCGTGGCCCTCAACCGCCTCGTGACCGGCGTCCCGAGTGTCGTCACCGACAACGCCGCCGGTGCACGTCGCGCGATGGAGCACCTCGCGCAGCACGGACACCGGTCCGTCGCCTACGTCGCCGGACCGGAGGCGTCCTGGGTCGACGGGGTCCGGTGGGCGGCGACCCGGGCTGCCGGAGAGGACCTCGGCATGGAGGTCCGCCCGCTGGGCGCCTACCCACCCACGATGGAGGGGGGCATCTACGCGGCCCAGACTCTCCTGGAGCAGCCCGTCACCGGTGTGGTCTGCTACAACGACCAGCTGGCCATCGGTCTGATGCGCGGCCTGGACCGCCTGCACGTCCACGTGCCGACCGACATGAGCGTCGTCGGCTTCGACAACACGCTGATCGCCGACCTCGTCACCCCGGGGCTCACCACCGTGACCGCTCCTCTGGCCACGCTGGGCGCAGCAGCAGTCCAGAGCCTGCTCGCCTCTCTCGACGGTGGAGCCGACCGGACGACCGGCCCCGTGGCCCTCCCGACCCGGCTCGTGGTGCGTGGCTCCACAGGGCAGGCGCGCCGTCGTCGTCGCGCGGCCCGACCGGCCCCCTCCACGGACGGTGCTGCCACCAGGCTGCTGTCGACGTCGTGAGTCCCGCACGTCCCGCACGGGCTGGCCACGCACCGAACGGTGAGAAGGTGAGGGCATGGAGCACCTGACGTTCGGCGCGGACCAGGGGGCGGTCGAGCAGGTCAGGAGTGCCCTCGCCTCGTTCGACCGCGTCGGGGTCGCCTACTCCGGCGGCGTCGACTCCGCCACCCTGCTCGCCCTGGCATCACTCGAGATCGGGCCGGCGCGCGTCGTCGCCCTCCTGGGTGTCTCGCCCAGCCTCGCCACGGCCGAACGGACCGCGGCCCACGAGGTGGCTGCCTTCATCGGTGTGCCCGTCGTCGAGGTGCTGACCCATGAAGGTGACAACCCGGCATACCAGCGCAATGGTCCGGACCGCTGCTTCCACTGCAAAGACGAGCTGTTCACCCGCATCGACGACACGGTGGTGGTGGCGCACCGTCTCGACGCGGTCGCCTACGGCGAGAACGCCGATGATGCGCAGCGCCCCGACCGCCCCGGCTCACGGGCGGCGACCGAGCACCACGTGCTGCGACCGCTCGCGGACGCCGGGCTCGACAAGGCGGCCGTGCGCCGCGTCGCCCGCATCCTCGAGCTGCCGTGCGCCGACAAGCCGGCCGCGCCGTGCCTCGCCTCGCGGATCCCCCACTTCGAGGAGGTCTCGCCCGAGAAGCTGGCCCAGGTCGAGGCGGCCGAGGCGGGGCTGCGCTCGCTGGGCTTCGCGGACTGCCGCGTGCGGCACCACGGGGAGGTCGCGCGGATCGAGCTGGCGTCCGCCGACATCCCCCGCGCCACCGACCCCCTCGTGCGTGGCGAGGTCGAGGCGGTCGTGAGAGCGGCCGGGTTCCGGTTCGTCACCGTGGACCTCGCCGGCATCCAGTCCGGGGCGTTCACCCTGCCCCTCGTGGCGGCGGCGCGTGACTGAGGTGCCGTGGGAGCCGGGCGAGGCCCTGCGCGACATCGCCGAGCTCGACCTCGACCGGGCCTCGCGCCGTGGCTACCCCGAGGCCGTCTACTGCGAGGGCAAGACTGCCGCGCAGGTCGGTGCCATCGCCGCGGAGGTCGGGGCCCGGGGAGTCCGGACGCTCTTCACGAGGGCCGGTGACGACCACGCCCGGGCCGTGCTGGCACACCTGCCGGACGCGGCCCACGACCTCACCGCGCGGCTGCTCGCGTGGCCGCCGGAGCCGCCCGAGCCCACCGGGGGAGGGGTCCTCGTCGTCGCTGCCGGCACCTCGGACCTCCCCGTCGCCACCGAGGCGCTGCTCGTCGCCCGACACCTCGGCCGGAGCGCAGACCTCGTCGTCGACGTCGGGGTGGCCGGGCTGCACCGCATCCTGTCCCGCCTGGACCAGCTGCGGTCGGCCCGCGCGATCGTCGTCGTCGCGGGCATGGACGGCGCCCTGCCGGGAGTGGTCGCGGGCCTCGTCTCCGCGCCCGTGATCGCGGTGCCGACATCAGTGGGTTACGGCGCCGCGTTCGAGGGTCTGGCGCCGCTGCTGACGATGCTCAACAGCTGCGCTCCCGGGGTGGCCGTGGTCAACATCGACAACGGCTACGGCGCCGGCCACATGGCTGCCCAGATCGCCGCACCCGTGCCGGACTGAGGCCCGTCAGGGGGTAGCGTGCCCCCGAGTCTCCGTTTCCGTGAGGCGCGCCCCACACCCCGCACGGGAGTCCGACGGTGTTGAACTCGACGCTGCTCATGTCGTCCGCCCACTACTTCGGCAACGACCACAAGCTCAACCCGTACTACGAGGACGGCGCCACCGTCGACACGGCCAAGGCCGAGACCGAGCACCGCGGGATCATGGACGCGTTGCGTCGCGCCGGCGCCGAGATCGTCACCGTCGACGCGCCCCCCACGAGCCAGGACGGCGTCTACACCGCCAACTGGGCGCTGGTCCGCGACGGCCGTGCGCTCATGGCGACCCTCCCGCCGTCACGCCAGTCCGAGGAGGCGTGGGCCAAGGACCGTCTCACCGAGCTCGGCTACCGGATCGAGCACCTGCCGCAGCCGTGGCGCTTCAGCGGGCAGGGCGACGCCTTGGTCTGCGGGGACCTCGTGTTCTGCGGCGCGGGCTACCGCTCCGACGAGGCGGCGCTGGAGTATGCCGCGCAGCACTTCGGTCTCGAGCGCATCCAGCTCCAGACGCTTCCCCTCCTCGACGACGCCGGGCGCCCGGTGACCAACGTCGTCAGTGGCTGGCCCGACAGCTACTGGTACGACATCGACCTCACGCTCGCCGTCCTGCGCGAGCCGGACGCGACCGGCAAGGGCCTCATCGCCTACTGTCCCGAGGCGTTCACCCCCGAGAGTCGCGAGGTCCTTGCCTGCCTCGACACCGTCGACACCATCGAGATCTCGGAGCAGGAGGCCAGCGAGGCCTTCGCCTGCAACCTCGTCTCGACGGGCACGACGGTCGTCATGAGCGACCGCGCGCCGCAGCTGAGGGCCGACGTCGAGAGCGCCGGGCTGTCGGTCATCACCCCGCACGTCGACGAGCTCGCCAAGGGTGGCGGCTACATCCGCTGCACGTCTCTCTGGATCTGAGGATCTCGGTCGTCAGGGACGCTGCGACTGGGCGCGGGCGTGCCGCGCGTGCAGGCGTTCTCGCACCTCGTCAGGCGTATAGGCCCGACGCTGCCGCTCGTTGCGTGCCGCCACGGCTCCCGTCGCCACCACCGACACGATGCCAGCCAGGCCGAGGAGCTTCCACCAGTTCGACTGCATGCGGGCAGCGTATGCCGGGCGTGCGGCATACGCTGCCCGCATGCCTTCGACGCCTGCACCCTCCGAGGGGCTCTCGCTCGACGAGGCCGTCGACCTGACCCGCACCGGGGACGTGTGGATCTTCCGCGGCCGCTCCCTCGCCGACCGGGCAATCCAGACGGCCACCAACGCGCCGGTCAACCACGTCGGCATGGCTGTCGTCCTCGAGGACCTGCCGCCGCTGATGTGGCACGCGGAGCTGGGGAAGTCGCTGCAGGACGTGTGGACGGGCGACCACCACCGTGGGGTGCAGCTGCACGACCTGCGCGAGGCGGTGACGCAGTGGCAGGAGACGTACGACCAGCGCGCCTGGCTGCGCCAGCTGACGCCCGAGGTCAGCGAGCAGCACGAGGATGCGGTGTTGCGCTGCGTCGCCCGGCTCGACGGCGTCTCGTTCCCCTCGACGGGACGGCTCGCATGGCGTTGGCTGAGCGGTCGTGACGCGCACCTCTCTCGTCGCGACCTCGACCTCAAGGCGCTGCGTCCGGAGGTCGCCTACTGCGCAGAGGTGGTCGCGCTGACCTACGAGGAGATGGGGCTGCTGCATCCCGACGCACCGATGAACTGGTACGACCCGGGCAGGTTCTGGAGCGGCGACACTCTGCCGCTCGTGCCCGGATGGGACCTCGGCAGGGAGATCGCGGTCCACCGCGCGCCGAAAGGCTGATCTTCCTATTCTGTTGCTACACAACGGAATTCGTTGTGGACAACTCTTGTCATCGAACCCGTGTTCGGGGACCCACGACCGCCACCAACCTCATCTGCCTCTGCCGGCGCCACCACCGGGTCAAGCAACGACCCGGCTGGACCGCCCGACTCGACCCCGACGGGATCGTGCACTGGACCGACCCCGGCGGCCGCACCACCGACACCTCCCCCGTCGACCACCTCGACCGCCTCCACCTCCCCCCGCCACCGACGACCGCTGCGACGTGCCTCGACGAGCCGCCACCCCCCCACGACCCAACCGTCGACCCCGGCCTCGTCCAAACCCTCCTCGAGCTCACCCTGACCCGCCTGCTCCACCTCGCCCAGGCCGACACCCGCCCCCGACCTCCCGTGCGCACCGACTGGGTGACCGAACCCCACCAGGGACGCCCGCTCCACGTCGACCTCCCAGGAGCTCCCCCACCACCGAAGGACGACCCGCCGTTCTGACGATGGGGGCCTGCCAAGACGTGGTTACCGCGAGCCAAGCAGGGGTACGCTGAGAGGAGCGGAACGCGTCATGCCGGACATCCGAGCCCCGGGACCGCGGCCGTACACAACCTGACGCCTTCCGAAGGGACTCCACGCATGGCGGGAAACCCGTCGGGGGTGGCGGACCGGGGCCAGCGCCTCGGCCTGCGACTCATCGCGCGAGTCGGCGGGCTGCCGTCCATGGCCGACCCGATCGTGCGGGGCAGGATGGAGCGACTGCTCGGCTGCAGTGCGCACTCCGGCTTCCGTGCCCAGGTGGCGGCCGGCCGGGCGTTCGCCCGGGTGCGTGGAGTCGGGCAGGCCACCCGACCCAGCCGGACGCAGCGCCGGGGGGTCTACGACCTCACCCCGTCCGAGGACCAGCAGATGCTCCAGGAGGCCGCCCGCGAGCTGGCGGACGAGGTCCTCCGGCCAGCGGGTGGACGCGCGGACGCTGACCGCACCGTCCCGTCCGAGGTGCGGCGTGCGATGGACGACATGGGTCTCACCCTCATCGGGGTGCCGGAGCAGCTCGGGGGCATCGCGGAGGAGCGGTCGGCCGTCACCGGCGTGCTCGTCCTCGAGCAGCTGGCCCGGGGTGACATGGGCATCGCCGTCGCGCACATGGCGACGGCAGCCGTCGCCACCGCTCTGGCTCTCTACGGCGACGCTGACCAGCAGGCGACCTTCCTGCCACACTTCACCGGCCACGCACCCCTCGCGGCCGGTGCCCTGGCCCTTCACGAGCCCCAGGTGCTCTTCGACCCCTTCGACCTCTCCACCACCGCTGCGACACAGGAGGACTCGCTCATCCTCAACGGCACCAAGGCGATCGTTGCCGGGGCCGACAGCGCGGACCTCTTCGTCGTCTCCGCGATGCTCGACGGCGAGGCCCGTCTCGTCCTCGTGGAGCGCACCCGAGACGGCATCACCGTCGAGGACGACCCTGCGATGGGGGTGCGGGCCGCGCGCACCGGGCGCGTCGTGCTTCGTGACGTCCACGTCCCACGGGCCAACCTGCTCGGCACCGTCGCCGACCACCGTGACGCCGTCCGACGGGCACGCGTCGCGTGGGCCGCGGCGGCGTGTGGCACCGGGCAGGCCGTGCTCGACCAGGTGATCGGCTACGTCAAGGAGCGCAAGGCCTTCGGTGAGCCCATCGGGCAGCGCCAGGCGGTCGCGTTTCTCGTCTCCGACATCGCCATCGAGCTCGAGGGTCTGCGCCTCGCGACCCTCAAGGCAGCCGCCCGGCTCGACGCCGGCCTCGACGCGGTCCAGCTCGTGGGTGAGGTCCGCGCCCTCACCGCGGCTCATGCCACCACGATCGGCTCGCACGCCGTCCAGCTCCTCGGGGGCCACGGCTTCGTCAAGGACTTCGACAACGAGCGCTGGTTCCGTGACCTCCGTGGAGCGGGTGTCCTCGAGGGCACCCTGCTCGTGTGACCGGCATACCGGCATGACGGACCGCTCGGAAGGACAGCCGTGATCGACCTCGAGGTTCCGCGCCGGTTCCGGCCGCTGATCGAGCGCGCGCGGGCGGTGGCCGAGGAGGTCTTCCGGCCGATCTCACGCACCTACGACCTCGCCGAGCACGCCTACCCACGCGAGCTCGACCTGCTGTCCGCGGTCATCGACGGGATGAGCTCGGCCGGGGCGAGCCAGGGGGCCGGGGCCACCCAGTCCGTCGCGGCGGTCGGGTCGGGGGAGGCGCACGCCGCCACGTCGGCGGTGCGCAACGGGTCGAACCTCTCCTCGGTCCTGTCCATCCTCGAGACCTGCCGCGGTGACGTCGGGCTGACCCTCTCGATCCCGCGCCAGGGCCTGGGCAACGCGGCCATCGCCGCCGTCGCCACCGAGGAGCAGAAGGCCAGGTATGCCGGTCGGTGGGCGGCGATGGCCATCACCGAGCCCGAGGCCGGCTCGGACTCGGGCGCCATCCGCACGACGGCCGTGCGGGAGGGGGACGAGTACGTCCTCAACGGCGAGAAGATCTATGTCACCTCGGGGGAGCGGGCCGAGCTGGTCGTCGTGTGGGCCACCCTTGACCGGTCGCTGGGCAAGCGGGCGATCAGGTCCTTCGTCGTCAGCCGGTCCAACCCGGGGCTGAAGCTGGTCCGCCTCGAGCAGAAGCTCGGTATCCGGGCGTCCGACACCGCGGCCTTCCTCCTGGACGACTGCCGGGTGCCCGCTCAGGACCTGCTCGGGGACTCGGAGATCCGGGTCGAGGGTGGCTTCGGTGGCGCGATGCAGACCTTCGACAACACCCGGCCGTTGGTCGCCGCGATGGCCCTCGGCCTGGCCCGGGCCTGTCTCGACACGACCACGGAGCTGCTTGCGGGTGCGGGCGTCACCGTCGACTGGGACCGGCCGGCCCACGTCCAGCACGCGGCCGCCGCACGGCTGCTGGGGATGGAGGCCGAGTACGAGTCGGCACACGCCCTCACCCTGCGGGCGGCGTGGATGGCCGACAACGGCAGGCCGAACTCGATGGAGGCCTCGATGGCCAAGGCGAAGGCCGGCCGCACCTGTGTCGACGTCTCCCTCGCCTGCGTCGAGCTGGCCGGCGCCACGGGATACGCCGAGCGGGAGCTGCTCGAGAAGTGGGCTCGCGACGCAAAGATCCTCGACATCTTCGAGGGGACGCAGCAGATCCAGCTGCTCGTCGTGGCTCGTCGCCTCCTCGGCATGAGCTCGAGCCAGCTGAAGTAGGACCGGTCAGCGACGCCGCTCACGCTGGCGCTGCACCCACGGGATGCCGATCGCCAGCGTCGCCAGGGCGAGCACGACCGCCGTGGCGAGCAGCCCGCAGAGGGCGGCAAACCCCACCTTGACGACCGCCTCCCAGATGAGGTGGTCGTAGGCGAGGTCGGGCTCGTTGCGCGTGCCGGCCCAGAAGCCGAGGACGAACGCCATCCCGGCCAGGACCATGAGGCCGAGCGAGATGCCGGCACCCTTGGCGACCCGGGCCGCGTCGACGGGGGCGCCGACCTCCTCCGCCTCGTCCACCCGGTGCGCGAACGTCTCGAAGACGTCCGGCAGCGGTCCGGTGCGACGGCGCTTGGGCATGCGGCGAAGCATAGGCGGACCCGGGGGAGGCGCCCCCTTCCGCGGCGCACGGGCGATGGTGCACGCCGCCGCGAGAAATCGGACCGAAGGGCTGTTGCCAGCGAGTTCGCAGGCCTACGTTGGGTCGATGGCGCGCAACGGAGCGCGCCCTCATGGAGGAGGAACGCATGCGACGAACTCGCATGACCGCTCTCACCGGTGCAGCAGCCCTCGTGGCTGCCGTTGCCGGCACGGCCACCGCCACGGCGGTTTCCAGCGCACCGACTGCCGCCACCACCGGCAATGGGAGCTACGTCGTCCTGGCGAAGACCGGCGCCAGCGTCACGGACATCGCCGACCAGCTCCGCAAGGCGGGGGGCAAGGTCACGTCAGTCAACGCGAGGATCGGGCTCGTCACCGTGACGGGGTCGAGCTCGCTCGTGGCCAGGGCACGGGCGCTCGAGGGCGTCCAGGGCGCCGCCCATGACCGCTCGATCGGGGCCGCACCCCAGCGGGCCAAGCCGGACCCGGTGATGAAGGAGCACGTCTTCGACAAGACGCGCGCCAACGGCACCTACACGTCCACGCCGGCGCCTCCTGCCGGGCACGACCCCCTCGACGGGCACCTCTGGGGGCTCGAGATGATCGACGCCTTCGAGGCGCACAAGGTCGAGACCGGTGACAAGGTCCGGGTCGGCATCCTCGACACCGGGCTCGACGGGTCGCACCTCGACCTCGCCGAGAACTTCGACAGCACCCTCTCCCGCAACTTCACCACCGACATGCCCGACATCGACGGACCATGTGACACCGCGGACTGCACGGACCCGGCCGACGTCGACCAGAACGGCCACGGCACCCACGTCGCCGGCACGATCGGCGCAGCCCTCGACGGCTTCGGTCTCAGCGGCATCGCGCCCGACGTGGACCTCGTCAACATCCGCGGTGGTCAGGACAGCGGCTACTTCTTCCTCGGCCCGGTCACCAACGCCCTCACCTATGCCGGCGACGTCGGCCTCGACGTCGTGAACATGTCGTTCTACGTCGACCCGTGGCTCTACAACTGCGCCGGCGGTGCCCCGGAGGACAGCCCGGAGGAGGCCGCGGAGCAGGACCTCATCATCGCGGCGATGACCAGGGCCCTTGACTACGCCAGCTCGCGCAACGTCACGCTCGTCGGCGCCCTCGGCAACAACCACGAGGACCTGAGCAACCCCCGCACCGACCTCACCAGCCCCGACTACCCCGGCGGCACGGAGCACCCCCGGACCATCGACAACGAGACCTGCTGGGACCTGCCCGTCGAGGGCCCCCACGTCATCGGGGTCTCCGCCGTCGGTCCGTCGGGCATGAAGTCGGACTACTCCAACTACGCGACCGACCTCGGTTCCGGTGAGCTCGAGGTCGCGGCTCCGGGTGGCTGGTTCCGCGACGGCATCGGCACGGACACCTACCGCACCAACGGCAACCTCATCCTCTCCACCGTCTCCCTGCAGTCGCTCGAGGAGACCGGTGAGGTCGACAAGAACGGCAACATCACGAAGCCGGGTCGTGACGCGGGTGTCATCAAGCAGTGCACCGACAGGCGGCAGCCCGACCAGAAGTCGACCTGCTCCTACTACGCCTGGTTCCAGGGCACGTCGATGGCCTCGCCGCACGCTGCGGGAGTCGCCGCCCTCGCGGTCGGCGCTCATGGCACCGGTGCCACCACGGGCACGTTCTCGCTGGCCCCGGCCACCACCCGGGCCCTGCTCATGGACACCGCCACGGACACGGCCTGCCCGGCCGGCGGTGTCCGGTCCTACGAGCCCGAGGGCCGCAGCGCCGAGTTCACCGCCGCGTGCGTCGGCACACCAGAGTTCAACTCCTTCTACGGTGACGGGATCGTCAACGCGATGGGAGTCGTCCAGTAGCGACTGGCCTCGTCCAGACCACCCCGGTATGCCGGTCGCTCACGTCGAGCGGCCGGCATACCGGTGTGTCGGAGCCGCGCTCTAGGGTCGGTCCCATGGCGTCCGTCACGCGACCGGAGGTCCCTCTCGAGTGGATCGAGCGACTCTCGACGATCCTCTCGCGCTTCCCCGAGGTCCGTGAGGACGACGCGTGGGTGGGGTTGGCGTGGCGCGTGCGGTCAGCGACCGTCGCGCACGTCTTCGGCGGCGAGGACCAGCGGTTCCGGATCACCTTCCGCGCCGAGCCGGATGAGGTGGTGGCCTTCCAGCACATGGGCGAGCCCTACTTCAGGGCCGGCTGGGGCGGCAACGTCGTCGGGCTGCTCCTCGACGACGGCACCGACTGGGAGGAGCTCGCCGAGCTGCTCACCGACTCCTACTGCATCCAGGCACCGACCAGACTCGCCGCACAGGTTCCACGTCCGGGCTGACCCGCCCTCAGCCGCTGAGGGTCCACCCCAGCCAGGCGGCGCCGAGGCCGAGCACGAGGTGGAGGACGAGCGTCGCGACGCCGTGTCGTGGACGGTCCTCGACGGTCGAGTCCCACACCTCCAGCGCCAGCGTGGACATCGTCGTGAGCGCCCCGCAGAACCCCGTGCCGAGGAGGGCCAGGGCGTCATCGCGCACGCCGCTGCCGACGAGCAGGCCGAGCACGAACGAGCCGAGAACATTGACGACGAGGGTCCCGGCGTGGCTCGTCGCACCGCGGTCTCGCAGTGCCTGCGTCACGGCGTAGCGAAGGGGCGCGCCGACCGCCGCGCCCAGGGCCACGAGCAGCACCGTGGTCACGGCTGCCGCCAGAGCCGTTGCGCCACAGTGCTGCCCATCGCGACCGCGCCGACGCACCCGATGAGCGTCACGACGACGTAGCCCGCAGCCAGGCCGCCTCGTCCAGCCTCGGCCAGCACCACCGTGTCGACGGCGAATGCCGAGTAGGTGCTGAACCCGCCGAGCGCCCCCGACATGAGCAGTGGCCGCACCCAGTGGGCCGCGTGACGCCAGTGTGCCCATCCCGCGAGGACGCCGAGGAGCAGCGACGCCACGACGTTGACCGTCAAGGTGGCCCACGGCCACCCGCCGGCCGGCTGCGGGACCGCGGTGCCGACGGCATACCGCAGCAGTGCCCCCACAACGCCGCCGACGGCCACCAGTGCGAGGTCGCTCGACCGGACGGCCATGGTCAGCGGCGGATCGTCTCGAGGTACTCCGCGATCCGGCCGATCGCCTCGGTGAGCACCTCGGGGTCCGGGAGCGTGACGAGCCGGAAGTGGTCCGGCTCGAACCAGTTGAAGCCGGTGCCGTGGGTGACGAGGATCTTCTTGGCGCGCAGCAGGTCGATGACGAACTGCTGGTCGTCCTCGATCTCGTACATCTCCGGGTCGAGCCGCGGGAAGCAGTAGAGCGCCCCGTGCGGCTCGACGCAGGTGACCCCCGGGATGTCGTTGAGCAGTCGGTTGGCGAGCTTGATCTGCTCGTAGAAGCGACCGCCCGGCACGATGAGCTCGTTGATCGACTGGTAGCCACCGAGCGCGGTCTGGATCGCGTGCTGCGCAGGCACGTTGGCGCACATGCGCATGTTGGCGAGCAGGGTGAGGCCCTCGAGGAAGTCCTCGGCCAGGTGCTTCGGTCCCGACACCATGACCCAGCCCGCGCGGTAGCCGCAGACGCGGTAGGCCTTGGACAGCCCGCTGAAGGTGAGGCAGAGGACGTCGTCCTCGGCGAAGGTGGCGACGTGGTGGTGGACCGGCGTGACCGCCTCGTCGGCGTAGAGGATCTTCTCGTAGATCTCGTCGGCCATGAGGACGAGCCGGTGGCGGCGGGCGATGTCGACCAGCCCGCGCACGACCTCCTCCGAGTACACCGCTCCCGTCGGGTTGTTGGGGTTGATGACCACGAGCGCATGGGTGTTCTCGGTGATCTTGGACTCGATGTCGTCGAGGTCGGGGTTCCACCCGTTCGCCTCGTCGCAGCGGTAGTGCACCGGCGTGCCACCGGAGAGCGTCACCGCACCGGTCCACAGCGGGTAGTCCGGTGCGGGCACGAGGATCTCGTTGCCGTCGTCGACGAAGGCCTGCAGCACCATCGAGATCAGCTCGGAGACACCGTTGCCGATCCAGACGTCGTCGACGACCGTCTCGGTGAGCCCTCGGGACTGGTAGTACTGCGCGACGGCGGTGCGGGCGGAGTAGATGCCACGGGAGTCCGAGTAGCCCTGCGACTCCGGCAGGTTGTGGACCATGTCGGCGACGATCGCCTCGGGCGCCTCGAACCCGAACGGAGCCGTGTTGCCGATGTTGAGCTTGAGGATCTTGTGACCCTCGCCCTCGAGCCGCTGGGCCTCGACGAGGATCGGTCCCCTCACGTCGTACCGGACGTGCTGCAGCTTCTTGCTCTGGACGATCTGGCGCATGACCGCATCCTGTCAGGCGGCGTATGCCGTCCGCGCGACCGTTTCGCGTCGCGTCGCGTCGCCCCCACTTTTGCTCCCCATGAGGGAAGCGTCGGGGTCCGGAGGGAACCGAACCCTCCGCATGCCCACGGTTGCCTCCGGTCGTGCTCGGTTCAGCCGGAGACGACCGTGGTGACGACGGTCGTCACCGACGGCGTGCGTGGCGTCGACGAGAACCCGAACCGGCACGGCGGGTCGATGTCGGCGAGCGCCCCGAGATCGCGACCGTCGAGGGTGGCGCGCATCGCCGTGACCCGGCGCAGGTCGGTCGCGCCGTAGAACTCCCGGCGTCCCTCGAGCGCCGTCCCCACCGTCCGCACGCCCGGCATGACGACACGAGCGACCGGAGCGACGACCCGGGCCCAGGTGGGACTCGCGCCGAGGCGTGGTGGCACGGCGCGCAGGAGCCAGCCGAGCGGCATACGCGGGCCGACGGTGACGTCCAGCGAGAGCGAGTCGGACGTCACCGACCACCGGTCACCCTGCTCCGTGACGACGACCGGTTCGATGCGGACCTCGTCGAAGGAGTAGGTCGCGGTGACGTAGTCGGCGACGACCTGCGACGGCGCGAGCAGGATCCGGTGTCCGGCACCGGTCTCGACCATGACGTCCGCGAACGGACCCAACGGGGTGGTGTGCCAGCGGCCGAGCACGACGCGGATGCCCGAGGTCGAGCCCACGCCGACGATGGAACCGCGGAACCGGTCGCGTCGGCCGCTCACGCGCCTGCTCAGCTCGTCGGCTCGGCGCGCACGAGCATCACCGGGGAGGCGGCGGTCTCCAGGACCCGCTGGCTCTGCGACCCCAGCAGCATGCCGGCGAACCCGCCGCGGCCACGGGTCCCCATGACGAGGAGCCCGGCACCGGCGGACCGCTCGGCGAGAACCTTCGCCGGTGCACCGTGCAGGACCTCGACCGTGCAGTCGACGGTGGGGTGGGCGGCACGCAGCGGCTCGACGATGCGGTCGGCGACCGCGCGGTACCTCGCCTCGACGGCGTTCCACGCCTCGGTGTCGGGCGTGGTGACGACCATGCCGTCGACGACCTCGACGTTCCAGGTGATGACCGCGGTCAGCGGCGCCCGGCGGAGCTCGGCGATCCAGAAGGCGCGCTCCGCGGCGGCCGCGCTGTGCGAGGAGCCGTCGATGCCGACGACAACCGGGCCCTCGGCGTCGGTCCGTGACCCCTGCGGGACGATGACGACAGGGCACTTGGCGTGCATGGCCGCGGCGAGCGACGGGCGCCCGAGGCCCAGGCGTTGCAGCGTGCTCGCTCGCGCGGCGCCGACGACGATGAGGCGCGCGACGGCCGACGCGTCGATGAGGGCCTGCTCGGGCCGGACGAACGGCTGGCTGCCGGTCACGGCGAGCTCGGGCCACCGTTCACGGGCGGCAGCCACCGTCTCGGCGACGAGGCTCTCGTTGCCGATGTCGCCCTCGGGCCCGAGCGAGATCGAGTTGCCCGCGACCGGGTCGATCGCGGTCAGCTCGGCGTTGAGGTCGTGCGCGTGCAGGATGTGCAGCGGGCTCCCGGAACGCTGGGCCGAGTTCCCCGCCCAGGTGAGGCACTCGGCGTCACGGTCGCTGTTCCCGATGCCGACGACGACTGCGCCCTCGGGGATGGCCTCACCCTCACGTTCGTCCATGGCCGTGACCTTACCCACGGCGCGGCGCGCGGGGTACGTTCGGCCTCTACCGACGGCAGAGGATGGTCATGGGAAACAGCTCGACCGAGACGGCACTGTCACACGCGCGTGGGCCCCAGGAGCCGCCCCTGCTCGAGCAGACGATCGGTGCCAACCTCGACGCGACCGTGGCCCGGTTCGGCGAACGCGAGGCGCTGGTCGATCGCGCCCAGGGACTGCGCTGGACGTATGCCGTCTTCGGCGAGCACGTGGACCGGCTCGCGAAGTCGCTGGTCGCCGCCGGGCTGGCCAAGGGCGACCGCGTCGGCATCTGGGCGCCGAACTGCGCAGAGTGGACGGTCGTGCAGTACGCCACCGCGAAGGCGGGGGTCATCCTCGTCAACATCAACCCGGCCTACCGATCACACGAGCTCGGCTACGTCCTCGCGCAGGCCGGCATCCGCGGGCTGTTCACCGCGGAGTCGTTCAAGAGCTCGAACTACGTCTCGATGATCGACGAGGTCCGCGGCGACTGCCCCGACCTCGAGTTCGTCTGGGTGATCGGTGGCCCGACCTGGGGCGAGCTGCTCGAGGGCGCCGACATGGTCAGCGACGAGCGGCTCCAGCTGGTCGGTGCCGAGCTCGACCCCCACGACCCGATCAACATCCAGTACACCTCCGGCACGACCGGGTTCCCCAAGGGCGCCACGCTTAGCCACCACAACATCCTCAACAACGGCTACCTCGTCGGGGAGGTCTGCCGCTACACCGAGGATGACCGCATCTGCATCCCCGTGCCCTTCTACCACTGCTTCGGGATGGTCATGGGCAACCTCGCGGCGACGACGCACGGCGCCTGCATGGTCATCCCCGCGCCCGGGTTCGACCCCGAGCTCACGCTCGCGGCGACCGCCGAGGAGAGGTGCACGAGCCTCTACGGCGTGCCGACGATGTTCATCGCGGAGTGGGCGCTGCCAAGTTTCGCCGAGTACGACCTCGGTGCGGTGCGCACCGGGATCATGGCGGGCTCGCCCTGCCCGGCCGAGCTGATGAAGAAGCTCATCGCGGCCGGCATCGACGGCATGACGATCTGCTACGGCATGACCGAGACGTCGCCGGTGTCGACGCAGACGCGCCCCGACGACACCTTCGACCGCAAGGTGGGGACCGTCGGCCAGGTGGCCCCGCACCTCGAGGTCAAGGTGGTCGACCCGGTGACCCTCGAGACGGTGCCTCGCGGTCAGGCCGGGGAGTTCTGGACCAAGGGGTACTCGGTGATGCTGGGCTACTGGGGTCAGGAGGACAAGACCGCGGAGGCGCTGGTCGACGGGTGGATGCGCACCGGCGACCTCGCCGTCATGGACGACGACGGCTACCTCCGGATCACCGGGCGGATCAAGGACATGGTGATCCGCGGCGGCGAGAACGTCTACCCGCGCGAGATCGAGGAGTTCCTCTACACGCACCCCGACGTCGTCGACGCCCAGGTCATCGGCGTCCCCGACGAGCGGTACGGCGAGGAGCTCGCCGCCTGGGTCCGGATGCGCGAGGGCGCAGAGCCGTTGACGCCGGAGGCGTTGCGGGAGTTCGCCACCGGCAGGCTCGCGCACTACAAGATCCCCCGCTACGTGCGGGTCGTCGACGACTTCCCGATGACCGTGACCGGCAAGGTGCGCAAGGTGGAGATGCGCGAGATCACCGCTCGCGAGCTGGGGCTCGACGCAGGCGCCTGAGCCTGCCCCGGCATACACCGCTTTCCGTGCGGGCAGGCCGGTAGTTTGTGGGGTCAGCGGGTGTCCACCCGACCTCCACGTCAGGAGCACATCGTTCATGAAGTACCTCATCGGCGCACTGGTCGTCCTCGCCCTGCTGTTCCTGGCGTGGTGGCTGTTCTCCCGCGGGAAGAAGCAGAAGCTCGAGCAGCAGCGCACCGAGGCCGCCAGCATCCGGGCCGCTGCCGAGGAGCGCGGCTCGGCCATCCGCGGCCAGGAGACGTTCGTCCAGCAGGCCGACGAGCGAGCGGCGCTCGCCCGGCACGAGGCGGAGGAGCGGGCCCGCCGGGCCGAGGAGAGCGCGCGCGAGGCCCAGCGGGCCGAGGAGGAGGCGCGCCGCCACCAGGACGAGCTCGAGCGGGCCCGGCTCCAGCACGAGGCCGAGCTGCGGCGCGCCGACGAGCTCGACCCGGACGTGGAGGTCGACAAGAACGACCCGCGACCGCTGCCCGAGGACCTCGACGACCACGTCCGGCCGCTCGATGAGCCGGCCGACCGGGACCGCTCGTCCGGTGTCGGCGGTGCGGCTGCCACCGGCGCCGGGGCCGCCGTGATCGGGAGCGCGTATGCCGCGAGCCGGGGAGACGTGAGCGACGAGCAGGCCCAGCGCCTCGCGTCCGGCGTGGACTACGGCCACCACGGCGACGAATGGGTGGCGGGCGACCAGCGCTCGCACGACGATGCAGCTTTTGCCGAGAACACCACGGGCGGATCGACCGGCCGTGTCGAGCACGGAGAGAGGCAGGCACACGACATGACCCACCACGACGAGGACGCCCGGGACCCGGACGACACCCGCGGCACCGCCGACACGCCCCACGACCTCGACACCACGTCGGACACCGGGCGCGACCTCGACGGCACGGACGACACGCGCGACACCACGCGGCACGACCCTGCGGCGGACAACGACGACATGGTGATCATCAACGACGTCGAGGACTACGCCTCGACCGAGCCGCTCCCCGCGGAGGAGCCCTCGCCGGTCGACCGGACCGACGACTCCCACGGCTCCGACGGCGCCGACACGTTCGACGGGTCGCGCGACGACCGGCACGACGTCGACGCCACGGCGGACCGTCGCTCCGACGAGCCCACCACCGAGGACACGTGGGACGACGACTCCCGCACGGCGGACACCTCGTCGGAGGGCACGTCGACCGGCGCCACCGCGATGGGCGCGACGGCGGCCGGTGCGGCAGCGACCGGGCGTCACTCGTCCGACTCCGACTCCGACTCCGACTCCGACCCCGACGCCGACGTCGACTCCCGCTCCGACGCGAACGACGGCACGGACCGCCTCACCGAGAGGCGCTCCGAGCGGGTCTCGGACGAGGACCTCCTCGGAGGGGGCGACTCGCGCGACCGCTCCGAGGGCGGGGACGCGAGCCACTGGCCCGACGGGACGGACCGCGTCAACACCGACGACGACGGCGACACCCGCGCCTCCGACACACGCGCTCCGGACACCGGCTCCGGTGGGAGTGAGTCGGGCCGACGGACCTCCGAGGTCGACGAGATTCGTGACGGTGGCTACGGCGTCGGCTCCGCTGCACCGTTCGGGGACCGCGCCCAGCCGCGCGACCACCCCGTGCAGGCCTACCGCGACTCGATGACCTACGTCACGCCGGGCTCCGCCGGCTACGACTCCGCCGAGCCGGACGTGTGGTTCTACGACGAGGACGCCGCCCGCAAGGCGGGCTTCAACCGGTCGGACGGCTGACGCCGACCCGGACCACCCCACAGTGACGATGCCCCGCCGGACCACGTCCGGCGGGGCTTCGTCACGTCCGGTGGACGGTTCTCACCAGTGCCCGCCGCGTCGCTCGTCGGCGACCTGGTCGGCCACGGGTCTGACGTCGGCGTCGTCGACCCGCACGTGCTGCTGCGGAGTGGCCCCGGGCAGGGTGTCGGAGCCGGGCTGTCCGTCGACCCACGGCTCGGCGGGCACGGCATACGCGTGCGTGGTCGGCGTCGGGTCGGGCTCTCCGCCGTCACGCCAGCCGGCCCCGCCCAGCCGGCTCAGCGGCACGGTCTCGTCCACGACGGTGGTGTCGTCGACCGGTTGGCTGCCGCCCACGATGGCGCCGCCCCGGCCCGGGGTGCCGGTCCCGGTGACGGCAGGCGCGGCGTAGGCCCGGAGGTGGTCCTCCGGCGCGACGTGGTCGCGGTGCCGAAGGACCCAGACGAGGGCGGCGAGCACGACGCCGAACCCGATCACACCGACCACCCACAGCATCGTGTCGTCCATGCGACGACCGTAGCCAAGGAGCGCTTGCGGGGGAGCGATGGAAGGTCTCCCATCGCGACAACCTCGTCGTCGCCGTCACACGGTCGGCACGCACCGACCGGCGCCTAGTAGGTTTCCCGTCGAATGACTGTCCCCGGACGAGGAGGTTCCCGTGCGCATCGGTGTGCCGTTGGAGTCGTTGCCTGGCGAGACCCGTGTCGCTGCGACCCCGAAGACGGTCGAGCAGCTCCTCGGACTCGGATATGCCGTGTTCGTCCAGTCCGGTGCGGGCCGCCGCGCGACGTTCGAGGACGTCGCGTACGTGAGGGCCGGGGCGGACGTCGTCGGTGACGAGGTGTGGAACACCGACGTCATCCTCAAGATCAACGCGCCCACCCCGGAGGAGGTCGACCGCCTGCGCGCCGGCCAGACGGTCGTCAGCCTGCTGTCGCCGGCGCTCCGTCCGGAGCTCGTCGCCGCCCTGGCGGAGCGCGGTGTCACAGCGCTCGCGATGGACGCGGTGCCGCGCATCTCGCGTGCCCAGTCGCTCGACGTCCTGTCGTCCATGGCCAACATCGGCGGCTACCGGGCCGTCATCGAGGCGGCCCACGAGTTCGGGTCGGTCTTCACGGGTCAGGTCACCGCCGCCGGCAAGGTCCCGCCCGCCAAGGTCCTCGTCGTCGGTGCGGGAGTCGCCGGGCTCTCTGCGATCGGGACGGCCGGCTCGCTCGGCGCCGTCGTGCGAGCCTTCGACGCGCGCAGCGAGGTGGCCGAGCAGGTCGAGTCGATGGGCGCGCAGTTCCTGCGGATCGAGGTCGAGGACACCGGCCCCAGCGCCGATGGCTATGCCAAGGAGACGGGGGAGGACTTCAACCGCAAGGCCGCCGAGCTGTACGCCGCCCAGGCCGCGGACGTCGACATCGTCATCACGACCGCCCTCATCCCCGGGCGGCCGGCTCCCCGGCTGCTCGACGAGGACATGGTGGCGTCGATGAAGCCCGGGTCGGTCATCGTCGACATGGCGGCGGCCAACGGGGGCAACGTCGCCGGGTCGGTCGCCGACCAGAAGGTCGTGACTCCGAACGGCGTGACCATCCTCGGCTACACGGACCTGCCGGGGCGCCTGCCCACCCAGGCGTCCCAGCTGTTCGGCACCAACCTCGTCAACCTGCTCAAGCTGCTGACCCCCGAGAAGGACGGCCAGCTCACGCTCGACCTCGACGACCCGGTGCAGCGAGGGATGACGGTCGTGCGCGACGGCGAGGTGCTCTGGCCGCCACCCCCGGTGCAGGTCTCGGCAGGGCAGGCAGCCGGCGCTCCCGCAGCCGCTCCCGTCACTCCCAAGGAGCCGAGGAAGCCGCGCGACCCGCGCCTGAAGTACCTCTGGATGGCGCTCGGTGCACTGGTCTTCGCGCTCGTCGCCTCGGCCTCACCCGCCGCCTTCCTCGGGCACTTCACCGTCTTCGCCCTCTCGGTGATCGTCGGTTTCTACGTCATCTCCAACGTGTCGCACGCCCTGCACACGCCGCTCATGGCCGAGACCAACGCCATCAGCGGCATCATCGTCGTCGGGGGCCTGCTGCAGATCGACTCCGACGACCTCGTCGTCAAGACGCTCGCGTTCCTCGCGATCCTCGTCGCCAGCATCAACATCTTCGGAGGCTTCGCTGTGACCGGCCGCATGCTCGAGATGTTCCGGAAGGACTGAGGCGACGATGACAGCGAACGTGGTCTCCGCGGCATACATCGTCTCTGCCGTCCTCTTCGTCCTCTCCCTCGCGGGCCTCTCGCGGCACGAGAGCGCCAAGGAGGGCAACGCCTTCGGCGTGACCGGCATGGTGATCGCCCTTGGTGCGACCGTCTGGCTCACCCTGTCGCGGTCCGAGCACGCGGTCTCGACCTTGCTGCTGATCGCGCTGGCGATGACCATCGGCGCCGTGATCGGCCTCTGGCGCGCGCGCCGGGTCGAGATGACCCAGATGCCCGAGCTCGTCGCGATGCTGCACAGCTTCGTCGGCCTGGCGGCGGTGCTCGTCGGGATCAACAGCCACCTCACCGAGGGCGACGCGTCCGACACGATCCACTCGGTCGAGGTGTTCCTCGGGGTCTTCATCGGTGCGGTGACCCTGACCGGGTCGATCGTCGCCTTCCTCAAGCTGTCGGGGCGGATCTCCTCGTCGCCGCTCATGCTGCCGGCCCGCCACTGGCTCAACCTCGCGGCGCTCGTCGTGTCGGTGCTGCTGATGGTCTGGTACGTCCAGTCCCACTCGCTCGTGCCGCTGCTCGTCATGACGGGCATCGCACTGGCGTTCGGCTGGCACCTCGTCGCGTCGATCGGCGGCGGGGACATGCCCGTCGTCGTGTCGATGCTCAACTCGTACTCCGGGTGGGCGGCGGCCGCGGCCGGCTTCATGCTGAGCAACGACCTGCTCATCGTCACGGGCGCGCTCGTCGGTGCGTCGGGTGCGATCCTCAGCTGGATCATGTGCCGGGCGATGAACCGCTCGTTCGTCTCGGTCATCGCCGGCGGGTTCGGGCAGGAGGTCGTGGTCGGCGACGACAAGGACTACGGCGAGCACCGCGAGATCACCGCCGACGGCGCTGCCGAGCTGTTGCGCGAGGCGTCGTCGGTCATCATCACGCCGGGCTACGGGATGGCGGTGGCGCAGGCGCAGTATCCGGTCGCGGAGCTCACCAAGCGCCTGCGGGACAGGGGAGTCGACGTCCGTTTCGGTATCCACCCCGTCGCAGGGCGGCTGCCGGGGCACATGAACGTCCTGCTCGCCGAGGCGAAGGTGCCCTACGACATCGTGCTCGAGATGGACGAGGTCAACGACGACTTCCCCTCCACCGACGTCGTGCTCGTCATCGGTGCGAACGACACGGTCAACCCGTCGGCCGCCGAGGACCCGACGTCGCCGATCGCCGGGATGCCGGTGCTCGAGGTGTGGAACGCGCGCGACGTCATCGTCTTCAAGCGCTCGATGGCGACGGGCTACGCGGGGGTGCAGAACCCGCTGTTCTTCCGCGACAACTCGCAGATGCTCTTCGGCGACGCCAAGCAGCGCGTCGACGACATCCTCACCGCCCTCTGACCCGCCTTCCCCCCTGCCCCGTCGCCCCGCGACCCGCCTCGGACTGACCGGCCGTCGAGAGAGACCGACACGCCGTCCTCGAGTGGGTCGCCCAGCGCGAGCCGACGTCGCCACGCGCCACCTCGCCGAGGACGACGGTTGGACCTACGTCGAGATGTTCGCAGGGGACGTCTTCGTGCTGGGCAAGCGGGTCGCCCTGCTCCGTCGACCGGCCCGTGCGCCCGGCGTCCCCGAGACCGACTTGGTGCTGGACGGGTGCCGGCGCTGCCGGCCGTCGATCGCGCGCCGGCATCGGGTCGTCGAGCTCAGTCCCGGGACGCGCTGCTCCGAAGTGAGACGTCCTGGCGCGCAGGCGCAAGGGTGTCCGCTCCTCGGCTGCCGGGGTAGAGGTCCCAGACTCCCAGGACGTCACCGATGACGTGGGTCGAGCCGCTGCTGTTGTAGATGCCGAAGGTGTCGGTGGCGGTGAGGAACGTCAGTGCGGCGTTGGCGACGACGTCTCCGGGCCGGGCGTTGAGGTTGCTCGCCAAGGGTGGGCTCTCGCCGGGCAGACGGTCCCACACGGTCAGGTAGGTGGGTGCCGTGGGCTTGACCGCCGTGAGGTTGAGCAGCAGCCCAACCGTGTCATCGTGCTTGTACCAAGGACTCCCGAGCCTGACGTCCCGACTCTGGGCCCCGCCGAAGGGCCCGGAGAGGCCGGTCCCATAGCGGGTGTCGAGCAGGCGCTCGCCGCCGGTCGGGAAGTAGCGCAGGCCCTCGATCGAGGCTTCGTCGAAATAGCCCACGACATCGGCCAGGACATGCGTCGCACCGGCAGACCCGTTCTTCACCGAGAAGACCACCGTCCCGTCGTCCAGGTGGCTCGTGGGGACGAAGGCCAGCACGGGCACGGTCGCACCGGGGGTGAAGTTGAGCGAAGAGACGGTCGGCGGAGCGGCATCACCATCCCATGCGGTCAGGTAGCCCGAGCCCTTCGGGGCCACCGCCGTCAGGTTGACGACCACGCCGGTCACATCGGGGTTGGTCTCGGGTCCGAGATCCAGCACCACGTCCACGACCTCGCCCGGAGCCAGGGCGCCTTCGGCGTCGTAGCGTGTGTCGAGGACGCGGCTGGGGTCCAGCGGCTGCAGGTGGGACCCGTCGGACGACGGTGGGTCGAAGTAGCCGAGGACGTCGACGAGCACGTGCGTGGAGCTGCTGCTGTAGACCGCCACCGTCCCGTCCGTCCACACCAGCGACGTCACGAGGTTCGCGCGGGTGACTCCTTTGCGGTAGTTGACGTTCGACGACGCGGGTCGCAGCTGGTGGAAGGTGGTCAGGTGCCCGTCGCCCGTCGGCGAGACCGCGGTCACGCTCAGCACGACGGAGAAGCCGGTACCGGCCGGGACCCCGGCCCGACCTGTGACCTTGATGCGCCGTGTCTCACCGGCGCCGAACGCCTTTCCCGAGCGACTGTCGTAGAGGCGGGTGGGGGCCACCTCCTGGTAGCGGCCGGATCTGTCGACATAACCGCTGGCATACGTGTTGAGCGACGTCCTGGCGGACGTGGTGTCGTCCGGGACCACGAAGTGTCCGTTGACCTGTTCCGTGGTGACGGGTACGACGCGGACGGAGACCGTGCACGACTGTCCTGGGCTGAGCTGACGGCCCACGCACCCGTCCGTGACGATCTCCAGCGGACCCGGGTCAACGGCGGGTGTCGGGTCGACGTCGCCGTACGCCGCTCCGAAGCGCACCGGCTGGGTGCCGCGAACGGTCATGGTGACCGAGGTCGAGGCGGCGGTGCCCAGGCTGGCCCCCCCGGGATAGGCGTGCGAGCTGCTGCGAACCGCGGCATAGCCGATCGTGCTGCGGTAGCGCAGGTTCATGGTGCGTGGGCCCTTGGTCCACGAGTCGTGGCCGGCATGGCTTCCGTCGACGTCCGCGGCGAAGGCCGTCACTGCTCCCGCGGTGTCGCGGACCAGCTCGCGCACGGTGACGGTCCCTGACGCGTAGTCGTTGTCGAGCGTCCCACCGACGACGTGGAGGTTGACGGAGCCGGCAGTGAGGGTCTCGGCGGGCCGCAGCGGGTAGGTCCCCACCGCCAGCGCCGATCCGTCCCCGGTCTTCAGGCGCGCAACCGCGACGGACGAGCCGGCCGTGACCACCAGCGTGCCAGCGGACGGCTGCGTGACGGTGATCGGTGTGGTCGGCTCCTCCCAGACCTCGGCAGGCGCGTGCGGCTCGGTGTAGTGGCCGACCCCGTCGAGGTCGCGCATGACGAACGCCGAGAAGGGTCCAGCCGCGGTCGCCGCGTCGGCTGATCCGTGCACGAGGAGGGACAGGAGGATGACGGGCAGCATGGCGGCCGTCCGAAGGTGCTTCATGGTGTGCCATTCGGGTCGGGGTCACCCGAGTGGAGACCGACCGGAAGTGTAACGACGCGCTGCCCGCGCCACCTGCTGGTTCTCCGAATTCGCCCCACGTCGCCGGGGGCCGGTGTCAGCGAGCTGTCAGGGCGTCGGGTTGCTCCGGGCCGCCGCGCGGACGTCCTCCTGGGCGCCCATGGCGAGCCGGGAGCGCTTGTAGCCGTAGAGGAAGTAGAGCGCGAACCCGAGCGCCATCCAGATCGCGAAGCGGATCCACGTCTCGAGCGGCAGGGTGAGCATGAGGTAGGCGCAGATCGCGGCGGACGCCCACGGCAGCCACGGCGAGAACGGCACCGTGAACGGCCGGTGGAAGTCCGGGCGGCGGCGGCGCAGCACCGGGATGGCGAGCGACACGAGGAAGAACGCCGTGAGCGTGCCGATGTTGATCATGTACTCGAGCTTGCCGATCGGCGTCAGGGCCGCGGTGAGGGCGACGATGAGCCCGATGCCGACCGTGATCTTGATCGGGGTGCCGGTGCGCGCGTTGGTCCTGCCCAGGCTCGCCGGCAGCAGCCAGTCGCGCGACATGGCGAAGACCACGCGCGAGCTCCCGATGAGCAGCGTCATGACGACGGTGGTGAGACCGGCCACGGCGCCCGCGGCGATGAGGGTCGCGTAGCCCGGCTTGCCGACGTCCTCGAAGACCTGGGCCAGCGACGCCTCCGGCGAGAGCTGGTCGTAGCGGACCATGCCCGTCATGACGATGGCGACGGCGCAGTAGAGGACCGTGCAGATGAGCAGCGAGCCGAGGATGCCGCGGGGGAGGTCCTTGGCGGGGTTGCGCGCCTCCTCGGCGGTGGTCGCGACGACGTCGAAGCCGATGTAGGCGAAGAAGACGAGCGACGCGCCGGCGAGGATGCCGCCGATGCCGAACGCCGACGGGGTGAGCCCGAAGAGCGTCTGGATGAGCGGCGCCTCCAGCGTGGACCCCTCGCCCTGCGTCGGGACGGCCTCGGGGATGAAGGGCGAGTAGTTGGCGGTCTTGATGAAGCCGATGCCGGCGAAGATGACGAACAGCACGATGAAGACCTTGAGCGCGACCAGCGCCAGGTTGACCCGCATCGACTCCTGGATCCCGATCGACACGAGCACCGTCAGCACGGCGACGAGCAGGAACGCCGGCAGGTCGAACGACGAGCCGTACGCGACCGACTCGGGGATGGTGATCCCCAGGCGGTCGAACAGCACCCCGAGGTAGGCGGACCACCCCTGGGCCACGACGGCCGCGCCGAGCATGAGCTCGAGCAGCAGGTCCCAGCCGATGATCCAGGCGACCAGCTCGCCGAGGGTCGCGTAGGAGAACGTGTACGCCGACCCCGAGACCGGGATCGTCGACGCGAACTCGGCGTAGCAGAGCGCTGCCAGGCCGCAGCAGATCGCGGCGATGACGAAGGAGATGAGGATGGCCGGGCCAGCGAGGGTGTTGGCCGCACGTCCCGCGACGGTGAAGATGCCCGCACCGATGACGACGCCGACACCGAACACGGTGAGGTCGAGCGCGCTCAGGCGCTTCTTGAGCTGGTACTCCGGCTCGTCACCCTCGGCGATCGACTGCTCGATCGACTTCGTCCTCCACACGCTCATGGCCGGCCCTTTCGTCTGGTGGTGCGACTCCGGATCGGACGGATGACCGGGATCTCCCCGGTGTCAGCCGTTCGTGAGGCCCGGACGAGGTCTGGGCTCTGGTACAGCGTCTCGTGAGGCGGCGCGATGTCGTGCCGGTCACGCACAGGATTGCGTATGCCGGGTGTCCGGCGATAGGGGTCGTGCCGCCATCCGTCGTCCCCGCCCGACATCGTGGTGTCCTCCCAGCCGCTGTCGAGGTCGGGTGACCAGCCGTCGTCCCCGCCCGGACCGGTGGGGCCGTGGCCGCCGAGCCCGACGCGCCCGTCGGGGCCGTCGTCGTCACCGTCCTCGACCCACTCGTCGTCGGGGTCGACCGGGGCGTCGGCACCGAACAGCACCGTGCAGATCGCGCGGTAGTGCCGCTCGGCGTCGGGGACGTACTCGATGTGCCCGAGGGCCTGGTCCTGGCCGGCCGACTCGAGCAGGAAGGTGCCGTAGCCGATGATGCGCCCGAGCAGGGAGCGGTCGAAGGTCATGTCCGTGACCTTGGTCAGCGGCATCATCGCCACCTTGCGACGGAGGAAGCCGTAGAAGAGCAGGAAGCGCTTGTCCGTGGCGACGAACCAGTCGTGGCGCCAGTTGAGGTAGCGCCACAGAAGGTAGAACCCCCCGGCCAGCGCGGCATACCAGAAGACGTTGGCGAGGAACGCGCCACCGCGGGTCTGCGGGGACTCGGCCTCGACGAAGGTCGCGAGGAACAGCAGCCCGACGAAGAGGGCGATCGGGCGGACCTGCGAGAACCAGTGCTGCCGGACCACGGTCACGACCGTCTCGCCGGGGACGAGGTAGCGCTCCAGCTCGCGGTCGAGGCGCCCGGCCGCCAAGGTCAGCTCCGGGCGATCAGGGAGTCGAAGAACCGGCCGATGTTGCCGACGCCGTTGGTGATGACGTCCCACGCGCTGCCCACGATGTTGGCCGCGTCCGTGGGCGAGGTGAAGATGGCGTAGAGCAGGAAGATGACGAGGAGCCACGTGACGATCTTCTTGATCGGGGGCATGGTCACGACGGCTCTCTCTCGGCTCAGGACCGCGCGCGGGCGCGGGGGCGTGCACGGGCTACACACTGCAGCACCCATGATGGGGGCTGTGACTGGTGTGACTGGTGAGGTCGGGCCCGGCGTGTCGGTCCGGCCATGCGGACGCCCGAGGACTCAGACGACGCCGTAGAGGCGGTCCCCCGCGTCGCCGAGCCCGGGCACGATGTAGCCCAGCTCGTTGAGCCGCTCGTCGATCGAGCCGGTGACGAGCTGCACCGGCACGCCCTCGTCCGCCAGGGAGGCCTCGAGGTGGGCGATGCCCTCGGGCGCGGCGAGCAGGCACACGGCGGTGATGTCGTCGGCGCCGCGCTCGAGCAGGAAGCGGATCGCGTCGACCATGGAGCCACCGGTGGCGAGCATCGGGTCCAGGACGTAGACCTGACGCCCCGAGAGGTCGTCGGGGAGGCGGTTGGCGTAGGTGATCGCCTCGAGCGTCTCCTCGTTGCGCTGCATCCCGAGGAAGCCGACCTCCGCGCTGGGCAGGAGGCGCACCATCCCCTCGAGCATGCCCAGCCCGGCGCGCAGGATCGGGACGATGAGCGGCTTGGGGTTGGAGAGCTTGATCCCGGTGGTCGGCGCGACGGGCGTCTCGATCTCGAACGGTTCGACCCGCACGTCACGCGTCGCCTCGTAGGCAAGCAGCGTCATGAGCTCCTCGGCCAGCCGCCGGAACGTCGGGGAGTCCGTCCGCCTGTCGCGCAGGTACGTGAGTTTGTGTGCAATCAGCGGATGGTCGGCAACGTGGACGCGCATGGGCGAAACTTACCGCGTGAGCCAGCCTCCCGGACCCGCGTCCGCACCACACCGCCAGGAGTATGCCGGTGCCATGCGTCGCGCGCTCGACCTCGCCGACCTCGCGTCCGGTGCGGGCGACGTCCCGGTGGGTGCACTGGTGCTCGGGCCCGACGGGGCGGTCCTCGGCGAGGGCTGGAACCTGCGTGAGGTGGAGGGTGACCCGACGGCGCACGCCGAGGTCGTGGCGCTGCGGGCCGCAGCCCGCGCGGCCGGGTCGTGGCGCCTGGACGACTGCACCCTCGTCGTCACGCTCGAGCCGTGCCCCATGTGCGCGGGCGCGGCGATGCTCGCCCGGATCTCCCGCATCGTCCTCGGCGCCTGGGACCCCAAGCTCGGCGCCACGGGCTCGGTCTGGGACGTCGTGCGGGACCGTCGCGCCACCCACCGGATCGAGGTCGTGGGCGGCGTGCTCGCGGAGGAGTCGTCGCGGTTGCTGCTCGACTTCTTCGAGGCACGCCGGTGACCGAGGCCCTCTCCTCGCTGCTCGACCAGCCGCCGTGGCTCATCCTCACCGTCGCCGGGCTGGTCGTCTTCGGCGAGTGCGCCTTCCTCGTCGGCATGGTCCTGCCCGGCGAGACGGTCGCGGTGCTCGCGGGTGCAGCGGCGGCGCTGGGCCGGACCTCTCTCGTGAGCGTCCTTGTCGTCGTCCTGGTGGCCGCGCTGCTGGGCGACAGCGTCGGCTACGTCGTGGGCCGGCGGGTGGGGCCGCGCCTGCACCGCCGGGTCACGCACCCCGCTCGGCGCCAGCGCCTCGAGGACGCCGAGGCCCGGCTGCGCGCGCGCGGCGGATGGGCGGTGGTCCTCGGCCGGTGGACCCCCTTCGTGCGCTCGGTGATGCCGTCCATCGCCGGCATGTCGGGCATGCCGTACCCGAAGTTCCTGGCCTGGGACCTGCTGGGTGCCGGGTCGTGGTCGATGCTCAGCGTGCTGGCCGGCTACGGGGCAGGGATGTCCTATGAGCGGGTGGTGTCGTGGTTCGGGACGGTGGGAGCGGTGCTCCTCGGTGGCGCGTTCGTCGTCGGTGTGGCCGTGTGGAGCTGGCGGCGCACCGCCGGCCTCGACCGCATGTGAGCCGCGGCGGCGCCCGGCCTCAGGGGATGCGCAGGTCGCCGGCCGGGTGGATGCGGAGCCAGCGGTAGCCGTAGCCCTCCAGCACGACCTCGAGGCTGCCGTCGGTCGTCTGCACCTCCCCGCCCGCGAGGAGGTCGGCGAGCGTGACGTCGCCCTGCTCGACCCACGACGAGAGGTCCAGGGTGACGGTCTGCGGGGCGGCCCCGAGGTTGTGGACGGCGATCACGGCCGCCTCGCCCGTCGAGCACTGGTGGGCGAGCACCTGCTGGTGCGGCTGTGGCAGGACGGTGAGCTCGCCCCACCCCAGCTCCGGGCACGAGCGGTAGGTCTGGGCCAGGTGCCGCATGAAGCCCCACAGCGAGTCGGGGTCCATCCGCTGCGAGACGACGTTGACGTGCTCGGGCCCGAAGCCGTCCGGGGTCGGGCGGCGGACGAGCCTGCGAACCGGGGCCGTCGAGAAGCCCCCGGTCGGGCCGTCGGTCCACTGCATCGGCGTGCGGACCGCGTGCCGCCCCTCTCCGGCCAGGTCCTCGCCCATGCCGATCTCCTCCCCGTAGAACAGGGTGGGCGTCCCGGGCAGCGAGAAGAGCAGGCTGTAGGCCATCCGGACGCGTCGCGGGTCCCCGCTCAGCATCGGTGGTAGGCGGCGCTTGAGGCCGCGGTCGTAGATCTGCATCTCGGGCTCCGGGCCGAACGCCGCGAAGACCTCCTGCCGCTCGGTGTCGGTGAGCTTGTCGAGGGTCAGCTCGTCGTGGTTGCGGACGAAGGTCGCCCACTGGCAGCTCGGGTGGATCGGCGGCCGCTCGAGCAAGGCCTTGGCGAGAGGCCGCGCGTCCTCGCGGGCCAGTGACAGGTAGAGCTTCTGCATCCCGATGAAGTCGAACATCATGTGCAGCTCGTCCCCCGCATCGCCCCCGAAGTACTCGCGCTGCTGCTTGTGGGGGAGGTTGACCTCGCCGAGCATGATGGCGGAGCCGTTGCGCCGGTTGATGAAGGCCCGCAGGTCCTTGAGGTGCTGGTGCGGGCTCACCACGGCCTCGACCTCGGTGCCGCCGTCGCCGCGCTTCTCGGAGCCGGCCCTGCCCGCCGCGACGGCGGTCTCGACGTCCTCGACGAAGAACGGCACCGCGTCCACGCGGAACCCGTCGATGCCGAGCTCGAGCCAGAACCCGGCGATGCGGGCGATCTCGTCGCGCACGGCCGGGTTGGCGACGTTGAGGTCGGGCTGGTGCGAGTAGAAGTGGTGGAGGTACCACTCGCCCGTCTTCTCGTCGAGCGACCAGATGGCCTCCTCCTTGTCGGGGAAGACGACCTGGGCGCTCGTGTCCGGGGGCGAGTCGGAGCGCCAGACGTACCAGTCGCGCTTCGGGTTGTCCGTGCTGCGGCGGGACTCCCTGAACCACGGGTGCTGGTCGGAGGTGTGGTTGACGAGAAGGTCGGTGATGACGCGCAGGCCGCGGTCGTGGGCGGTGCGGATGACCTCGACGAGGTCGCCGGCGGTGCCGACGCGGGGGTCGACGCCGTAGAAGTCGCTGACGTCGTAGCCGTCGTCCTTCTGCGGGCTCGGGTAGAAGGGCATGAGCCAGATGCAGGTGACGCCGAGCTCGGTGAGGTAGTCCAGGCGCTCGGCGAGCCCGTGAAGGTCCCCGATCCCGTCGCCGTCGGAGTCGTAGAAGGTCTCGATGTCGAGGCAGTAGATGACGGCGGTCTTCCACCACTGGTCGCTCGTGTCGGTGATGCGCATGCTCGGTCAGCTCCTCAGGCTCGTGACGCGTCGCTGGAGGTCAGCTGCGGCAGGACCTGCTCGCCGAACGCGTCGAGATAGGCCTCCTGCTCCTGGCCGACGTGGTGCAGGTACAGGTCGTCGAAGCCGAGGGACGCCAGGTGGGCGAGGCGCTCACGGTGCTCGCTGAGGTCAGCGGAGACCTGGACCGCGCCGCGCACGGCCTCGCGGGTCACCTGCTCGCCGATGGCGTCGAACGCCTCGGCCGTCTCGGTGTCCCAGGCCACGGGTGCGCCGATGACGTTGCTGCGCCACTGGTCGAACGCGATGTCCTCGGCCTCCTGCTCGCGCTCGGCCCAGCTGAGGTGGACCTGGAGCGAGAGCTCGCCCCGGCCGCCCGCCTCGCGGTAGGCCTCGACCACGCGGCGGAGCTGCTCCTCGGGCTGGACGATCGTGATGAGCCCGTCCGCCCACGCGGCGACCCGAGCCGCGCTCTCGACCGACACGACCGGGGCGATGAGCTTCGGCTGCTGCTGGGGAAGGTCCCAGATGCGGGCCCGGTCCACCGTGACGAGACCGTCGTGGCTGACCTCCTCGCCCGAGAGCAGGCGGCGGATGACCTCGACGCACTCGTCGAGCCGCTGGTCGCGCAGCTCCTTGCGCGGCCAGCCGTCGCCGGTGATGTGCTCGTTGCTGGCCTCGCCGCTGCCGAGGGCGACCCAGAACCGCCCCTCGAACATCTGGGAGAGGGTCGCAATCTTCTGCGCCGCCACCGCCGGGTGGTAGCGCTGGCCCGGGGCGCTGACGCACCCCATCGTGAGGCTCGTCGTGGCGAGCGCCGCGCCGAGCCAGGCCCAGGTGTAGCCGCTGTGGCCCTGGCGGGCGCTCCAGGGCGAGTAGTGGTCGGAGCACATGGCCATGTCGAAGCCGGCACGCTCGGCGTGCTGGACGTCCCTCAGCAGGTCGGAGGGACTGATCTGCTCGTGGGAGGCATGGAAGCCGTAGCGGGTCATGCCTCCCACCAGATCACATCAGCGGCGCGTGGAGCCACGCAACGTCAGGGGAGCAGGGGGCAGTCGCTAGCGTGGCGGCCATGGGAAGCGGGCACGGCCACGGGCATCCCGGGGCCACGCACCGGTGGCGCCTCCAGGCCGCCTTCGGGCTCGTGGCCGTCTTCTTCGTCGTCGAGCTCGTCGCAGCGCTGACCTCCGGTTCGCTCGCCCTCCTCTCCGACGCAGGGCACATGGCCGCCGACGTGGTCGCGCTCGTCGCCACTCGCGTGGCTGGACGTGCGGACCGCACCGGCCGCCGGACCTACGGCTCGTTCCGTGCGGAGGTCTTCGCGTCGGGACTGGCCGTGCTCCTCATGGTCGGCGTGGCGGCATCATCGCGGTGGAGGCGGTGCGACGCATCGGTGAGCCGGCGCAGCCGGCGACCGGCCCCATGCTCGTCGTCGGCACCGTCGGGCTCGTCATCAACATCGCGGCGCTCCTGCTGCTGCGTGGCGGGGCGGGTGAGTCGGTCAACGTCAAGGGCGCCTACCTCGAGGTGGCCGCCGACACCCTCGGGTCGGTCGGCGTCATCGCCGCCGGCCTGCTCGTCGCGGCGACCGGCGACGCGTGGTGGGACACCGGCATCGCGCTTGCGATCGCGGCCTTCGTCGCCGTGCGCGCCCTGGTGCTGGGCCGTGAGGTGCTCGCCGTGCTCGGCCAGCACGCGCCCGCGGGGATGCGCCCCGGTGACGTCACCGCCGCGCTGCAGGCGGTGCCGACGGTGACCGACGTGCACGACCTCCACGTGTGGACGCTGACGTCGGGCATGAACGTCGCCACCGCCCACCTCATGACGCGTGATGATGCCGACCCGCATGCCGTCCTCGACGCCGCCCGGCGGGTGATGCGCGAGGAGTTCGGGGTCGAGCACGCGACGCTGCAGGTCGAGCCGGAGTCACACACCGGCTGCCACGACACGACCTGGTAAACCCCTTGCACAGGTCGCACTTCCGTCTTAGCGTCGGAGTACACGGAAGGGAGGTGGTCCAGGAATTGAATTCTCATTGGACGCGTGAGGTGACTGCGCGCTAGCGCACCTCGACTGCTCGAGGTCGCGCCACCGGCGCAATCCCCAGCAGCTCACCGCAGCCCGCGGGCCGTGCAGGTCGTCCCCTGCACTCGTCGCCGACAGTTCGGTCGACAGGCCTGCGGGCTGTTCCATGCCCATCCGTGTGCCGTCCGAGCCTGACGGCTCCGTCACCGTCGCTACGCGAGGGTCAGGCCAGCTGCATCGTCGTCACGCAGGTCGGGTCGTCGGCGCCGGTGGAGACCGTGGACGTTGCCGTCCTGCCCTCAGAGGTCACGGTGAGCGTCGCCGTGATGTCGCGGGGCAGCCAGAACCCGGTGAAGCCGTTGTCGAACATGGTGCGGGTCTCGTCGGCCAGCACCTTCCCGGTGCCGTCCTCGACGAGGGTGACCTGCACCTGCTTGCCGCCCAGCTCGCCCTTGCACGTCGTCAAGGAGTGGTGGAAGCACTCGTGCGTCCGGTTCACGTACGGCGCGACCGAGAGGTAGAAGCGCTCACGGGGGATGGGCAGGGTGACGGTCGCGTCGTCCCCGGAGAGAAGCAGGCCGTCGGGGCGCACCGACGCGCGCAGCGTCGCCGGGCGGGACTCGACCGACATCCGGTCGAGGCTGTCGATGACGGCCACCGCGTCCTTGCCGCTGAGGTCGTGCTTCGCGAGCAGCGCCGCTCCGCCCGGGGACGTCGCCGAGGACCCCTGGACGCTCGGGGACCCGACAGGGTCTGGCGTCGAGGGGGTGGAGGCGCACCCGGACAGGAGGCCGAGGGTCAGTCCGAGGGCGAGCAGCGGTCGTGTGGCTCTCATGGGTCCACCCTCCGTCATCGGTCTGCGAGCAGCACGGGACCAACGTCCCCGCTCCGGACGGGCGAAGAGCCCCGAGCAGGCTCGGGGCTCTTCGTCTGGCTGGCGGTGGCGGTGGGATTTGAACCCACGGAGGGCTTGCACCCTCACACGCTTTCGAGGCGTGCTCCTTAGGCCGCTCGGACACACCACCGCGGAGCACAATACGCAACGTCTCGGCCGGAGTGAAATCGAGCGTGCTCCTGGTCGGGGGTCACCCGGCATGCGGAGGGAAGGTTGGGGGTCCGGAGGGAACCGAACCCTCCGGACCCCCAACCTTCCGTCATGGGGAGCGAAAGCTGGGGTCAGGCGCGGGCGTCGAGCATCGACTGCATCGCCCCGATCTCGGACGACTGGGCGGCCTTCATCGAGCGGGCCAGGAGGACGACCTCCTCGCGGTCGGACCGCTCCAGCACCGCGTCGGCCATCTCGACGCCACCGCGGTGGTGGTCGATCATCAGCTCGAGCCAGATCCGCTCCGCCTCGACACCGGACGCGGCAGTGAGCCGCCGGATGTCGTCGGCCGAGGCCATACCGGGCATGGGCACCGACTCGCCCGACGCCGACGTCGACGCCGCGTCGTGGTGGTCCGAACCCATCCAGGCCATCGGGGGCTGCGACCCGGTCGGCTTCAGCCCCCAGAGCTGGAGCCACGCGAACATCTGCCCGGCCTGCTGCTGCTGGCTCGTCGCGATGTCCTTGGCCATGGTGCGCACGGCGGGGTCCGAGGTGCGGTCGACGACGATCAGCGACATCTGCACGGCCTGCCCGTGGTGCGTCTGCATGTCGCGTGCGAAGCCCGCCTCGGCCGAGCTGTCCAGCGGGAAGCCGCCACGACCGAAGAGCGCCCAGCCGAGGACGAGCCCGACGAGCAGCGAGGCCACGCCCAGGAGGACCGCCAAGCCGACGACCTCCCCCCGCGAGCGGGAGGAGGTCGTCGGCTGGAGCGGGGTGCTGTCGGTCACGATGCCGACGGGGAGGGCGATGGGCTCACGGCCGGCGAGGGCGAGGTGGTGGCCGACGGTGACGCCGCGGGACCCGGCGAGGCCGGCGGCGGCATGTCCGAGCCGTCGGTGCCGTTGGTGCAGAGCGCTCCCGGCTCGGGGGTCCCCGGGCCCTGGCGGTACTCCTTGATGAACTCCTCCAGGCGGGGGTCGTTCGCGCCCGTCAGCTGCAGCTGGTGGCCCCACGCGGAGACGACGACGGGAGCCGGCAGGCCCTCGTACGGCGACAGCAGCGCGTAGGTGTCGGGCGTGGCGTCCTTGAGCGTCTCGACGTCGGCCGCGGGCAGGTCGGGCCGGTACGTGATCCAGACCGCGCCGTGCTCGAGGGAGTGCACCGCGTTCTCGCTGCGCACCGGCTTGTCGTAGACGCCACAGTTGAGCCACACCGGGTGGTGCTCGCCACCGACGGGCGGGTTCTCCTTGTAGGTCACCGCCTCCTCGGTGTGCGCGCCGGCCTCGTAGGTGAAGTCCTTGACCGCGGACAGGCTGGGGGTGTTCGCCTTGTCGTTGATCACGGCGAAGGCGACGGCGCCGACGACGATCGCGATGGTGACGGCAGCCGCCCCCCAGATCGCGAACAGGCGTCGCCGGTCCTTCTGCTGCTGCTCCTTGCGCATCTGCGCAACGCGGTCGGAGGCGGTGCGCTCGCTGGCGCGCGCCTTCTTGCTGCCACTCCCGGACGGGGCCACGAAAAACTCCTGAAGATCGATCGGTGTCGGGAGATTGTGACCCATGCACCTGTATGCCGGCTGACCCTGTCCGCGATCAGGCCACCCACTGGCGGTGGGCGACCGCCCACGTGGCACCCACGAGGAGCACGAAGGACAGCCCCAGCCCGACGGCATACAGGCGTCGGTATGCCGTGGAGTCACGCATCGTCGCGAGCGCCAGGTAGGCGGGGAACCAGGTGAGCGCGTAGCGGGGAGCGGACACCCACAGGGTCGAGCACACGACGACGCCGATGGTGAGCACCATGAAGGTCAGCTCGGGCCAGCGCCGTTGTCTCGCAAGGAGGGCCGTCACCGCCACGCCCAGCGCGACGGCGACGATGTCGGCCGCGCGGCTTGCCGCCAGCCAGGCGTCCGGGCTGTCGAGCAGCGCACGCCACGCCGCGGCCACGCCCTCCCACGGCCACGCGACCTCCCGGTCCCAGCCCCGCGCCTCGGCCTCTCGCCACGCGTCCCACGACCCGGTGCGCGAGTGCAGGTACGCGACGTAGCTCCCCACGCCGAGGGCGGGCAGGCCCAGTGCGAGCACGTCGGGCCGGGGGCGTGGGCGGCCGTCGTGGTGCCACTGCACGGCATACATGACGACGAGGCCGGTGGCGAGGAACAGGCCGTTGACGCGGACCCCGGCGGCGAGGGCGGCGACGAGCCCGGCCCACCACCAGTGGCGCCGGCCGGCGAGCACCCATGCCCCCAGGGCGAGCGCGAGGAACAGCGCCTCGGTGTAGACGGCGACGAGGAAGAACCCCGCGGGTGCCAGGAGGAGCAGGGCGACGGCACGCCCGGCCGCGACCGGGCCGCCTCGGGGGTCGTCGGCGACGAGCCTCCACAGCAGCCAGGCGGCGACGGTTCCGGCGACCACGCTGATGAGCAGCCCTGCAGCCGTGACGTTCCCTCCCGTCAGCGGTGCGAGCGCCGCCATCAGCAGCGGGTACCCGGGGAAGAAGGCCTGGTCGCAGCACTCGAGTCCGGGCGGCAGGTAGCCCACCGACGCGATCCGCACGAAGTGGTAGCTGTCCCAGGCCGAGAAGCGGTCCAGCCACCAGGTACCCGTCGCCCACTCATGGCCGACGGCTCCCTGACCCGTGGCGGCGGCCATGAGGACCACGGTGACTCCGAGGAGCAGCCGGGAGAGGGCCCACGCCACCGCCGCCCTTGGGGCCGAGGTCACGTCAGCCCGCAGGGGTGGGCGTCGCGCCGGAGCTCGTGGGGGCCGGGCACATCGGGGGGCCGCTGGCCGAGGGCGCCGGCGCGAGGGTCGTGAACTTCGCCCCGACGACGAGGTCGACGACGGCGCCCTTGCGCTTGTCGGCCAGCTGGGTCGTCCCCTTGCCGCCGAGCGGGAGGAGCAGCTTCGCCCGACTGGCGCCCTCGGGCCCGAACCGGACCTCGGCCGGCCCCGCGACCGTGCGGTCGAGCGGGTCGTTGCTCACCTCGCCGATGAGGTAGCCGCGGCCGCGGAGCTCGTTGGCGGTCCTGGCCGCCAGGCCGCTGCGGGTCGTGGCGTTGTAGACGTTGACGGTGGTCGTCGCCGGCGTCGGCACCTTGGGGTCGTAGGGACGGCAGCCGGCCTCGTCGGTCGCGGCAGGCGCCGCGTCGGAGGAGGCGCGGTAGTAGGAGAAGGCGTACCAGAACGCGAAGAAGAGCATGAGGAGCACGATGAAGATGGTCGTGGCCGTCTTGCGACGCTGCCGACGGTGTCGCAGCTCGTAGCCGAGGTCGCGCTCACTCATCGGCGGTCACTCGATGACGAGGACGCGGGCGTGCAGCGTCGGACGTTGGTGGAGGGCGGCCCGCAGCGCGCGGTGCAGGCCGTCCTCGAGGTAGAGGGTCCCCTCGTGCTCGACCACGTGGGCGAAGAGGTCGCCGTAGAACGTCGAGTCCTCCGACAGGAGCATGCCCAGGTCGAGGGTGCGCTTGGTCGTCACGAGGTCGTCGAGGCGCACGAGGCGCGGGGGCACGTTCGACCACTGGCGCGTGCTGTACCCGTGGTCCGGGTACGGACGCGTGTCGCCGACGGCCTTGAAGATCACGCCCGCCACTGTAGGACCGTGGGACGCTCGGGCCCATTCCGCCTCACGGGTCGTGAGGACACTGTGACCCTGGGTCTGTGAGGACGGCCCGCGGGGGAGGGGAGACCCGCGGGCCGATCATCGTTACATTGACGACGTGACCCCGCCCGACGCAGCCGCCGCCCCTGACCACCTCGACGAGATCCGCGCCGGGTACGCGTTCGAGGGCCCCGCCCTCGACTTCGGCGCCGCCGTCATCGACGGCGCCGCCCACCCCGACGTGCCCGTCCGGATCCCGCTGGCCGTGCTCAACCGTCACGGCCTCGTGGCCGGCGCCACGGGCACGGGCAAGACCAAGACGCTCCAGGTCATGGCCGAGCAGCTGTCCGGCCAGGGTGTCCCGGTCTTCCTCGCCGACATCAAGGGCGACCTCTCCGGGATGGCCAGCCCCGGTGAGCCCAGCGACCGGACCACCTCGCGGGCCACGGACGTCGGACAGGACTGGCAGCCCACGGCCTACCCCGTCGAGTTCCTCTCACTGGGCGGTCAGGGCAAGGGCGTCGCCATCCGCGCGACGATCACCGACTTCGGCCCGACCCTCCTCTCGAAGGTGCTGGGGCTCAACGACACCCAGGAGTCCAGCCTCGGTCTCGTCTTCCACTACGCCGACAAGAACGGCCTCGCGCTCCTCGACCTCAAGGACCTGCGTGCCGTGATCCAGCACCTCGTCAGCGACGAGGGCAAGCCCGAGCTCAAGGCCCTCGGCGGCCTCTCGTCGGCGACGGCCGGGGTCATCCTGCGCGAGCTCATCGCCTTCGAGGACCAGGGCGCCGACGCCTTCTTCGGCGAGCCGGCCTTCGAGACCTCCGACCTCATGCGCACGACGAGCGACGGCAAGGGGCTGGTCACCTGTCTCGAGCTGCCCGGCGTGCAGGACCGCCCCGCGCTGTTCTCGACCTTCCTCATGTGGATGCTCGCCGACCTCTTCCAGGACCTCCCAGAGGTCGGCGACATCGACAAGCCCAAGCTCGTCTTCTTCTTCGACGAGGCGCACCTGCTCTTCGCCGACGCGAGCAAGGCCTTCCAGGAGGCCATCGAGCAGACCGTCCGCCTCATCCGCTCCAAGGGGGTCGGCGTCTTCTTCGTGACGCAGTCGCCCAAGGACGTGCCGTCCGGCGTGCTCGGCCAGCTCGGCAACCGGGTGCAGCACGCGCTGCGCGCCTTCACGCCGGACGACGCCAAGGCGCTCAAGGCGGCGGTCAAGACCTACCCCCACAGCCAGTACGACCTCGAGGAGCTGCTCACCTCGCTCGGCACCGGGGAGGCGGTCGTCACCGTCCTGTCCGAGAGGGGAGCGCCCACGCCCGTCGCGTGGACGCGCATGCGGGCCCCGCAGTCGCTCATGGCGCCCTCGCCGGACGCACTGCTCGACCAGACGATCGCCGCCTCCCCGATCGGGCAGAAGTATGCCGCCGTGGCCGACCGTGAGTCGGCCTACGAGAAGCTCGCCGCCCGCGTGCAGGCCACCACTCCACCTGCTGCGGAGCCGCCAGTGTCTCCCGCCCCGACGCCGGCGAAGAAGACCGCCGCGGCCAAGGAGGACCCGGGTCTGGTGGAGCAGGTCGTGAAGTCCAGCGCGTTCCGCTCGGCGCTGCGCTCGGCGGGCACGGCCATCGGGCGCGAGATCACCCGGTCGATCTTCGGCACGCGCAAGCGCTGAACCTCGGCGGAGCCATCAGCGTCAGATCGCCAGCAACGCTCTCGCGTAGGCGCATTCGACGTCCACATCGGTGAGCGTATGCCGGGTTCCGTCACTGGCGGCATACGTCAGCTCCCAGCCCCCGTCGACCCTGCGCAGCGACTCGAGCCGGTCGCCGAGCAGCTCCCTGAGCTGGTCCTCGCGGGGCAGCCAGACCGCCTGGTCGAGGCTGACGGAGTCGAGGGCCCACTCGGTCGTGCCGTTGAAGCCGAGGACGGTCTGGTCCGAGAAGTGCTGAGGCTCGATGGTGAGGTTGCTGACCCAGAAGACCTCCTCCGAGAGCAGCTCGGCCTCGATGACGAAGCGGTCCCCGGCCTTCGGCTCCCACAGCACGCCCGACTGGTGGAGGAGGGCGCGGGCGATCTCGAGGCTGATCATCGCCTCATCATTCCCCGTGGTGGTGCGCCGTGGCGGCTCACCACCACGACAGGACCGTCGTCGTGCCGCCGATGACAGCGAAGAACCGCACGGCCCGGCCGAGCAGCCCGGTGACGAGGAAGACGGGAAGCGGCACGCGCAGGGCTCCGGCGAGGACGCAGAGCACGGCATACGGGGGCACGCCCGTCGACGCCGAGACGAAGAGCAGCCCCGCGCAGAACCACGGTCGCCCCTCGGTGCGCAGCCGCCAGCGGGCCATCGAGGCCTTCGCCCGTGGGCGCTCCATGCGACGGGAGACGAAGCCGAACCGGTCGAGCTCGCGACCGCCGTAGTACCAGAGCGCCTTCCCCAGCATCTGGCCCACCGTGGCACCGGCGACGAGGAGCCACGTCGGCGCCTGCCCCTGGGCGGCGGCGAGCACGAGAATCGCCTCGATGTTGATGAGCGGGACGAGGGCCGAGGCCACCGCCAGGCCGAGCACCGCCAGCGACTCACCCCACATGGGCCGCGGACGGGACGGGGAGCCCGATCCGCAGCAGCCGCACCACCGACCAGCACTTGAGGACGAGCAGCGCCGCCGCGATGGCCAGGCCGAGCCACACCCATCCGGTGGCGAGGAGGAGCACGGCGAAGAGAGCGCTGTTGACGGCCTTGGCCGGCTTGGACCAGTTCCATCGCCAGATGGCGCGGTCGACGACGTAGAAGTAGTTGGGGCTGCGGATCGGCCAGGCGAGGAAGGCGATCGACAGGAAGGTGTCGACGACCATGAACTCGGCGAGGTAGACGAAGATCGCCGGCGAGAGCTCCGGCTGCAGCCAGGCCAGCCCGAGGTAGAAGGCGCCGGCGTTGAAGCGGTCCGAGAAGATGTCGAGCACGGCACCGATGCGGGTCTCGCACCCGCGCAGGCGCGCCCACGTGCCGTCGGCGATGTCGCCGACCCAGTAGATGCCGAGGGCCACGACGAGCAGGGTCAGGCTGCCGTCGTATGCCGCCCACGCCGCGACGGCGGCCGAGGCGACCGTGCGCACGGCCGTGATGACCGTCGCCCCGGTCCACAGCCGCTCCCGCAGGACCCCGACGTCGGCCACTGTCTCCTCCTCGAGCGCAGTTCTCGGCACGCGCTCAGGATAGGGGCCTCAGCCGAGCAGGGCGGCGATGAGCAGGATCACCGGCACGGCGCCCACGGTCGTGATGAGGATGGTGTCCCGCGCGAGCACCGTCCCACGGTCGTAGCGGGTCGCGTGCACGAAGATGTTCTGCGCCGTGGGGAGCGCGGACGTGACGACGACGGCGAGCAGCGCCGGACCCTCGACGCCGAGCGCGAGGTGCGCCACGGCATACGCCACGAGCGGCTGGACCACGAGCTTGAGCGCGGACGTCGTCGCGAGCTCTCCCGCGGACCCCGCGGCGCCCAGGCCCGGGCCCAGCCGCAGGGCGATCCCGTAGGCGATGAGCATGGACGGGACGGCGAGGTTGCCGAGCAGCTCGAGGGGGTTGCCGACGAAGGCCGGGAGGGTCCAGCCGGTGACGGACAGCAGCACGCCCGCGAGCGAGCCGAGGGTCAGCGGGTTGGTGAACGGCTGCCGCATGAGCTGGAGGGGGGACGGGGCCCGCCCGCGGGCGTCGGTGTCGAGCAGCGCGAGGGCCACCGGCTGGAGCACGAGGAGCTGGAGCAGCAGGGTAGGCGCGACGAGGGCCGCGTCGCCGAGCACGTAGCTCGCGACCGGGATGCCGAGGTTGCCCGCGTTCACGTAGGCGGACGACAGCGCGCCGATCGTTGCGTCGCCGAGGCGTCGGCGCCAGATCCAGCGGGCGCAGACGGCATAGACGACGACCGGCACGAGGACACCGGCCGAGGTGGCGACGAGGTTCTTGGAGAGCACGTCCTGCACGTCGGCCCGGCTGAGCGTCATGACCATGAGGGCCGGCGACCCGACGAAGAACGCGACCTGCGAGAGGACCCGCTGGGCGGTGAGGTCGACGATGCGCAGGTGGGCGAGGAGGGCCCCGACGGCGATGACGACACCGATCGTCGCGAACCCCGTGAAGACCCCCTGCACCCGGTCAGCCTAGGACCGGCCGAGGGGGCCGGGTCGCGCCGTCTCAGCCCCCGGGTCGCAGCACCGACGTGAGCCGGTCGAGCACCGAGGCGTCCTCGATCGTCGCCGGGACGTTCGGCACCTTGCCGTCCGCGATCTCGCGCATCGTCCGACGCAGGATCTTGCCGGAGCGCGTCTTCGGCAGGCCCGCCACGATGTCGACGTCGCGCAGCGCGGCGACCGCGCCCACCTCGTCGCGCACCCGTTTGACCAGCTCCGCGCGGATGCGGTCACCGGCCTCCCCGTCGGAGTCGACGCCACCCTTGAGGACGACCAGGCCGCGGGGCAGCTGCCCCTTGAGCTCGTCCGCGACACCGATCACGGCGCACTCCGCGACGTCGGGGTGCCCGGCGAGCGCGGCCTCCATCGACCCCGTCGACAGGCGGTGCCCGGCGACGTTGAGGACGTCGTCGGTCCGGCCCATGACGTAGAGGTAGCCGTCCTCGTCGACGAAGCCGCCGTCCCCCGTGAGGTAGTAGCCGGGGAACGCCGACAGGTACCCGGCGACGTAGCGCTCGTCGTCGCCCCAGAGCGTCGGCAGGGTCCCCGGCGGCATCGGGAGCCGCAGGCAGATCGCGCCCTCCTGGCCGGCGGGCAGGGGCGAACCGGTCTCGTCGAGGATCTCGACGGCATACCCCGGCACCGGCACCGACGGCGAGCCGGGCTTGATCGGCATCGGCTCGAGCCCACGCAGGTTCGCCGCGATGGGCCATCCGGTCTCGGTCTGCCACCAGTTGTCGACGACGGGCACGCCGAGCGTCGAGGTCGCCCACTCGTAGGTGTCGGGGTCGAGGCGCTCCCCGGCGAGGAAGACCGTCTCGAGCGAGGAGACGTCGTGCTCGCGCAACAGCTCCCCCCTAGGGTCGTCCCGCTTGATGGCGCGGTATGCCGTGGGCGCCGTGAACATGGCCCGCACCCCGTGCTCGGCGACGACCCGCCAGAACGCACCGGCGTCCGGCGTGCCGACCGGTTTGCCCTCGTAGAGGATCGTCGTCGCACCGGTGAGCAGGGGTGCGTAGACGATGTAGGAGTGGCCGACGACCCAGCCGACGTCGCTGGCCGTGAACCACACGTCGCCCGGGTCGATCCCGTAGATGTGGTCCATCGACCAGCGCAGCGCGACCGCGTGGCCGCCGTTGTCGCGGACGATCCCCTTCGGACGGCCGGTCGTGCCCGAGGTGTAGAGGATGTAGAGGGGGTCGGTGGCGCCGACCTCGACGCAGTCGGCCGGCTCGGCGTCGGCGACGAGCGCGTCCCAGTCGAGCTCCTCCCAGTCGGTGTCGCGCTCGCCGACGGCGGCCCGTGCCTGCTCGCGCTGGAACACGATGACCGACTCCGGCTTGTGCGTGCTCCGGTCGAGGGCGGCGTCGAGCATCGGCTTGTACTCGACGACCCGGCTGGGCTCGATCCCACAGCTCGCCGCGACGACGACCTTGGGCGCGGCGTCCTCGATCCGGGCGGCGAGCTCGGCCGGCGCGAACCCGCCGAAGACCACGGAGTGGATGGCACCGAGGCGGGCGCAGGCGAGCATCGCCACGACGGCCTCGGGGACCATCGGCATGTAGACGACGACGCGGTCGCCCTTCTCGACCCCCAGGCTCGCCAGCGCACCGGCGAACGTCGCGACCCGAGCCAGCAGGTCGGCATACGTGAGGGTCTGCGTCGTCCCGGTCACGGGACTGTCGTGGATGAGCGCCGGCTGCTCGCCGCGCCCGTCGCGCACGTGCCGGTCGAGGGCGTTGAAGCAGGTGTTGAGCGTCGCTCCGGTGAACCAGCGGTAGAGCGGCGGGTTCGAGTCGTCGAGGATCGCGGTCGGGGGAGTGATCCACTCGATCCGCTCGGCGGCCCGTCGCCAGAACGCGTCCGGGTCCTCGATCGACTCCGTGTATGCCGCGGCGTAGGCGTCGTTGCTCATGGCACCCATCGTGTCGGTGCCGCGGGGGGCGCGACCAGTGGTTCGACGAGCGGCGAGCCGAGCGGCTCGGCAGGTGCGCCGAGTGGGGCGGCCCGGGCCATCTCCGTGCGGGGTGTCGGGGATCCGGTGTCACCGCTGCGTGCATGACCCCGGATACCCGACACCCAGGAGGTCACGTGCCACGGAGAGGCTCCTCGCGCGTGCTGTGAGCCGATTTCGTCGGCGTTCGACGCTCGGGTAACCTCCGCGGTGGAGGATTCGCATAGTGGCCTAGTGCGCGCGCTTGGAAAGCGCGTTGGGTTAACACCCTCAGGGGTTCGAATCCCCTATCCTCCGCCAGCCAGAGGGCCCCGACGACGTCCGTCGGGGCCCTTTCGCATGCCCGTCGGTCCGGAGGACTCGGGGCAGTTCGGGCTGAGCCGTGCCGCACAGGTCGTACGTTGGGTGCATGGGAGCCTCCCCCCACCCGTCCGCCGTGTCGCGGCGCGGCGCAGGGCCACGACGGTGGCGCCGACTCGAGTGAGCGCCGTCGTCGGTGTGGACGTGGGTGGGTCCGGGCTGCGCCTCCAGTGGACGTATGCCGGCCGGCCCGGCGCCGTCGTCTCCGCACCCGGCGCTCGGATCGGGTCCCGGGAGATCGACGTGACCTCGCTCGCCGCGGACGCTGCCCGACTCCTGCGCGAGGGCGACGTCACCGACGTGGCCGCGGTCTGCTGGTCGCAGCGGGGGCTGCTGTTCCTGTCGGACCCGCGCGAGGTCGTGCGGGTGGTGTCGTCGTCCTTGGGCGCCGGCCGGACGGCGGTCGTGAGCGACGCCGTGGCCTCGCTGGTCGGAGCGGTCGGCGGTGTGCGGCCGGGAGCGGTCGTGGCCGCCGGGACCGGCGCGGTGGCGTTCGCGTCCGACTTCGGGTCGGCCGACACCTCGGTGTGGCGCCTCGTCGACGGCTGGGGGCACGTGCTCGGCGACCGGGGATCGGCCGCCTGGGTGGGACTTCTGGGTCTCAAGGCAGGCCTCCGCCACCACGACGGGCTGCCGGGTGGGTCCGAACGGCTGCTCTCCGCCGGGGTGTCCGCGTTCGGCGCCACCTCGCACTGGCCGCGGCGGGTCATGACCGGTGGCGACGCGCCGGAGCTGCTGGCGTCGTTCGCGCCGGCGGTGGTCGCGGTGGCAGAGCTGGGGGACGAGGTCGCTGCACGGATCTGCCGCGAGGCGGGGGAGGCGCTGGCCGAGTCCCTGCTCTCGGCCGCCGCCGGCATCCCCTCGCCGACGCTCGTCGCCACGGGTGGGCTCCTGGGGGCCGCGCCGGTGCGCTCGGCCCTCGAGGCCGGGCTTGCCGCCGCCGGCGCGTCGCTGACCCCCTCGAGTGGCGGCGCCCTCGACGGCGCCCTGCACCTCGCGGGTCTCCTGGCTCAGACGGGAACGATCCCGCGCCACCCGGCATACGTGCACCTCGCCTGACGGGGGCGTGGGGGGTCGCGCCGCCGCGTGCGTCCGGGTCCGCGCCGCGCTGTGCGCTGCTGCGCTGTGCCACAGCAGTGCACACCGGCGGTCGAGCAGGTGCCGGACCGGATTGGCGTCCCTGCGAGGCCGGGTTAGACTTGAACCCGGCACCCCGTGTGGTGGTACCTCACCGAACTCCCCCAGGGCAGGAATGCAGCAAGGGCAGGTGAGCTCTTCCAGGTACGCGGGGTGTCTTCATGTCCGCGCCCGGACCTGCCGAGGTCGTTCCGAGGCGGCGCTCAGGCGCCGCAGGCGCAGCCGCCCTCGCACCCGCCGCAGCCGCCTCCGCGGGCCTCGGGCGCGGTGCCCCGGTCCTCCCAGGTGAGCTCGAGGGCCCGGACGAGGCCGTCGACGGGCTGGGCGCCGGTGACGGCGAACTTCTGGTCGAGCACGAACGTCGGCACGGCCGTGATGCCGATCTGGTTGGCCGTGGCCTCGTCGGCGCGCACGTCGTAGCCGTAGGCGTCGGAGCCGAGCGTCTCGCGCACGTCCTTCTCGCCGAGCCCGCCCTCGACGGCGAGCCGCACGAGCGTGTCGGTGTCACCGAGCGCCGCGCCCTCGGAGTACCAGCCGCGCATGAGGCGGTCGGTGACGGGCGTCTCGAGACCGCGGGCCCGGGCGAGGTGGATCACCCGATGGGCGTCGAAGGAGTTGCCGCCGACGACCTTGTCCCACTGGAAGTCGAGCCCGACGGCGGCCGCGTCGGCGGCCATGGCCTCGTGCTGGGCCACCATCTCCTCGCGCGAGCGGCCGTACTTCTCGGCGATGCGGTCCACGTTCGAGCCCTCGAGCACGGCCGGAGCGGACCGGTCCAGCTGGTAGCTGTGCCAGGTCACCTCCACCTCCCGCTCCGGGTCGCCGGCGAGGAACTCGTCCACGGCGAGCTCGAGGCGGCGGCGCCCCACGTGGCAGAAGGGGCAGACCAGGTCGGACCAGACGTCGATGCGCACACCACGACGATACGTCGGCGTCGCAGGACCGCCGAACACGGTGCGGCCCCGCACCGGTCACTGAAGCCGGGTCGTCAGCCGCTCAGACGTCGCGGTGGGACATCGACTCGGCGTCGACCCGTCGCAGTCCGGCGTAGAGCATGCTCGCCCCCGCCACCCAGGCCGCGATGACGAGCAGCCCCGAGGTGGGCCACCGGGTGGCGCCCCAGACCATGCCGCCGACGAGCACGGTGCAGAGCACGAGGGGTGTCGAGTACCAGATCGCCACCGTCTGTGGTGTCGGCACGGCGCTGAACGTCGTCGGTGGACGACCTCGGTATGCCGCGAGGAGACTTCCGCCGGCGACGACCACCGTCGTCATGACGCACCACGGCAGGACGTCGCCGACGGTGGCGCCGAGCGCCGACCCGGTGAGCGAACCGGCGCCGGTCGTGGCGAGCAGGTGGGTCAGCCCGGGCACGACGAGGTGGGTCGCGGCGGCGCGGACCGGCGGGGCGCCGAAGAGTGCGGGTGTGCCGACGGTGTCCGCCTCCAGCCGCAGGCCCTCGGCCAGGGCGCCGAACCCGGCGTAGGCGATGCCGGCGGCGACGAACCCGACGAGCGGGGGGACGGCGCTGGAGCCGAGGGTGGCGCCGAGGGTTCCCCCGCCGAGCACCGAGAGGAGCAGCCCGACGAGGGCGGCCGCCGGAGCGCGCCGCAGACCGAGGACGTCGCGGGCCACGAGGGTCGCCACCGGTCCCCGACGCCTCAGCCTCAGGCTGCGGCCTCGGGTGACGGGTCGTGCCGCCTCGAGCCGGACGGCGCGCAGGTCCCCGGCGTGGACCCCGCCCACGATGCGGTTCGAGCGCGAGGCCTGGGTGCGCAGCTCCCCCAGCCCCATCCGCCTCACCTCGTGGGCCACGGTGCCGACGGGGGACGGGGACTCGTGCCCCGGCATACGAGGCAGGGGAGGGGACAGTCGCGACTGGCCGAGCAGCCATGACGCACCTGCGACCAGGCCGACGACCAGTCCGGCGACGACGGCGACCGGCACGAACCACCAGGCCGCCGCCCGGGCGCCGACGAACGCCGCGCCGACGAGCAGCCCGGACAGGCCGCCGGCGAAGAGGGCGGCGAACAGTGAGTATCCGAACCACGGACGCAGGGCCGCCCACCGGTCGAGCGAGGAGGCGACGACGTGGTCCACCCACGGCACGGGCGCGACCACCGGTCCGCGGACCCGCCCGGCCTCTCGCCCCAGCAGCGCGAGGACCGCGGTGACGGCGAGGGTGACGAGCGCCGCACAAGGGGAGCGCAGGGCGGAGCCCATGGCCTCACGGTCCCCGGCCAGGACGAGGGCGCGCAGCACGGGGAAGCCGTAGAGGCCCGCGAGGATCACGGCGACGTAGGCGGCATACGCCACCTCCTTGCGCGCCGGGTTGCCGGAGGGACCGTGCAGCACGTGGCGGATGTCGGCGAGGCGCTCGCGGTCACCGACGGCGCTCGTTGTCATGGCCCCCTCAGTCCATCGCCCCGACGAGGTCGACGACCCGGTCGGCCACGCGGTCGGTGACGAGCGGGTCGTGGCAGGCGAGCACGACCGTCGTGCCGGCGTCGCGCCGGGCGGCGACGATCTCCGCGACGAGCGTCCGCTTCTCGGTGTCGAGGCGCTGCTCGGGCTCGTCGAGCATGAGAACCTCGGACGGGCGGAAGAGCGTCAACGCCAGCCGGAACAGCTGCGACTGACCGGAGGACAGCTCGTGCGGGAACCGCGCGCCGAGCTCACCGATGCCGAGCCCGGTGAGCGCGGCGGCGACGCGGTCGTCGCAGGTGTCGGCGTCACCGGCCCACGTGGCGTCGAGGAGCACGAGGTGGTCGCGCAGGGTCAGGTCGCGGTACGTCGCCGGTGCACCGACCAGCGCGGCGACGGCTCTGCGCACGGAAGGGTCACGCTCGTCGGCGGTCGCGTCGCCGATGGTCGCGGTGCCCGTCGTCGGCGGCAGGGCGCCCATGAGAATCCTCAGAAGGGTGGTCTTGCCGGAGCCGTTGGGGCCGCGGAGGACCAGGCAGGTGCCGCTCTCCGCGGTCACGGACACGGGAGCCAGGAGGGTCGCCGGGCCCACCACCTTCGACACGTCGGTCCCGCGCACGTCCATGGCGCGAAGGCTAGCGACCGCGTCCACAGCCGGGTGCGGGCGGCATCTCGGGTGTCCTTCGGGGCGACTAGGTTGGGCGCGTGAGCACCGCCCTCTACCGCCGCTACCGCCCCGAGACGTTCGCCGACGTCATCGGGCAGGAGCACGTCACCGAGCCGCTCATGCAGGCCCTGCGGACCGGGCGGGTCAACCACGCGTACCTCTTCAGCGGACCCCGTGGCTGTGGCAAGACGACGAGCGCCCGCATCCTCGCCCGGTGCCTCAACTGCGAGCAGGGCCCGACCGCGACGCCGTGCGGCACCTGCGACTCGTGCGTGGCCCTGGCCCGCGGCGGCGCCGGCACGGTGGACGTCATCGAGATCGACGCGGCCAGCCACGGTGGCGTCGACGACGCCCGTGACCTGCGCGAACGCGCGTCCTACGGGCCGGCGCAGAGCCGCTACAAGATCTACATCATCGACGAGGCGCACATGGTGACGCCTCAGGGCTTCAACGCGCTGCTGAAGATCGTCGAGGAGCCGCCGGAGCACGTGAAGTTCGTCTTCGCGACGACCGAGCCCGAGAAGGTCATCGGCACGATCCGCTCGCGCACCCACCACTACCCCTTCCGCCTCGTGCCGCCCGGGCAGCTCACCGACTACATGGAGCGTCTCTGCGTCGCCGAGGAGGTGTCGGTCGCCCCGGGCGTGCTGTCCTTCGTCGTGCGCGCCGGTGGTGGCTCGGTGCGCGACTCGCTCTCCGTGCTCGACCAGCTCATCGCGGGCTCGGGTGACGAGGGCCTGACCTACGAGTCCGCCGCGTCGCTGCTCGGGTTCACCGACGGTGAGCTGCTCGACGCGACGATCGACGCCTTCGGGGCCGGCGACGGCATCGGGGCGTTCTCGTCGATCGAGCGGGTCATCGAGACCGGGCTCGACCCGCGGCGCTTCATCGAGGACCTGCTCGAGCGGCTGCGCGATCTCATCGTCGTCGCCGCCGTGCCCGACGGCGCCTCCGCCGTGCTACGGGCGCTGCCGCCCGACCAGCTCGAGCGCATGCGCCAGCAGGCGGCGGCGTTCGGCACCGGCGCGCTCTCGCGGGCGGCCGACATCGTCAACGCCGGGCTGTCCGAGATGACCGGGGCGACCGCGCCGCGGCTCCAGCTCGAGCTCATCGCCGCGCGCCTGCTGCTGCCCGGCGCCGCCGGGGAGAGCGGGTATGCCGCCCGCCTCGACCGTCTCGAACGTCGCCTCGACGTCGGCGGGGTTCCCTCCGCGGCGGCTTCCCCCGCTCCTTCGGCCCCGTCCCGCCCACCGGTCCACCAGGCGCCGCCGTCGCCGGTCGCCCCGCCCGCACCCGTCCAGGCGGCGCCTCCCGTGGTGGCGCAGCCGGCCGTGACGGCACCGCCGGCACCCGTGGTCCCGGTCGTCGCGGAGCAGCCGGCGGCCCCGCAGCCGGTCGGGCAGTCGTCGGCTCCGTCGACGCCGGCGCAGCGACCGGACCGTGCTCCGGACCCGTCCGACCCGTCCGATCCGCCGCTCGACGAGCCGCCGGAGACGGACGAGCCCTACGACCACGGGCCTGGCGTCCGCGAGCCGGCACGCCCGTCCTTGTCGCAGCAGCCCCCTGCCGAGGACCGGCCGGTGCAGCAGCCGTCAGCGGCCCCTGCTCCCGCCCGCCCGGGCGGGCTCGACACCGCCGCCATCCGCCGCTCCTGGCCGGACGTCCTCGCCAAGGTCTTCGAGCTGCGTCGCACGACGTGGACCTTCGTCTCCGAGCACGCGCAGGTCCTTGACTACGACGGCGAGCGGCTCCTCCTCGGCATCGCCACGACGGGACTGGCCAACACCTTCCGCCGCGGCCCGCACGCCACCTACGTCCAGCAGGCCCTCATCGACGTCCTCGGCATCGACGCCCGGGTCGAGGGCGTCCCGGCCGACGGTTCCTCGCTTGGAGGTGACGCCGGGGTCCAGACCATCGACCCCAACCGCCCTGCTCGTGCCCCGGAGCCCGCCGCCGCACCGACGCGCCCGCAACCGGCCGCACGTGCCGGCGGGCAGTCCGGCCCGGCACAGGACGACTCGCACCGCGGAGGCGAGCCGGGCCGGGGTGGCGAGGCGCCGGCATACGGGCATGGACAGCAGGCGAGCACGCAGGCCGACTGGGGCAGCAGCGGGACGGGTGGGCCGGCCGCACCGGCGTGGGCGACCAGCGACGGCCCGCCTGCCGCCGCCCCCGAACCGGCCAGCCCCTTCGCCCGGGCCAAGGTCGCGGTGGCCGCCGAGCCCGACCCGGATGAGACGCCGGTCGCCGACGACTCCGCGATCAGCGAGGATGACGAGGACATCGAGGGCTTGGGCGAGATCGGTGTCCCCGTCGTCGAACGTGTCCTCGGCGGGAAGGTCATCTCCGAAGAGGACGCATGAGCACCTACTACTGGGTCGGGCGCACCCTCATGATGTCGCTGGCCCACGGGGTGTGGCGGCCGACGATCCTCGGGAAGGGCAACGTCCCCAAGGAGGGTGGCGTGCTCCTCGCGAGCAACCACCTCTCGTTCATCGACAGCTTCGCCATCCCCGTGGCGGCTCCGCGCAAGGTCTCCTTCCTCGCCAAGCAGGAGTACTTCACGGGCACTGGCATTCGCGGCCGCTTCGTCCGCGGCTTCATGGAGGCGGGGGACGCTATCCCGCTCGACCGTGACGACTCCCGCGGGGCCCAGGCCTCGCTCGACCTCGCCCTCGAGGTGCTGCGCGCCGGCAAGGCCTTCGGCGTCTACCCCGAGGGGACCCGCTCGCGAGACGGCCGGCTCTACCGCGGCCGCACCGGGGTCGCGTTCCTCGCGCTGACGGCCGGGGTGCCCGTCGTGCCCGTGGGCCTCATCGGCACCGACAAGGTGCAGCCGGTCGGCCAGCGAGGGCTGCGGCTCGCCGACGTGACCGTCGCCTTCGGCACTCCGATCCTCCCGTCCGCATATGCCGGCCTGCCCGCCGGACGTGCCCGTCGCCAGCTCACCGACGACGTCATGGACGCCATCGCCGCGCTCACCGGTCAGGAGCGCGCCGACACCTACAACGAGCGCCCGGTGAGCGCCGACCCCGACGACTGACCCCGGCGGCCCCCGACCCGAGGACGAGTGCTCAGGACTCGCCTTCCGTCATCCGCTTCACTGAGGTCATGAGACCTGAGGAGCGGCTTCACCGCGAGACCACGTCGCTGGTCGGTGTGGGGAACGTGGGCGTGGGCATGGGAGCCCTGGTGTTCGCAGGCGTGCTGATCTCCGCCGGTGCACGGCCGGATGCCGGCCTCGGGGGGAGTGGTTGCGCTTCCGGGGGTGCTGCTGGGTCTGGCAGCCCTGGCGGTCCCCGCTCCTGCTGCCGTCGGTGGTGCTTCTCGTGCTGGGCTTCGCCGGACTCGCTGCCGCGCGGGATCCGCACCCGCGCGTGGAGCCTGCCGACGGCTCGGTGGCCTAGGCTCGGGGTGTGTACGAAGGCGCAGTGCAGGACCTCATCGACGAACTCGGCAGGCTCCCGGGGGTCGGTCCCAAGAGCGCCCAGCGCATCGCCTTCCACCTGCTGCAGTCCGACGCCGTTGACGTGCAGCGCCTCTCCGACGCACTGACCCAGGTCAAGGCCAAGGTCCGCTTCTGCGCGATCTGCTTCAACATCGCCGAGTCGGAGCTGTGCCGGATCTGCGCCGACACCCGCCGGGACCTCAGCAGCATCTGCGTCGTCGAGGAGCCCAAGGACGTCGTGGCGATCGAGCGCACCCGGGAGTTCCGGGGCCGCTACCACGTGCTCGGCGGCGCGATCAGCCCCATCGACGGCATCGGCCCTGACGACCTGACCTTCCGCGAGCTGATGACGAGACTCGCGAGCAGCGAGGTCACCGAGGTCATCATCGCGACCGACCCCAACCTCGAGGGTGAGGCGACGGCGAGCTACCTCGCGCGCTTCCTCAAGGGCATGGACCTCCGCGTCACCCGCCTCGCGTCCGGCCTGCCGGTCGGAGGCGACCTGGAGTACGCCGACGAGGTCACGCTCGGTCGTGCCTTCGAGGGCAGGAGGTTGCTCGATGCCTGACGAGACCGCACCTCCGGACCAAACGGCCATCGACCGGCTCGCCGACCTGCGCGCCCTCGCCGCGGACTCCGCCGAGGAGGCCCGCACCTACCTCGTCACCGTCACGGACATCGCCTCCGGCACCAACCCGTCGGCCTCGCTGCCCCTCGGCCTGCTCGCGCTCTCGCAGGTCCTCGTCATGGGAGCGCGCCTCGGTGCGATCGAGGACATCGTTCCGGAGGACCGCTTCGAGGTGGACCCCGGACCGGACGTCGAGCTCGACCCGTTGCGCGAGAACCTCACCAACCTGCTGGAGGGCCTGGACGTCTATGCCGACGTCGTCGACCCCGTGACCGACCCGCAGCTGACGACCGGCTCGCTCGCCAACGACCTCACGGTGGTCGCCTCGGCACTGACGCACGGGCTGCGCCACCACGAGGAGGGCCGGATCCTCGAGGCACTCTGGTGGTGGCAGTTCAGCTACCTCTCCGACTGGGGCGAGCGCGCAGCCAGTGCGCTGCGGGTCGTGCAGGCGCTGCTCGCCCACATCCGCCTCGACGCCGACGCCGACATCGTCGCCGAGGCCGAGTTCGACGCCCTCCACCCCTGACTCAGCTCGAAGGGGTCAGGCGATGCGGGTGCCGCTCGGCAGGCGGCGCACCGGTGTCCGGACCCGACGCTCCGCCACGAGGACCGAACCCACACCGAGCGCCACGAGGAAGCCCAGACCCCACGGCCACACCACGTTGTCGTCGCGCCGCGCGCGGTCGGCCGCGTCCCGCGACCGCTGGGCCCGTTCGAACTCCGCCTCGCTGCCGGCGACGGTCTCGCTGCACTCGTCGATGACCCGACCCGGGTCCTCGGCCCCGTCGCGAGCGTCTCGGCTCCCGTCGCTGATCCACCGCATCGGGGTGAACCCTCCGGCGAACGTCCCGGTCTCGCTGATCCGCGACGGCGCGGCGTCGGCGACGACGACGAACGGGTTGAGGGCCAGCAGCGGCCAGATCCGCTCCGTGTGGGCGACCGTCTGCGCTCGGGTGAAGGTTGTGCAGTCCGCCTCGGTCGGCTGCGGTGGCTGTCCTTCGGGGGGAGGGGCGATCTCCGCGCTCCAGTAGCTGTCCGGGATGCCGCGCACCGTCACCCGCACCTCCTCGGTCATGATCACCGCGCCGAGGAGGAAGGCGATGACCGTGCCGAAGACGAGGGCTGCCAGGCTGAGGTAGGTGAGCACCGCCGACGCGACCGGGCGCGCGGTGAGCGTCGAGAACATCAGCCCCACGGCCGCGACGACGGCCAGCACGATGACGAGCACGAGCAGCGAGAGCAGGATCCGGCCGAAGCCGATGCCCCCCGCGACCCAGGCCCAGGCGAGGAACGGCAGTGCCGTCGCGAGGAAGCACATCGAGACCAGCCACGAGGCGAGCAGCTTGCCGAGGACGATCTCCCACGACGTGACCAGGGTCGTCTGCATCATGGCCAGCACACCGTGCTCCCGGTCGCCGTTGACGGTGGTCGCGGTGAGGCTCGGCACGACGAGCATGCCGAGCATGAGGACGAAGAACGTCGTCACGTCGTAGAGCGAGGGCCCCGACGCGACGTCGCTGTCGCGCACGGCCCACCAGGCGGCGAGGGTCACCAGGCCGATGACGGCCACCCACGCTCCGAGCACGATCGGCCAGCGAGAGGTCCGGATCCGCTGCACCAGCTCGAGGCGGGCGACGGTCCACAGGCGGGACCAGCTCATCGTCGCTCCTCCGTCGCTGCCAGGTAGGCGGCTTCCATGGTCCCGTGCAGCGGTGCGTATGCCGTGACCCGGGCGCCGCTGCCGGCGAGACGCGCGAGAAGGGCGGCTGCCTCCTCGTCGCTCCCGAGGTCGACGTCGACGGCGGTCCCCGCCGTCCGCCACGCGACCCGTGCCGCGTCGAGCTCGCCCACCAGCCGGGTGCGGTCCAGAGCCGAGATCCGCCAGGTCCGGAGCAGGGCCGGCGCCCCCTCGACGGCCTGGGTCTCGATGGTCCGGCCGCCGGCGACGATGACGGCCCGGTCGGCCATCTCCTGCAGCTCGGTGAGGATGTGGCTCGAGACGAGCACGGTCGTCCCGTCGGCCGCGAGCGAGCGCAGCAGGTCTCGCAGCTCGATGCGGCTGCGAGGGTCGAGCCCCGACGCAGGCTCGTCGAGGATGAGGGTCGTCGGCCGGTGCAGCAGGGCCCGAGCCATGCCGAGCCGCTGCTTCTGGCCGCGTGAGAGCACCCGGGCCCGCCGGTCGGCGAGGTCGCCGAGGTGCACCTGCGCCAGCACCTGTTCGGTCCGTGCCCTCGCTTCGGCGGCCGGCAGGTCGTAGGCCGCCCCGATCGTGTGCAGCACCTCGCGCACGGTGAGCGCGTCCCACGTGCCGAACCCGTCGGGCATCCAGCCGATCCTGCGGCGGACACCGCGGGGGTCGGTCACCGGGTCGATCCCGTCGATGGTGATCGACCCTCGGTCCGGGACGAGCAGCGTCGCGAGCATGAGCATGAGCGTGGTCTTGCCCGCTCCGTTGGGCCCGATGAGCGCCGTGACCTCGCCCGGCCGCGCGGTGAGAGAGATGTCGTCGACGGCGACGACGTCACCGAACGCGCGCCGCACCCCCGTCACGACGATGCCCGCCGCGGGAGCGGGCGCCCCTTCGGGTGGACCCTGGTCGGGCCACACGGCCGCGTCGTCGGAGCTCATGACGCGAATGTAGGGCCCCGACCGGCATACGGGCGTGAGATCGGGTGCTCAGGTGGCTCGATAGACTCGGCGCAGTCCACCTGCTCGTGACCCACCGCATGGGAGTCCTCGTGCCGATCGTCGTCCAGAAGTACGGCGGCTCCTCACTCGCCGACGCCGAGAGCATCAAGCGGGTGGCGCGCCGGATCGCCGAGACCCGCAAGGGCGGCAACGACGTCGTCGTGGCGGTGTCGGCGATGGGGGACACCACCGACGAGCTGCTCGACCTCGCCCAGGGCGTCAGCCCGCTTCCTCCGCCACGCGAGCTCGACATGCTGCTCACGGCCGGTGAGCGGATCAGCATGGCCCTCGTCGCCATGGCCATCCACGACCTTGGGCTGACCGCGCGCTCCTTCACCGGCAGCCAGGCCGGCGTCATCACCGACGGCGTCCACGGGCGGGCCAAGATCATCGACGTCACACCGGGCCGGATCACCGGAGCCCTCGAGGACGGCCACGTCGTCATCGTCGCGGGCTTCCAGGGCGTGAGCCAGACGACCAAGGAGATCACCACCCTCGGTCGCGGCGGCACCGACACCACGGCCGTCGCCCTCGCGGCGGCCCTCGGCGCGGGGGTCTGCGAGATCTACACCGACGTGGACGGCGTGTTCACCGCCGACCCGCGGATCGTGCCGGCCGCCCGCAAGCTGTCCCGCATCTCCGCCGAGGAGATGCTCGAGCTCGCCGCCAGCGGCTCCAAGGTGCTGCACCTGCGCAGCGTCGAGTACGCCCGGCGCTACGACATCCCGATCCATGTCCGCTCCTCCTTCACCCCGAAGGAGGGCACGATCGTCTCGGACCAGCCCGGTCCCGAAGGAGAAGCCGTGGAAGCCCCGATCATCGCCGGAGTCGCTCACGACCTCAGCGAGGCCAAGATCACCGTGGTCGGCGTGCCCGACCAGACCGGCAAGGCCGCGCAGATCTTCCACGCCGTCGCCGTCGCCGAGATCAACATCGACATGATCGTGCAGAACGTCTCCGCGACCGAGACCGGGCTGACCGACATCTCGTTCACGCTGCCCAAGACCGACGGGCAGCGCGGGATGCAGGCGCTTCAGGCGATCCAGACACAGGTCGGCTTCACCGGGCTCCAGTACGACGACCAGATCGGCAAGCTGTCCCTCGTCGGTGCCGGCATGCGCTCCAACCCGGGGGTGTCCGCCACCTTCTTCCGCGCGCTCGCGGATGCCGACGTCAACATCGAGATGATCTCGACCTCCGAGATCCGCATCTCCGTCGTCACCCGCAGCGAGCTGCTCGACGAGGCCGTCCGCGCGGTCCACACCGCCTTCGGGCTGGACTCCGAGGACGGCGAGGCCGTCGTCTACGCCGGCACGGGCCGCTGAGGGGCCGACTGCAGGGATGAGCCTCTCCACCGCAGGACCCACTCTCGCGATCGTCGGAGCCACCGGTGCCGTCGGCACCGTCATGCGCGACGTCCTGCCCATGCGCCGTCACGTCTGGGGTGAGGTGCGCCTCGCCGCCGGAGCCGAGGACGTCGGCTCCATCTGCCGGGTGGCCGACGAGGACCTCAAGGTCGAGGCCCTCACCCCCGACTTCTTCGACGGCGTGGACGTCGCCGTCGTCGACATCCCCCCGGAGATCTCCGCCGAGTGGGCCGGGGTCGCAGTCAGCCGCGGCGCCGTCGTGGTCGACAACAGCCCCACCTTCCGACGCGACCCCCTCGTCCCGCTCGTCGTGCCCGAGATCAACCCGGAGGCCGTGCACGAGCGCCCTCGCGGCATCATCGCCAGCCCCGGAGCCACGGTGATGACGATGATCGACGTCCTCGCCGTGCTCCACGCGCAGTGGGAGCTGACCGAGCTCGTCGTGACGAGCTTCCAGGCGGCGTCGGGCATGGGCCGCGCCGGGATGACCCGGCTGCACGACGAGATCGCCGTGGTCGGCGGCGACCGGAACCTCGGAATGCGTCCGGGCGACGTGCGACGCGCCATCGAGCACGAGCTCGGACCCAGCCTCTTCGGGGGGCCGCTTGCGCTCAACGTGCTGCCCTGGGCGGGGACGCACGTCGGTGAGGGGTGGAGCTCGGAGGAGTCGAAGATCCGTCACGAGACGCGCAAGATCCTCGACATGCCCGACCTCCGGGTATCCGCGACCTGCGTGCGAGTGCCGGTCGTCTCCACCCACTCGGTCTCGGTCCACGCGACCTTCGCGAGGTCGATCACCGTGGACCGGGCGCGGCAGGCCCTCGTCGAGGCGCCGGCCGTCGTCGTCATGGACGACCCCGAGAACGGCGACTACCCCACCCCCGTCGACATCGTCGGCGCCGACCCCCGCTTCGTCGGGCGCATGCGCCAGGCCATCGACTTCCCCCGCACGATCGACCTCTTCGTCTGCGGCGACAACCTGCGCAAGGGCGCGGCGCTCAACATGCTCCAGACCGCCGAGCTCGTCGCCGCGACGCTCTGACCGACGCCGGGGTGGACGGCCGGTCTCGGTTCGATGACGGAATGTGCGTGTTGCTCATGGGACTCATGTGACTCGTGGTGTGATTCGTGCAGAGCCACCGTCGTCGACCTGGGTGAGGAGGAACGGTGTTCGGACGTCAGTCACGGTCGGAGCGACCCGAGGGCGTGGTCGAGGGCCACGTCGAGGATCTTTTCGGCGACGAGAGGGCGGGCGACTCGCCCACCGCGGATCGAGCTCAGCGCCAGCGTCTGCCGGTGCGCACCGCCTCCGCGGCTCGCGACCTGGCCCGTCGAGGCCTCGGCCTGACCCGTGACACCGTCCACGAGAACCTCCTCGTCCGGGCGCGTGCCGCGGAGGAGCTCAGCGACGACCAGATCTGGCGCCGCTACCAGTTCCGCCACCTCGCGGCCTTCGTCACCATCCCCGCACTGCTGCTCGGGACGGCCAGCATCGCCGCCGCCTATGGCACCGGTCTCATGACCGACGAGCCGCCGGCGCCCACCTGCGAGCCGGTCAAGGTGCCGGCGCCGCCGGTGGGGTCGTTCAAGGTCACCGTCCTCAACACCTCGGGCCAGGACGGCGCCGCCCACGCGGTCGGGCGCAACCTCAGCCGTCGCGGCTTCAACGTCGTCAGCATGTCGAGTGCTCCTCGGTCCCTCTACGTCAAGGCTCCGGCGCGGATCTACCACGGCAGGGCCGGTCTCGACCAGGCGCTCCTGGCCGCCCAGACCATCGCCGGTGCCGAGCTCGAGTACGACGGCCGCGCGGGCACGTCGATCTCCTTCGTCCTCGGCGCCGACTACACCTCGCTGCTCCCGGCCCCGCCGCCCAAGCCCCCGAAGATGTCCTCCTACACCGTCAACGTCTACAACACGACGTGGCGCTCGGGCCTCGCGAAGTCCACCCTCGCCGACCTCACCTCCCGAGGCTTCAAGGGAGGCAAGCAGGGCAACGACCCCGACGGCTCGTTCCTGCCCAACGAGGTGGCGGTGATCAGGCACGGTCCCGATGCCGACCTCGCCGCCGCACAGGTGGCCAGGCACATCGACGGCGCCATCCTGGCCCAGGTGCCCCGCGACAACATGACCATCGACGTCGTGCTGGGCAACAGGTTCGACAAGGTCACCCCGGTCGCGCAGATGCCGCCCAAGCCTGCGGTCCGCAAGGACCCGCCGCCGACGGTCTCGCGCCCCTGCGAGTGAGGCCGGCCGTCCGAGGGGCGAGCAGGCGGTCACTGTGGCTGCGGTCACACTGAGAGACTGGCTGCTGTCCGTTCCCCTCGCCTGAGGAGCTGTACGTCCATGCCCGTCCAGACCGTTGCCCTGCTCACCGCGGGCGGCCTCGCTCCCTGCCTGTCCTCCGCCGTCGGCGGACTCATCGAGCGCTACACCGAGGTCGCTCCCGACGCCCGGATCCTCGCCTACCAGAACGGGTATGCCGGCCTGCTCACCGGCCGCTCGGTCGAGGTCACCCCGGAGGTCCGCGCCGGCGCCGGTCTGTTGCACCGCTTCGGCGGATCTCCGATCGGCAACAGCCGCGTCAAGCTGACCAACGTCGCCGACTGCGTGAAGCGGGGACTCGTGCGGGAGGGACAGAATCCGCTGCACGTCGCGGCCGAGCAGCTCACCGCGGACGGGGTGGACGTCCTGCACACCATCGGGGGCGACGACACGAACACCACGGCAGCCGACCTCGCGGCATACCTCGCGGAGAACGACTACCCGCTGACGGTCGTCGGCCTGCCCAAGACGATCGACAACGACGTCGTGCCGATCCGGCAGTCCCTGGGGGCATGGACCGCGGCCGAGCAGGCGGCGATCTTCGCCCGCAATGTGCTCGCCGAGCACTCCTCGAACCCGCGGATGCTCATCATCCACGAGGTGATGGGCCGACACTGCGGCTGGCTCACGGCCGAGACCGCCCGCCGCCACCACGCCTGGGTGGGCGAGCAGGAGTGGCTGCCCGGCATCGGGTTGGACTCGCGCCGCTGGGACGTGCACGCGGTCTTCGTGCCGGAGGCACCGATCGACCTGGCGGGCGAGAGCGCCCGGCTCAGGGCGGTCATGGACGAGATCGGCTGCGTCAACATCTTCCTCTCCGAGGGTGCCGGGGTCGCCGAGGTGGTGGCCGAGCTCGAGGCCGCCGGCCTCGACGTCCCGGTCGACCCGTTCGGTCACGTGCAGCTGGACAAGGTCAACCCCGGCGCGTGGTTCGGCAAGCAGTTCGCGCAGCGGCTGGGTGCCGAGAAGGTCATGGTGCAGAAGTCCGGCTACTTCTCCCGCTCGGCGGCCGCCGGTCCCGAGGACCTCGAGCTCATCCGCCGCTGCACCGACCACGCGGTCGACGCTGCCCTGCGCGGTGAGTCGGGCGTCATCGGCGAGGACGAGGAGCGCGGTGACGAGCTGCGCACCATCGAGTTCCCGCGGATCGCCGGCGGCAAGACGTTCGACGTGTCGGCGCCGTGGTTCGGCGAGCTCCGCACCTCGATCGGGCAGGGCTGACGGCAGCGGGCGGCATACCGGGTCTATGAGGTATCTGCGCGGGTCGTGACGTCTCCTCTGGGGTGACCACGTCACGAGAGGGGACCACTGATGTCCGAGACCGGGACCGAGACCTCGCCGGCGACCGTCGCCCAGCCGGTCACCAGTCCGGGGGTGCGTGCCAGCGCCGCCGTGCGGACGTACCGCTACCTGCGGCTCAGCCTCGTGGGGCTCGTGCTGCTGCTCCTGCTCGCCGTGTGGCTCGAACGGCTCGACGGCCTCGAGGCCAACCGCCACCTCGGCTCGATCAGCGCCTACTACTACACGCCCGCGCGCAGCGTCTTCGTCGGCGCGCTCGTCGCCATCGGCATCAGCCTCGTGGCGATCGTGGGGCGTCGCGGGTTCGAGGACACGGCGCTCAACATCGCCGGGATGCTCGCGCCGGTGGTCGCGTTCGTGCCCACCCCGCGCGGGGCCGGTGGCGCGCCCTGCGACCCGGACGGGCGCTGCTCCGTTCCGCCGGAGTTCGTCCCCGCCGTGGAGAACAACATCACGAGCCTCATCGCGCTCGGCGTGGCCGGCGTGGCTCTCGGTGGCCACGTGGTGGTGAGGCGCCGGAAGTCCTCGCGCGCCACGAGGATCGGGCTGGCGCTGGCGATCGTGGTCTTCGCCGGGTTCGTCCTGTGGTTCGGCCTCGCCCGCGAGTCCTTCCTCGACGTGGCCCACTTCGGGGCCGCCACGCCGCTCTTCGCCCTCGTCACCGGCGTGGCCTACGTCAACGCCCGCAGGGCACGGAGCCGCCGCGACGACGCCGCTCGGGCACGGGCGGGGAAGGCGTACGCCGGGGTCTACGCCGCCGTGGCCGGTGTCATGGTTGTGACGTTCCTGGCGGCGATCGCCCTGGCCGTCATGGACCAGCTCGGCGTCGGCGACACCCCCGACGAGTGGGTGCTCTGGGTCGAGGTCGTCCTCCTGCTGTCGTTCGCGACGTTCTGGCTGGCCCAGACCTTCGACTTCTGGGCCGACGGGCTGCCCGAGGACGCCTCCGTGCTCCCGTCGGTCCCGCCGGCCTGAGGCTCGCCCCGTGGGACGTTGCGGAGGTCAGGCGGCCGACTGGCGGACCATGTCCTCGGACGCCTCCCACAGCGCTGCGGCGAGGGTGTCGTCATGCGCTGCCGCGGCGGACCTCGTCACCCGCCGCTTCTCGTAGTAGGCGCCGGGCTCCCAGTCGGACCCCGGCGTCGACTGCGCCAGCCAGACGAGCTGGTCCGCGCCCTGGTCGGGCGAGGTCGTGAAGAGCCGGTTGAGGCCGGGCGTGTGGTAGATGAACCGCATCAGGCTCGTGGAGTCGCTGGCGAAGTTCGTGCCCACGATCCCGGGATGGAACGCCACGGCCGCGATCCCGTCGGCACCGTGCCGGCGCTGCAGCTCGCGGGTGAAGAGGATGTTCTCGAGCTTGCCGTTGCCGTAGGCCTTCTGGGGCGAGTAGGCCTGCTCGTTCTGCAGGTCGTCGAGGTCGAAGCGACCGAACAGCCGGGCCGCCGCGCTCGCGGTCTGGACGACCGTGGCCCTGCTGCACACGAGGGTCGGCAGGAGCAGCTGGGTGAGCAGGAAGCCGGCCAGGTGGTTGACCTGGAAGGTCCTCTCGAAGCCGTCGACGGTCAGGGAGCGCTCGCCCATGATGCCGCCGGCGTTGTTGGCCAGCACGTCGATGCGGGGATGGGCCTCCTGCAGGCTCCGGGCGAGGGAGCGGACCTGTGAGAGGTCGGCGAAGTCGGTGACGTGGAACGGCGCCCCGAGCTCCCCGGCGACCGCAGCGGTCTTCTCGGGGGACCTGCCGACGATGACGACCTCGTGGCCGGCGGCTGCCAGGGTGCGGGCGGCGGCAGCCCCGATCCCGTCGCTGGCGCCGGTGATGACGATGGTGCGCGAGGTGGCCTCGGGGTTCACGTGGGCTCCTGGTGGCTGGCGTCGCACGTGCCGGGTGGCGGCACTCGCGTGGTGGCCAGTATGCGGAGGCGCGCCGGCGCCCCGGACACCGCGTCACGACCAGAGGTGCACGGCGGCGGCGATCCCGGCCACGACGACGAGAGCGCGAAGGACCGGCTCGGGAAGGAGGCGGCCGAGGTGTGAGCCGACGTAGCCCCCCACCACCGAGCCGGCGGCCAGCGCGAGGACCGCCGGCCAGTCGACGGGAGCGATGACGACGAAGACGGCGGCCGCGACGAGGTTCGCCACCATGACGGCATACGTCTTGAGGGCGTTGAGGATCCTGAACTCGAGCGACGTGCCGAGCCCGAGCACGGCCAGCATCATCACGCCCGAGCCAGCGCCGAAGTAGCCGCCGTAGACCCCGGTCAGGGTGGCGAACAGACGGGTTGACACCGTCATGCGGGAGGCGGGGTGGTCATGACCGGGCTGGGCGCTGCGTCGTGACCGGGCCCAGGCCTTGAGACGGGGCTGAGCGCCAACGAGCAGGCAGGTGCCGAGGATGAGCCACGGCACGACCACCTCGAACACGCGGCTCGGGAGTCCCAGCAGGAGCGCCGACCCGACGACCGCTCCGAGCGCCGACGTCACGAGGACCACGCGCGTCGCCCCCGGGTGCTCACGCAGCTCTCGGCGGTAACCGAAGGACCCGCTCACCCCTGCGGGCGCCATGCCAATCGTGTTCGAGGTGTTCGCGACCACCGGTGGCAGGCCGACGGCGAGGAGCACCGGGAAGCTGACGAGGGAGGCCACGCCGACCGTCGAGGTGAGGATGCCGGCGACCAGCCCGGCCGCGAGGACGAGACCGACCTGCGAGGGGTCCACGCGGTCTCAGGCGCCCAAGACGGCGCGCACCGCGCCGGGCACCTCGTCCGTCCGGCCACGGCGGACGGCCTCGGCGAGGTCGCGCACGTGACCCGGGTGCGCCCCTGCACCGCCGAGCTGGCGCACACGTTCGGCCAGGGCGGCGTCGATGCATGCGAGGAGCGACTCCCCGTCGGTGAGCCGCAGGATGCAGTCCCACACCTCCTCGAGCTCGCGGTGCCCGCCGTCGTCGGCGAGGAGGGCGGAGCGCCGTGCGCTGTCCGGGTGCACCGCGGCCAGGCCCGCGAGCTCGGTCATCGTCGTGATCCGCGTCGCCACGAGCTCGTGCAGCGGGACGTCGTCGAGCGGTGGGAGGGTCACGCGGGTGTGCGGGTCGCGCACGACCGCCCCGTCACCGTGGCGGACCTCGAGTCGGCCGCGGACCTCGAGGGCCACCAGGGCGCGGCTGAGGGTCGCCCGGCTGACGCCCAGGTCCTTGGCGAGCCGGCGCTCGGGAGGCAGCCGGTCACCGGGCGCGAGGCCCTGCGCCTCGATGAAGTCGGCGATGTGGTCGGCCAGCTGCTCGTAGAGGCGCGGACGCAAGAGCTTGCGCGGACCCTCGGCGCTGCCACCTCCCCCGACGTCCCCCGGCCCCAGGGGGGCAGCGCTGCTCACCGCTGGTCCGCGGGGCAGGAGGAAAGGCGCATGGGCCCAATCTATTGACAAGATGGCCCGTTGGCCAAGAGGCTAGGCCACTGAACCACCGAGGCGCTCGGCCTCGATGAGCAAAGGAGCTCACATGAACGACGTCATCGCCCTCGGGGTGCTCGTCCTCGTCTTCCTCGTCGCCACGGTGCGGTCGATCAACATGGGCGCCCTCGCGCTCGTGGCCGCCGCAGTCGTCGGCGTGACCGTCTTCGACGTGGGTCCCGCCGAGGTCGTCGGCGGATTCCCGGCCACCCTCTTCGTCATCCTCGTCGGGGTCACCTACCTCTTCGCGCTGGCCAAGAACAACGGCACGGTCGACTGGATGGTCCATGCGAGCGTCCGGGTCGTCCGGGGGAGGGTCGCGCTCGTCCCCTGGGCGATGTTCGGCATCTGCGCCGTCATCGCGGGCATCGGCGCCGCCACCCCCGCCACCGTGGCCATCGTCGCGCCGGTCGGGATGGGCTTCGCTGCCCGCTACCGGATCAGCCCTGTCCTCATGGGCATGGCCATCACCCTCGGCGCGACCGGCGGCTCGTTCTCCCCGATCGGCATCTTCGGGGCGATCACCAACGGTGTCGTCGACGACAACGACCTCCCGGGCAACCCGGCGCTGCTCTTCGCGCTCTCGGTCATCTCCTGCTTCGTCATCACCGCCCTCGCGTTCGTCCTCTTCGGTGGTCGCGAGCTCATCAGCCGGGGCCGGGACGTCGAGGCCGAGAGCGAGCTCAGCGAGACCGCCGTCGCCGCGAGCCGGACCGCCACCCGTTCGGCCGTGACCGGCACCCCCGACGCCGCCGTCGAGCGCGCCCGCTCCGGTGGTGTCGCCACGGACGACCAGCCGGCCGAGGACGACGACACCCGGCTCAACACCGAGCGCATCCTCACCCTCGTCGGCCTCGCGTTCCTCGCGATCTCGGCGCTGCTGCTGAAGTTCGACGTCGGCTTCACCGCCCTCGGTGTCGCGGTCGTCCTCACCCTGATCTACCCCGAGTCGGCCAAGGGCGCCGTCGACAAGATCGCCTGGGGCACCGTCCTGCTCGTCGGTGGCATCGTCACCTACGTCACCCTGCTCCAGGACCAGGGCACGGTCGACTGGCTCGGTGAGCAGGTCGCCGGCGTCGGCGCCCCGCTCCTCGCCGCGCTGCTCATCTGCCTCATCGGCGCCGTCGTCTCCGCGTTCGCGTCGACCACGGGAATCCTCGGCGCACTCATCCCGCTCGCGGTGCCGTTCCTGCTCACCGGCCAGATCGGCGCCGTCGGTGTCGTCATCGCCCTGGCCATCTCGTCCTCGGTCGTCGACATCAGCCCGTTCTCGACCAACGGCGCGCTGTGTGTCGCCAACGCCGAGGCGCGCGAGCGCGACCTCGTGTTCCGCCAGCTCATGCGCTGGGGCATGAGCCTGGTCGTCCTCGCGCCGCTCGTCACCTGGGGCCTGCTCGTCGCCCCGGGCTGGCTGTGAGTGCCGGGCCGCTGAGCGGCACCCTCGTCGTCGACCTCAGCCGCGCACTCGCCGGACCCCATGCCGGCATGATGTTCGGCGACCTCGGCGCCCGCGTCATCAAGGTCGAGTCACCCGGCCACGGCGACGACACCCGCGGGTGGGGGCCGCCGTTCGTCGACCGCGACGGTCGGTCGGCAACGCCCGCCGAGGGCGTCTCGACCTACTTCCTGTCGTGCAACCGCAACAAGGAGTCGATCGCCCTCGACCTCAAGTCCGACGAGGGGCGCGAGGTGCTGACCGCGCTCGTCGAACGCGCCGACGTCCTCGTCGAGAACTTCCGCACCGGCGTGCTCGACCGTCTCGGCTTCTCGGCGGAGCGCCTGCTCGAGCTCAACCCGCGGCTCGTCGTGCTCAGCATCACCGGCTTCGGCCACGACGGCCCCGAGGGTGGCCGTGCCGGCTACGACCAGATCGCCCAGGGCGAGGCCGGGCTCATGTCGGTCACCGGGTCCGGCCCCGAGGACCCGCAGCGGGTCGGGGTGCCCATCGCCGACCTCCTCGCCGGGATGTGGGGCGGCTACGGCGTCCTCGCCGCGCTCCTCGAGCGCGAGCGGACCGGTCGCGGTCAGGTGGTGCGCACCTCGCTGCTCGCCGGCGTCGTGGGCATCCATGCCTTCCAGGGCACCCGGCAGACCGTCGCCGGCGAGACCGGACGCGCCCAGGGCAACCACCACCCCTCCATCTCGCCCTACGGCCTGTTCCGGTGCCGCGACGGTGCCGTGCAGATCGCCGTGGGCAGCGAGGGGTTGTGGCGCCGCTTCTGCGAAGCCTTCCGGCTGGACGCCCAGGCGCCCGGCATGGCGACCAACCCCGAACGCGCCGCCCACCGCGAGGAGGTCATCGACCTCGTCGAGGCTGCGTTCGCCCCCTTCGACAGCGCCGACCTGCTCGAGAAGCTGTCCTCGGCCGGCATCCCCGCCGGCAAGGTCCGGACGCTCGACGAGGTCTACGACTGGGACCAGGTGCGCTCGCAGGGCCTGCTCGTCGAGGTCGAGCACGCCTCGCTGGGACCGGTCACGCTTCCCGGACCGCCGCTGCGCTTCTTCGACGGGGCCGGCGCCGAGACGACGATGACGGCGCACTCGGCCCCGCCGCTCCTCGACGCCGACCGTGACGCCGTGCTCGCCTGGCTGGACCGCTCTTGACCCGTCGCCTCTCGGCCCACGACCTTCTCGGTCTGGTCCTCGACACCGGGTCGTACCGCTCCTGGGACGAGGCGCTCGTCGACGTCGCACCCGACGAGGCGTATGCCGCTGCGCTCGCAGCTGCCCGCGCGAAGTCCGGGGTCGACGAGGCCATCGTCACCGGTGAGGGGCTGTTGCGCGGCCGCCGGGTGGCCGTGGTCGCGGGCGAGTTCTCGTTTCTTGCCGGCAGCATCGGCGTCGCGACCTCCGACCGCCTGACCCGGGCCGTCCGGCGCGCCACCGAGGAGGGGCTGCCCCTCCTCGCCGCGCCGGTCAGCGGTGGCACGCGGATGCAGGAGGGCACCGTCGCGTTCCTCCAGATGGTGCGGATCACATCGGCCATCACCGCACACAAGGCTGCCGGGCTGCCGTACCTCGTCTACCTGCGCAACCCCACGACGGGGGGCGTCCTCGCCTCCTGGGGCTCCCTCGGCCACGTCACCGTCGCCGAGCCCGGCGCCCTCATCGGCTTCCTCGGCCCGCGCGTCTACGAGGCTCTCTACGGCAGGCCCTTCCCCGAGGGCGTCCAGCTCGCCGAGAACCTCTTCGCCCACGGGATCGTCGACGCCGTGCTCGAGCCGGAGCGGGTGGCCGACGTCCTCGATCGCGCCCTCACCGTCCTCTCCGCGCCGCGGACGCCCGCCGTCCCGGCGCTGCCGGACGGGCTCGACGACCTCGTCCGGGACGTGCCGGCGTGGGAGTCGGTGACGACGTCACGGCGCAAGGAACGACCCGGCATACGCCGGCTGCTCCGGTATGCCGCACGCGACGTCGTGCCGCTCAACGGGACAGGGGCGGGGGAGTCCGACCCCGGCCTCCTGCTGGCCCTCGCCCGCTTTGGCGAGGTGCCGTGCGTCGTGCTCGGCCAGGACCGCCGTGGCCAGACCGAGCACCGACCGATGGGACCGGCTGCCCTGCGCGAGGCACGGCGTGGGATGCGCCTCGCCCGTGAGCTGCGGCTCCCGCTCGTCACCGTCATCGACACTCCCGGGGCCGCCCTGTCCCGGGAGGCGGAGGAGGGCGGGATGGCCGGCGAGATCGCGCGGTGCCTCGCCGAGCTCGTCGACCTCGAGGCGCCGACCCTCTCGGTCCTCCTCGGCCAGGGGACCGGGGGCGGGGCACTCGCGCTCGTGCCGGCGGACCGCACGGTCGCTGCCCAGCACGGCTGGCTCTCCCCGCTGCCTCCCGAGGGGGCCTCGGCCATCGTCCACCGCGACACCGACCACGCCCCCGAGATGGCGCAGGCCCAGGGGGTGCGCTCACTGGACCTGCTGGCTCATGGCCTCGTCGACCGGATCGTGCCGGAGCTGCCCGACGCTGCCGCCGAGCCCGAGGCGTTCTGCCTGCGGCTCGGCGTGGTCCTGCAGCACGAGCTGGCCACGCTGCTCGCGACCGAGCCGGGCGTCCGTCACGCGGCCCGTCTCGCCCGCTTCGCGGCGCTCGGAAGTCTGCCGGTCCCTGCCACGGGATGACGGGGCCGTGGACCGGCACCGTCGAGGAGCGCCGGGGTTGACCGGTGCGCGCCTGGTCCGGCGGCACGAGCAAGGCCCCTGACCAGCATCTCTGCTGGTCAGGGGCCTTCTCCCTGCTGGTCGGGGTGACAGGATTTGAACCTGCGACCTCTTCGTCCCGAACGAAGCGCGCTACCAAGCTGCGCCACACCCCGTGGCAGTGCGCGGCACCATCCGGCTCCGCGACACCCGAGGATAACCGACGCCTGCCCCCCGCCCGAAATCCGATCCCCCGAGGTGTCCCGGGGTGGCGCGGTCAGCGCGCGACGAGGGTCAGCAACGTGGCCTCCGGACGACATGCGAAGCGCACGGGCGCGTAGGGCGAGGTCCCGAGACCGGCCGACACGTGCAGGTATGCCGCGTCGTCCGGTGCCGCTGCCGACGGCGTGGCCCCGGCTCCCGGCCACCAGCGCGACACCCCCTTGGCTCGTCGCCGGTCGAGGTCGCAGTTGGTGACGAGGGCGCCGAAGACGGGCAGCGCCAGCTGGCCACCATGGGTGTGGCCGGCGAGGACCAGCCCGGCTCCATCGGCGGTCATCGCGTCGAGGACGCGCTGGTAGGGGGCGTGCACGAGACCGATGGTCAGCGCGACGTCGGCGGCCGCGGGAGCCGACACCGCGGCATACCGGTCGCGCTCGATGTGGGGGTCGTCGACTCCCACGAGCTCCACCCGGTGCGCGCCCATCGTCACCGTGGTCCGGGTGTTGTCGAGGTCGGACCAGCCGCCCGCGCGCAGGCCGTCGACGAGCGCGTCGACCGGCAGCGCCGTGCGGGGCATCCTCGGCGGCCGCGCGTGGCGAGGGGTGAGGTAGAGCGCGGGGTTCTTGGGCACCGGCGCGAAGCGGTCGTTCGAGCCGAGGACGAAGGCGCCGGGGAGATCCAGGAGCGGCTCCATCGCCCGGAGCAACGGCGGCACGGCGTCGACGTGGGCGAGGTTGTCGCCCGAGTTCACGACGAAGTCCGGGGCCAGCGTGGCCAGATCCCGCACCCACTGGATCTTGCGCTCCTGACGGGGCATGAGGTGGAGGTCGCTCACCTGGAGGATGCGCACCGGCGCGGCCCCCGAGGGCAGCACGGGGACGGTCGCCGACCGCAGGGCGAACCAGTTGCGCTCGACGAGCCCGGCATAGGCGACGCCCATGACTCCGGCTCCGGCGACTGCGGCAAGGGAGCGGATCACGGTCCCGGTCGTCGACGTCATCGCACCAGTATCCGGGTTGACGCCGGGTGCCAGACTGGGGCCATGACCGACCCGAGCCTCAAGTCCACCCTCCGGAGCGACCTCCACGACGCCATCCGCAGCCAGGACAAGGTCCGTTCGGGCACGCTGCGGATGACGCTCACCGCGATCACCAACGCCGAGGTGGCCGGCACCGAGGCCAGGGAGCTCTCCGACGACGAGGTCCTCAAGGTCATCGCGAAGGAGGCGAAGAAGCGCAAGGAGGCGTCGACGGCATACGTCGGAGCCGGCCGCACGGAGCTCGCGCAGACCGAGGACGCCGAGCTGGCCGTCCTCGAGGCGTACCTGCCCCAGCAGCTCGGTGACGACGAGCTGGAGCGCATCGTGCGGACCGCCGTGGCGTCGAGCGGTGCCACGGGGATGGCGCAGATGGGACAGGTCATGAAGGCCGCGCAGGGCGAGATCGCCGGCCGCGCCGACGGCGGCCGGGTCGCGGCGATCGTCCGGCAGGTCCTCGCCGGCTGACCTCCGCTCAGGGGCGCTTCGGCGGCTTGGTCGGCTTGACCTTGGGAGTCGGGCCGGGCCTGACGGGTGCCGCCTGTTCCGGCGTCGGCTGCGGTGCTAGCTGGGCGATGGGTCGTCGGGGTTCGGTGACCCGGGCCGGCGTGACCGGGGTCGACTCGAAGCCTCGCGAGATGAGCAGCGTCACCGTTCCGCCCTTGGGGGCGCGGTTGGCCGGGCTGGTCCGGGCGACCCGGCCCTCCTCGATCGTGCTGTCGACGCGCGCTCCGACCTTGACCTTGAAGCCGGCTGCCTCGAGCTTCTCGGTGGCCGTGCTGACCGCGTTGCCGATGACGTCGGGGAGGGGGACGTAGTTGCCGTTGAGGACCGCCTGCGAGGGCGGTGTGAACGGGACGACGGGGAGGCCGGCGGTCGCGGCCGTCATGATCTCGCTCCACACAGGGGCCGCGACGGTGCCACCGAAGACGCTGCGCTTGCAGCCGTAGTCGCCGAAGCACTTGCCGTTGAGGGTGATCAGCTTGCCGTCGGCCCGGGCCGGCTTGACGTTGCCGATCCACACGGAGGCGGCGCGCTGCGGGGTGTACCCGACGAACCACGACTGGTTGTGGGCGTCGGTCGTGCCGGTCTTGCCCGCCGCCGGCCGAGCGCTCACGTCCCACAGGCCGCGGGCGGTGCCGCGCCGATCCGCGAGCGGGCCCTGGAGCAGCTGGTTGACACCGTCGGCGATGTCCGCGCGGACGACCTGCTTGCAGATCGCCGGTGGCACGGCGATGACCTTGCCGTCGGACGCCGTGATGGACGCGATCGGGGTGGGCTCGCAGTGCTTCCCGCGGGCGGCCAGCGTGGCGTAGGCCGCGGCGATCGACATCGGGGTGACCGTCCCGGCGCCGAGGGTGATCGACGAGATCGAGGAGCTGATCGGCTTGCCGTCGCCCTGGTGGATGCCCATCCGGGTCATGACCTCATGGACCTTGCAGCCGCCGAGGTCGATGACGAGCTGGCCGAAGGCGGTGTTGATCGACTCGGCGGTGGCCTGGGCGAGCGTGAGCTGACCGCCACTGCGGTAGTCGTTCTCCACCGGCCACGGGTCCTGCGCGTTGCAGCGGTCCTTCATCTCCTTGGTCTCGAAGACGTGGGGGTCGTCAGGTGAGGCGGAGGGCGCGTCGATGGTCCCGTCGAGCGGCATGCCCGACTCGAGGGCCGCGACGAGGGCGAAGGTCTTGGCGGTGGAGCCGAACTGGTAGCCGTACTGGCTGCCGCCGTAGCGCTGGTCGGCGTTGAGGTTGAGCTGGCTCTTGCTGAAGTCCGTCGACTGGGCCATCGCGAGGATCTTGCCGGTGCCCGGCTCGAGGACGGTGGACGCGGCGCCGAGGTTGCTCCGGTTGTTGATCGGCACGGCCTTGGTGAGCTCGCGCAGCGTCGCCTGCTGGAGCTTGGGGTCGAGCGTGGTCTTGATCGTCAGGCCGCCCTGGTTGATGTTCTTGAGGCGCTCGGCCGGGGTCTTGCCCAGCACGGCCATCTGCGGCGACTTCTGGAGGTACTCCATCATGTAGGCGCAGAAGAACGGCTCGGACGAGCGCTGGCAGACGCCCTTGGGCGGCTTGCGGTTGCCCAGCATGCTCGCCACCGGGACCTTCTTGGCCGCGGCGACGTCCTTGGCGGTGGCCATGCCGAGGACCTGCATGCGGTCGAGGACGGCGTTGCGCCGGGTCTGTGACTGCTTCGGGTTCTGCACGGGGTTGTAGGTCGTCGGCTGCTGCACGATGCCCGCGAGCAGCGCGGACTGGACCAGGGTCAGCTGGCTGGCCTTGACGCCGAAGTAGTTCTGGGCCGCGGCCTCGACGCCGTAGGCCTGGTCGCCGTAGTAGACGAGGTTGAGGTACCCGGTGAGGATCTGCTCCTTGGTGTAGTTGCGCTCGACGTCCAGCGCGTACTTGAGCTCCTGCAGCTTGCGGGTGTAGGTCTTGGCGACGGCGGCCTTCGCCGCGTCCTTGTCGTCACGTCGAAGGGCGTTCTCCTGCAACGTGATCTTGACGTACTGCTGGGTCAGCGTCGAGGCGCCCTGCACGTCGCCGCTCTGGAGGTTGGAGACCATGGCCCGGGTGAAGCCACGCACGTCCAGCCCTCCGTGCTCGTAGAAGCGGGCGTCCTCGATCGCGATCTGGGCCTTCTGCATCCACGGCGAGATGTTCTTGAGCGGGACGATGATGCGGTTCTCGTCGTAGGGGTTCGCGATGAGCCGGCTGCCGGCGTCGACGATGCGTGACTGCTGCGCCAGGGGCGAGACGGAGAACTCGCTCGGCAGCTCGTTGAACGCCTCGACGCCGCTCTTGGTGGCGCTGCCACCGGCCCCGATCGCGGGGATGGCCAGGCCGGCCATGAGCAGCCCCATGAGGGCGCTCAGGACGACGAGCCCCGTGAGCAGACGGAGCACGTGGGCGATATTGTGGGCACGGCCTTCCATGCCAGCAGGGTAACGCGACAAGTTGTGGCCCCGTCCGAGGCGCACCACGCCCGGGTGCACGGCCCTGCGCGTGCTCGGCCCAGCCTGGAACTAGTCACTAAGAGCCACATAACTAGTCCCATTTTCGTCATGGTGGCGATTTTGGCTACTGCCTAGTTTTCCCTTAGCGCCATTCGGGAGGGAATGGTCTTCTCAAGGGACAGTTCGCATGACGATCACAGCACCTGCCAGCATCACCCTCAACCAGGGTACGTCCGACTGGTCCACTCGTGGAACCTGCGTCGGCACCGACCCGGACGCGCTCTTCGTCCAGGGCAAGGAACAGCGCGCGGCCAAGGTCGTGTGCCGCGGATGCCCCGTCGCGCTCGACTGCCTGTCCGACGCCCTCGACAACCGGACCGAGTTCGGTGTGTGGGGCGGCATGACGGAGCGCGAGCGCCGTGCGCTCCTGCGTCGCCACCCCGACGTCCGCTCCTGGCGGGGCGTCCTCAGCAAGTCCATGGGGCGCCCGCAGGGCTGAGCTCCGGCTCGGTCCGCCCACTCCGGCATACGTCCGTGATCCGCTCCGGGCGAATGCCGGCTCGACGGGACGGTCCGTACCGGACCACGGGGTGTGCCGGTCAGCCGGCGAGCAGCCCGCCCACCGCACGGAGTCCGTCGAGGTCGTGGATGTCGGTGGCCGACGCGGCCACCGAGGCCATCGGCACGTCGGGGTGCGACCTCGCGAACCGGGAGACCACGGCGTGCTGGCGCGCGGCCGTCGAGGCGAGGTCGGCGTGGAGCGCCAACAGCCCGGCCGTGAGCGTCTCGCCGCGGCCGGACTCGAGGAGCTGCTCGACGCCGTCCTCGGCGCGGGAGGCCGAGAGGGCACTGGCCCCGAGCGCCTGGAGACGGTTCACGACGACCCCGGCGAGAGGCATACGCTCCGCACCGAGCCGGTCCACGAAGAAGGCTGCTTCGCGCAGCGCGTCGCGGTCCGGGGAGGCGACGACGACGAAGGCCGTCGTGTCCTCCTTGAGCAGCGCGTAGGTGACGTCGGCGCGCTCGCGGAACCCGCCGAACATCGTGTCGAGCGCCGCGACGAACGTCTGCACGTCCATGAGCAGCTGACCGCCGAGCACCCGGCTGACGGTGCGCTGGGCGAGGTCGACGCCGACGCTGAAGACCTTGAGGTAGGCACGGCCCCCGGCCTTGGCCGGCGCCATGAGCAGCCGGACGAAGCGGCCGTCGAGGAAGGAGCCGAGCCGCTTCGGGGCGTCGAGGAAGTCCAGGGCGGAGCGCGACGGCGGGGTGTCGACGACGATGAGGTCCCACCGGCCGTCGGCGTCGGCCTGGGAGCGCAGCTGCCCGAGCTTCTCCATGGCCATGTACTCCTGCGTGCCCGCGAACGAGCTGGAGACGGCCTGGTAGAAGGGGTTGGCGAGGATCTGCTCGGCCTTCTCGGGTGTCGCGTGCGTCTCGACGACCTCGTCGAAGGTCCGCTTCATGTCGAGCATCATCGCGTCGAGGGAGCCACCGGCAGCCAGGTCGACTCCCGCGACCGGGCGCGGGGTGTTGTCCAGCTCGGTGAGGCCCAGGGCCTGGGCCAGCCGGCGGGCGGGGTCGATGGTGAGGACGACGACCTTGCGTCCGGACTCGGCGGCGCGGATCCCGAGGGCGGCCGCCGTCGTCGTCTTTCCGACCCCGCCCGAGCCGCAGCAGACGATGATGCCGACCCCGGGGTCGGCGAGGAGGTCGTCGACCTCGAGCCGGGGGTGCTCGGCCTCCTTGCGCGCGGCCATCAGGCGACTCCCTGCTCGAGCAGCTCGTCGGCCAGCACACCGATGCCGCCGTCCTCGACGCCGCCGGTGAGGGCGGGCAGCTCGAGGACCGGGCGTCCGGCATCGGCGATCTCCGCGGCCATCGCCTCCTGGAGGGCGAGTCGCTGGGCGTGGTCACGGCCCTCTCTCATCAGGCCGGTGACCATGGGGTTGGTCGGTCGCAGCCCGGCAGCCGTGAGCTGCTCGCGCAGCGTCTCGTCGAGCTCGTCGTCACCATGGGCGAGCACCTCGAGGTGGGTGGGGGAGAGGTAGGGCTCGCGGATCTGGTTGACGATGATCGCGCCGAGGTGGAGCTGGGCGTCGGCAAGGTCACGCAGCCCGTCGAGGCTCTCCTGGACCGGCATCTCCTCGAGCAGGGTCACCATGTGCACGAGCGTGCGCCGGTCGCGGAGCATGCTCGTGATCGAGTCGGCCTGGGAGCGGATCGGCCCCACCTTGGCGACGTCGGCCAGGCCGGCGTTGACGTTGAGGAAGCGCACCGCCCGGCCGGTCGGCGGGGCGTCGAGCACGAGCGCGTCGTAGTGCAGGGCCTTCTGCTTCGACCCGCGACCACCTCGGGGACGCCCGGCGGCCTCGTAGACCTTGCCCGTGAGCAGAACGTCGCGCACGCCGGGGGCGATGGTGGTGGCGAAGTCGATGGCGCCGACCTTCTCGAGGGCCGACCCGGCGCGGCCGAGCTTGTAGAAGAGCTGGAGGTACTCCAGCAGCGCGGCCTTGGCGTCGACCGACAGCCCCCAGAGCTCGCCGCCGCTGTGGTGCTGGACGAGCCGGACCTCCTCGGTGCCGAGCGGCGGGACGTCGAAGGTCTGCGACAGCCCCTGGCGTCCCTCGACCTCGATGACGAGGACGCGCTTCCCCGTGGTGGCCAGAGCCAGGGCGAGCGACGCGGCGACGGTCGTCTTTCCGACCCCGCCCTTGCCGGTGACGATGTGGAGTCGGGCCGACGCGAGGTCGGCGACGGCAGGGGAGGGCACGGGTGAAGCGTACGTGCCGGTCGCACTAGGGTGGTCGGCATGCAGAAGTGGGAGTACGCGACGGTGCCGCTCATGATCCACGCGACCAAGCAGATCCTCGACCAGTGGGGCGAGGACGGCTGGGAGCTCGTCCAGGTCCTCACCGGTCCGGACGGCAACGGTCTCGTGGCCTATTTCAAGCGTCCGAGGGGAGCCTGACGATGGGCGCGGTCGAGGACCGCCTCGCCGAGCTCGGCCTCACGGTGCCCGAGGTCGCGGCGCCCGTGGCGGCCTACGTCCCGGCCGTGCAGGACGGGTCGCGGGTCTTCACCTCCGGTCAGCTGCCGATGGTGTCCGGCTCGCTCGCCGACACGGGCAAGGTGGGCGAGGGCGAGGGCCACGTCACGCCCGAGCGCGCCAAGGAGCTCGCCCAGATCTGCGCCCTCAACGCCATCGCCGCGGTGAAGTCCGTCGTCGGTGACCTCGACCGGATCGAGCGGGTCGTCAAGGTCGTGGGCTTCGTCGCCTCCGACCCGGCGTTCACCGGCCAGCCGGGTGTCGTCAACGGCGCCAGCGAGCTGTTCGGCCACGCCTTCGGTGACAAGGGCGTCCACGCCCGGTCCGCCGTCGGTGTCGCCGTCCTCCCCCTCGACGCACCCGTCGAGGTCGAGGTCATCGTCCACGTCGCCGACTGAGGCGACCGTATGCCGGTGCGCGAGTTCGCTGCCCCGCGCTCGGCGTCGTGGGAGGAGACCGCTCGCGCCTGGCTTGCCGAGCCCCATGACGGGCTGGTGCCGCGGGGTGCCGCGACCGTGCTCGTCGTCCGGGACACCCCGGAGGGGCCGTCGGTCTTCGTCCAGCGTCGGGTGCCGACGATGGACTTCGCGCCGTCCATGTACGTCTTCCCCGGAGGCGGCGTCGACGCCGAGGACGCCACCGCCGAGCTCGACCCGGACGCCGTCGCGGGCCTCGCCGACCGGATGGGGCTGGACGTGGCCGCGGCGACGCCCTTGGTCGCCGCTGCGGTGCGCGAGGTCGAGGAGGAGTGCGGCCTCCGTCTTGCTGCCGCGGACCTCGTCGTCCGCGCGCACTGGGTCACCCCACCTTTCGAGAAGCGCCGCTACGACACCTGGTTCTTCGCGGCCGCGATGCCCGAGGGCCAGAGCCCGTTGGGGGCCTCTGGCGAGACCGACCACGACGCGTGGGTCCTCCCGCGGAGTCTCCTCACGGCATACGCCGAGGGTCGGGCGGTGATGCTGCCGCCGACGGTGGTCGCGCTGGAGCAGCTGGCCGAGTTCGCGACGGTGGCGGACTTCCTCGCCGACCGGCCGGCGATCACGACCATCGAGCCCGTCCTCGTCGACCTCGGCGACCGGCTCGTCATGCGCTCCGACCTCCCCTGACGTCACCCAGGAGCCAGAGCCGGCACAGTGCGCGGCAATGCCGACCCCCTCAATCGGGTTCGTGCGCCGGTGAGGTCTGTACCCCGGGCCGGGCAGGTGGTTTGCCGCGCGACGTGATCAGTGTGAGCGGCGCGGTGGCCGTCCGGGCGGTCGGCCGCACCTGACGTCGACCCACGACGTGAGAGTCCAGCGGACCCACTCCTGCTCGAACATCGCGTCCTCGTAGGCATAGCGCAGCGAGGTCCAGCCGAACACGGCGAACTCGGTGTGCCGTCGGCAGTCGCGGCGCAGCCCCTTGCGCGTCCCGTGGGTCCCGTAGCCCTCGGCCTCGATGATGAGCCGCAGCTTCTCGTCGCCGAGGTCCACCGTGGCGTACATCCCTGACTCGGCCACCTGTAGCTGCGGCGTCATCACCAACCCCACCTCGATGGTCAGTGCCCTCAGTACCGACTCCAAGGGGTTGGCAGCGCCTCGGTGCGCATGAGCCGCCACTCGCCGGACTCCGATCGACCCCGGTCCGCGGGTCATCTGCGCAGCCTCACGCAGCTCGGTCCGGCCGACCTTCCCGGAGCGCAGGGCCGAGTCGGCGACGGCGAGTGCCTCGTCGAACGGCAACCTGCGGGCACAGTCCAGCACCGTACGCAGCGGAGTGGTCACCCGACGCTTGCGCTCGGGACTCGTCAGGTCGCCGTGGTGAAGATGCACCGGTCCGACCTCGATGCGCAGTGCCCCTCGACGTCGCGGCACGGTGACCCAGGTCCGGTCAGGGACCGTCTTGATCGGCCAGCCATGCAGAAGGGCTGCGCTGAGGTGGCTCACCGTGCCACCGATCCGGATCGCCTCGCGGGTGGCCTCGACGGTGGTCGGCAGCGTGTAGCGGTTACGCGCCACCCTGATCACCGAGCCGTCGGACAGGCCGCGTTCGATGGCTCGGCGAGAGTGCACGGCGCGCAGGTCCCGCCAGGCGCACCAACCGCCGTGCCGTTCGATCGTCAGCGCCACCGTCACCTCCGAAGCGTGCCCGCACCGGTCGCACCGGCCGTCGCGTTACCCACAGGCCTGTGCACAGTGCGCGGCAAGCGACTCGACGTCTCCGCGTCCTCGGCCCAGTTCCGTGCAGACACGGCGGCAGCTCGGCTCATTGCCGCGCGGTGTGCTGAAGCAGGGGGTGGCAGGGTGGTGGGTATGGGTGAGACGGCGTGGAGTGGTGGGCAGGTCACGACGCGGGCGCACTGCGTGCTCGCGCCGAACCCCGGCCCCATGACGCTCGACGGCACGAACACGTGGGTTCTGCTCGAGCCGGGCGCAGCCGAGGTCATCGTCATCGACCCCGGCCCGCTCGACGAGGGTCACCTGCAGCGGGTATGCCGGGTGGTCGCCGATGCCGGCGCGCGCGTCACCGAGACCGTGCTCACCCACGGGCACCACGACCACGCCGAGGCCGCGCCGCGGTTCGCCGAGCTCACGGGCTCACGCATCCGTGCCGTCGGACGCGGCCACGACGACCTCGCCGACGGCGCCGTCCTGCGCGCCGGAGGCCTCGAGCTGCGGGTCGTTGCCACGCCCGGCCACACCTCCGACTCGGTCTCCTTCGCCCTCGCCGCCGACCACGCCCTGCTCACCGGCGACACGGTCCTGGGTCGCGGCACCACGGTGGTGGCGCACCCGGACGGTGAGCTGGCGGCATACCTCTCGTCGTTGGACCGGATCGCCGACCTCACCGGCAACGGGGAGGTGACCGGGATCCTGCCCGGCCACGGTCCGGTGGTGCCGGACGCGTCGGCGATGGTGGCCTACTACCGCACGCACCGCCGGGAGCGGCTCGACCAGGTGCGCCAGGCGCTGCTCGACGGAGCGGCCGGGGAGGACGACCCGGTCGAGGGTGTGCTCACCAGGGTCTACGCCGAGGTGCCGCGTGAGGTCTGGCCGGCGGCGCGGATGAGCATCCGCGCCCAGCTCGACCACCTCGGCGTGCGCTACTGAGGTCGAGCCTCGACCAGGTCAGCGCGCTCGGCGCTGGAGGCGCTCCATGTCCTGCACGAGCACGGCGCGCGCCTCGAGCCGCAGCCAGCCGCGGGTGGCGAAGTCGGCCAGCGCCTTGTTGACCGTCTCGCGCGAGGCGCCGACGAGCTGGGCGAGCTCCTCCTGGGTGAGGTCGTGGCTGACCATGACGCCACCGTCGACCGGCCGCCCGAAGCGACCGGCGAGGTCGATGAGGGCCTTGGCCACGCGGCCGGGGACGTCGGTGAAGACGAGGTCGGCCAGCGACTCGTTCGTGCGGCGCAGCCGGCGGGCCAGCGCGGCCAGCAGCGTGGAGGCGGCGTCGGGACGGTCGGCGAGGAAGGCCTTGAGCTGTTCGTGGGTCAGACCGACGACCTGGGTCTCGGCGACGGCGGTCGCCGTGGCCGTGCGGGAGCCCGGGTCGAACAGGCTCAGCTCGCCGAACATCTCACCCGGACCGAGGATGGCGAGCAGGTTCTCGCGGCCGTCCGCGGAGGATCGGCCGAGCTTGATCTTGCCCTCGCCGATGACGTAGAGCCGGTCGCCGGCGTCGCCCTCGTGGAACAGCACGTCACCGCGCTCCATGTGCTGCAGTGTCATCGAGGCGATGAGGGTCTCGGCCGGCTCGTCATCGAGGGCAGCGAAGAGCGGGGCTTTGCGCACGACGTCGTGGTCCACGGCGACAGTGTGCCATGCGGCCTCCCGCCGCCGCCGGAGTCACCGCGGGGCCGTCGGTGCCGCGCCGTAGTCTGGCCGACGTGCCTGTCTCCCCACTCGCGTATGCCGCTGAGTCACCGGTCGCGCGCACGCGCCGGGCCCGCCGCATCTACCGGGCGCTCGTCGATCGCTACCCCTATGCCCACGCCGAGCTCGACTTCGAGACGCCGCTGCAGCTCCTCGTCGCCACCGTGCTGTCGGCCCAGACGACGGACGTCACCGTCAACAAGGTGACGCCCGAGGTGTTCTCCCGGTGGCCGTCGGCCGAGGCGCTCGCCGCTGCCGACCGGACCCAGATGGAGGAGGTGCTCAAGCCCACCGGCTTCTTCCGCGCCAAGACGAACTCAGTCATCACGCTCGGCCAGGCCCTCGTCGACCGGTTCGGCGGCGAGGTGCCGCCACGGCTCACGGACCTCGTCACCCTTCCGGGCGTCGGGCGCAAGACCGCCAACGTCGTCCTCGGCAACGCCTTCGGGATCCCCGGCATCACCGTCGACACCCACTTCGGCAGGCTCGCCCGCCGCTTCGGCTGGACCGAGGAGACCGACCCGGTCAAGGTCGAGCACGAGGTCGGGGCGCTCTTCCCGCGCAAGGACTGGGTCATGCTCAGCCACGTCCTCATCTTCCACGGCCGCCGCACGTGCCACGCCCGCAGACCGGCCTGTGGGGCGTGCCCGGTGGCCCGGCTCTGCCCGTCCTACGGCGAGGGCGAGACCGACCGCGAGCTCGCGATGAAGCTCCTCAAGTACGAGCTGGCGCCCGGCGCCGAGCTGCCCGACCCGCCGCCGGGACCGCTGCCGGGCGAGCGCCGCGAGGAGCCGGCGTGACGGCTCCTCGCCCCGTCTGGATGGAGCGGGTGCTGGCGGAGGTCGAGCGGGAGCAGCCCGCCGCCTTCGAGATCTTCGCTCCTCCGGTGGACCCGGAACGCCGCTCTGCCGTGCTCATGCTCTTCGGCCCCGGCCCCGGCGACGACGGGGAGGTCGACGTCGTGCTGACCGCGCGCTCGCGGGACCTGCGCGCCCACCCCGGTCAGGTGTCCTTCCCCGGCGGTCGGGTCGACCCCACGGACGCCGGACCGGTCGAGGCGGCCCTGCGCGAGGCGCACGAGGAGGTCGGTATCGAGCCCTCGAGCGTCGACGTCGTCGGCTCGATGCCGCCGCTGTTCCTCACCCCGAGCGGCAACGCGGTCACCCCGGTCCTGGGCTGGTGGCCGGTGCCGGGGCCCGTCAGGGTCGTCGACCCGGCGGAGGTGGAGCAGGTCGAGCGGGTCCCGCTGGCGGAGCTGCTCGACCCGGCGCGACGCTTCACCGTCGTCCACCCGTCGGGCTACAGCGGGCCCGGGTTCGAGGCCAGTGGCCTCTTCGTCTGGGGCTTCACCGCGCTGCTGCTCGGTGCGGTCCTCGACCTCGCCGGCCTGGCACAGCCGTGGGACCCGAGCGTGCAGCGGCCGATCCCCGAGCACGTCCTCTCGGACTGGATGCGCAACCGCGGCTGACGGGCCCCGTCAGGACTTGAGGGTGGCGACCGTCTGCTTGGCCTCGGCGATGGCGCGCGACGGAGCGGGCTTCGCCTTGTCGAGGGCCTTCTTGCCGAGGAGCCCGAGGACAGCGGCCACGACGAAGAGGAGCAGCGTGACGATGGCGTAGCTCGCCGAGATCGGCAGCCAGATGTCGAGGACCCGCGCCAGGGTGTGGAACAGGAAGACGAGGCCGAGCAGGCCCACGAAGGCGGCCCCGCCGAGCAGCCCGGCACCCTTGCCCATCACCTTGGCGCCCGAGGAGACCTCGGCCTTGGCGAGCGCGACCTCGCTGCGGATGATGCCCTGCACGTCGTGGGTGGCGTCGGCGACGAGCTGGCCGACGGTCCGCTCGGGTCCGGTCTGGGTTGTCATGCGCTCACCTTCGCAGGTCATGAGGGGTCAAAGCGATTTGGTTCGACCTTACCCAGTGTCAGGCCCCTGGATGTGGCCCGTCCTGACGCGCCTGCTTCTCGTAGACGTCGGGCACTCCGTCCGCGTCCTCGTCGACCTGGTCCTCGAGGTGGATCCGGCGGTAGACCACGTTGCGACGGCGCAGCACCGTCGAGGCCAGGATCGCGGCGACCACGGACCCGGTGATGATCGCCAGCTTGGCGTGCTCGTCGCGGTCGGACCCCAGACCGAAGGCGAGCTCGCCGACGAGCAGTGACACGGTGAAGCCGATGCCGGTGAGCAGGGCCAGGCCCACGACGTCGCTCCAGGCCAGGTCGTCGTCGAGCTCGGCCCGGGTGAACTTCGCCATGACGAAGGTGCTGCCGAGGACACCGACGAGCTTGCCGAGCACGAGTGCGAGGACGATGCCGATCGCGACCGGGTCACGCACCGCCTCGCCGAGCCCGCCCCCGAGAACCGTCACCCCCGACGCGAAGAAGGCGAAGACGGGCACCGCGAACCCGGCCGACAGCGGACGCAGCCGGTGCTCGAAGCGCTGCGCCACGTCCACCCCGGCCGGCAGCGTCGAGATGCTCGGCACCGACGCCCGTGGCTTGACGGGCACGACGAGCCCGAGCAGCACGCCGGCGACGGTGGCGTGGATGCCGGAGGCGTGGACGAGTGCCCAGGTCGTGAAGGCCAGCGGCACGAGCAGCCAGACGAGGACGATCCGGCGCTGCACGAGGAACGCGAACACCCCGAGCGGGACGAGTGCCAGCACGAGGGGGAGGACCTCGAGGCCCTCGGTGTAGAAGATGGCGATGATGGTGATGGCGATGAGGTCGTCGACGACCGCGAGGGTGAGCAGGAAGGCGCGCAGGCCCGAAGGCAGGTGCGACCCGATGACGGCGAGCACGGCCAGCGCGAAGGCGATGTCGGTGGCGGTCGGGATCGCCCAGCCGCGCAGGTCGGACGAGCTGCCGCCCGCCGCGAGCACCGTGACCGTGAAGACGATGGCAGGGCCCACGACCCCGGCGACGGCCGCGATGACGGGCACGGCGGCCTTGGCGGGCGTGCGCAGGTCGCCGACGAGGAACTCCCGCTTGAGCTCGAGCCCCGCCACGAAGAAGAAGATGGCGAGCAGCCCGTCCGCGGCCCAGTGGCCGAGGGTGAGCTCCAGGTGCCACGGCTCGTAGCCCACGGAGGTGTCGCGCAGGCCGGCATACGCCTCACGCCAGGGCGAGTTCGCCCAGAGAAGCGCGGCGACGGCCGCGACGAGGAGGATCGCCCCGCCGACGGTCTCGGTGCGCAGCGCGCGGGTGACGGCCTGGGCCTCGGGCCACGACGGCCGCCGGAAGAGCCGGTCGCGGGAGGGGCTGGGCTGGCTCATAAGGCCTTCCGGGGTCGACTGTGTTGTTGCCGACCAGACTTCCCGGCGCACCTGGCGTCAGTCTACCGGCCGCCACCGCCGCACCTCGTGCCCAGGACCACCGCAGCGGGCCCGTCTGCGGGTCTGTGCGGTGGTCCCGGGGCACGAGGTGCGGCAGCAGCGAGCCACGATCAGTCGGACGGGGCCTTCATGCCTTCGGAGATGAGGCTCATGACCGAGGAGTCCGCCAGCGTCGTCACGTCGCCGACCTCACGGTTCTCCGCCACGTCCTTGAGGAGGCGGCGCATGATCTTGCCGGAGCGGGTCTTGGGCAGCTCCGCGACGATCATGATCGAGCGCGGCTTGGCGATCGGGCCGATCTCCTTGGCCACGTGGTCGCGCAGCTCCTTGACGAGGTCGGCGCCCTCGCCCTGCTCGTCGGCACGCTCGACGTACTCCGAGCGCAGGATCGCGAAGGCGACGACGGCCTGTCCGGTCGTCTCGTCGGACGCGCCGACCACGGCCGCCTCGGCGACGGCCGGGTGCGACACGAGGGCCGACTCGATCTCGGCCGTCGACAGCCGGTGACCCGAGACGTTCATGACGTCGTCGACCCGGCCGAGGAGCCAGATGTTGCCCTTCGGGTCGTACTTGGCGCCGTCGCCGGCGAAGTAGTACTTCTCGCCGAACCGGCTCCAGTACGTCTCCCTGTAGCGCTCCGGGTCGCCCCAGATGCCGCGGAGCATCCCGGGCCACGGCTTGGTGAGCACGAGGTAGCCGACCTTGTCCGGCTCGGTGAACGGCTTGCCGTCGTCGTCGAGGATCTCGGCGCTGATGCCGGGGATCGGGCGCTGCGCGGAGCCGGGCTCGAGGGTGGTGACGCCGGGCAGCGGGCTGATCATGATCCCGCCGGTCTCGGTCTGCCACCAGGTGTCGACGATCGGGGCCCTGTCGCCGCCGATGTTCTTGCGGTACCAGAGCCACGCCTCGGGGTTGATCGGCTCACCGACCGAACCGAGCACGCGGATCGAGGACAGGTCGAACTTCGCCGGGATGTCGGCGCCCCACTTCATGAACGTCCGGATCGCGGTGGGCGCGGTGTAGAGGATCGACACCTTGTACTTCTCGATGAGCTCCCACCAGCGACCCTGGTGCGGGGTGTCGGGCGTGCCCTCGTAGAGCACCTGCGTGGCACCGTTGGCCAGCGGCCCGTAGACGATGTAGGAGTGGCCGGTGACCCAGCCGATGTCGGCGGTGCACCAGTAGACGTCGCTCTCCGGGTGCACGTCGTGCACGACGGAGTTCGTGTATGCCGCCTGGGCCAGGTAGCCGGCCGTCGTGTGGAAGATGCCCTTGGGCTTCCCCGTGGTCCCGGAGGTGTAGAGGATGAAGAGCGGGTGCTCGGACTCCATCGGCTCGGCCGTGTGCTCCGTGCTCTGGCCGTCGACGAGGTCGTGCCACCAGATGTCCCGGCCCTCGGTCCACTCGACGTCGGTCTCGGTGCGCCGGACGACGAGCACCTTCTCGACCGGAGTGCTGTCACCCTCGAGGGCCGCGTCCACGGCGGCCTTGAGCGGGGCGGCCTTGCCACGCCGCCACTGGCCGTCGGCGGTGACGACGACCTTGGCCTCCGCGTCGTTGATGCGGGTGCGCAGCGCCTCGGCGGAGAAGCCGCCGAAGATCACCGAGTGGGGAGCGCCGAGACGGGCGCAGGCGAGCAGCGTCGCGATCGCCTCGGGGATCATCGGCAGGTAGACCGCGACCCGGTCGCCCTTGGTGACGCCGAGCTCGGTCAGCGCGTTGGCCGTGCGGCACACGTCGTCCTGGAGCTGGGCGTAGGTGATGGTGCGGGTGTCGCCGCCCTCGCCCTCAAAGTGGATGGCGACGCGGTCGCCGTTGCCGGCCTCGACGTGCCGGTCGACGCAGTTGTGGGCGACGTTGAGCTCCCCGCCGACGAACCACTTCGCGAACGGGGCCTGGCTCCAGTCGAGCGTGGTGTCGAAGTCCTTGCTCCACGTCAGGCGCTCGCGCGCCTGCTTCGCCCAGAAGGCCTCGTAGTCAGCGTCGGCCTCGGCGTAGAGGTCCTCGGTGCCGTTGGCGCCCGAGGCGATCTCGTCGCTGGGGGAGAGGTCGAGCTCGGCCAGGTGGCTGGAGAGGTTCTCGTCGGTCACAGCAGGCTCCTCGTCGTTGGGGATGGCGGCGCTGGACCCAGCCAACCGCGTTCGTGGCCGCGCATCAACACCGGGTCGCACCGGGGTCGACGGGAGGCGGGTGCCCTGCGGCAGACGGTGGGCGGAGGTGCGACGAGCGGCGCCCGCGGGTCCGTCGGCCGGGCCAGCCCTTCGTGGTGCCGCGACTGGGCGGCTGGGCGGACGGCATACGCCACGGGCGGACAAGTGCGCAAAGTGCCCGGTATGCCGGGCAGTGGGGTGGGCGGAACGTGCACTCTGTGCCCAGCGTGTCGCACAACGGTTCCGTTCTGCCCGGTGCGGTGGTTCCCTGAGAGGGACACGACCACAAGGAGGTGGGCCATGTTCGAAGAAGGCCAGCTGTACTCGCCGGTGACCCGGCGCGAGGACGGGACCGCCGAGGTCCATCTGAGCGAGAACCACCCGGGGCGCAACGACCCCGAGTACCTCGCGCGACGCGGCCAGATCGCCGGCGCCGCGCTGTCCTGGACGCGTGGCGAGCCCATCCCGCAGATCGCCTACACCGAGGCCGAGCACGAGATCTGGCGCACCGTCAGCTCCGAGCTCGCCCCCAAGCACGACAAGTACGCCCACAGCGAGTACCTCCGGGCCAAGCACGCGCTCACGCTTCCCACCGAGCAGGTCCCGCAGCTGGACGAGGTCAGCGCACTCCTCGAGCCCCTCACCGGGTGGACCTACGTCGCCGCCCCGGGCCTGGTGCCGTTGCGCGAGTTCTACGGAGACCTCGGGGGGCGGACGTTCAACTCGACGCAGTACCTCCGGCACGGCAGCCAGCCGCTCTACACGCCCGAGCCGGACATCATCCACGAGGTCATCGGCCACGGGAACCAGCTCGCGTCACCGCGGTTCGCCCGGATCACCGAGGCGGCCGGGCAGGCGTCGCTGCGCCTCGAGACCGACGAGGCGATGAAGTTCGTCGCCGACGTCTTCTGGTTCTCGATGGAGTTCGGCATCATGCGCGAGCACGGCGAGGTCAAGGCCTACGGCGCCGGGATCCTCAGCAGCTACGGTGAGATGGACGAGTTCACGCACATGGAGCACCGGCCGCTCGACCTGGCCGACATGGGCACGCTCAACTACGACATCACGGCCTACCAGCCGGTGCTGTTCTGTGCCGAGAGCGTCGACGAGCTCGAGGGCGTCGTCGGCTCCTTCTTCGAAACCGTGGACGACGACCTCGCCGCGAAGCTTCGCGCCGAGGCCGCCGCTCGCTGACCCCGGAGGTCAGCTCACCACTGGTGGGCGACGTCCACGACGAGTCGGCTGGTGCCGGTCGCCGTGTCGTTGATCGTGAAGACCCGGAACGGCAGCCGTGCGCGGACGCCGAGACCGACGGTCGACTGGCCCTCGTGGAAGCCGGCCCACTTGACGTCGCGGAAGGTCGTGTAGCCGCTCACGTTGGGCATCGCCGGTGCGGGGGCGTAGCGGGTGCCGTGCGTGATGACCTGCAACTTGGCCCCGCCCGAGACCGGCACGACGAAACCGGAGCCGTCCTGGGTGATCTGCGAGACGTAGCTGACGTGGTAGCCGCTCGCCCGCCCGCGGTGGTCGATGACCAGTCGGTCGAAGCAGGCGTGGCGCCCGGCGCGAAGGCCGGTGACGGCCGGGGACGTGCTCACCGACGACGACTTCGCGAGGGAGCCCCAGGTGATGCCGCAGTAGGGAGCGGCGGAGGCGCCCGAGGCGCCGACGGCGGCGGGTGCGGTGGCGGCGGCGATGCCCAGGGCGAGGGCGGCGGCGCTGCGGCGGAGAGTGGTGCCTTTCATGGTGTCCTCCTGGGTGGGTGTGTGGCTACCGGGGAGACGCCTCAGCGGCCTCCTCGGTTGACCTGACGACCGGGCAGGTCCGGTCACGGGAGGAAGGAGCCACGAGCGGCCTCGCAGATACACCGGTCGGGAGCGGGCGGCATACGCCCCAACGCCGTGTGCCCCAGCGGGAGCCAGGGCTTCCGCTGGGGCACACGAGAGACGGGACTCAGTGGTCGAGCGCCTTGGCCACACCGTGTCCGGTGAGGCTGCGCACCTCCATCTCGGCGTACTTCTGTGCGTTGTACTCGGTGCTCGTCACGGTGCCCAGCCAGCCGAGGAAGAAGGCCAGCGGGATGGTGATGAGACCGGGGTTGTCGAGCGGGAACCACGAGAAGTCGATGTCGGGGTTGGTGATCATCGACGGGCTCGGGCCGCCCTCGACCAGCGGTGCCTTGCCCGACACGACGGGGCTGAAGATGATCAGCCCGATGGTCGAGATGAGGCCGCCGTAGATGGACCACAGCGCACCACGGGTGTTGAACCGCTTCCAGAACAGCGAGTAGAGGATCGTCGGCAGGTTCGCCGAGGCCGCCACCGCGAAGGCCAGCGCCACGAGGAAGGCGATGTTCTGGCTCTTGGCGAACATGCCACCGAGGATGGCGACGAGGCCGATGACGACGGCCGAGATCCGGGCCACCCTGACCTCTTGGTCGGACGTCGACTTCCCCCGCGTGATGACCTCCTTGTAGATGTCGTGCGCGAAGGTCGCACTCGCCGTGATCGTCAGGCCGGCGACGACCGCGAGGATCGTCGCGAACGCGATGCCCGAGACGATGCCGAGGAACGGGCTGCCACCGAGCTCGAACGCGAGCAGGGGAGCGGCCGCGTTGGCCTTGCCCGGAGCCGCGTTGATCGTGTCGGCGCCGACGAGCGCACCGGCGCCGTAGCCGACGACGAGCGTGAGCAGGTAGAACCCACCGATCAGCCAGATCGCCCACTCGACCGACTTGCGGGCCTGCTTGCTCGTCGGGACCGTGTAGAAGCGCTGGAGCACGTGCGGGAGGCCGGCGGTGCCGAGCACGAGGGCAAGGGAGAGCGAGATGAAGTCGATCTTCGTCGTCGTGTTGACGCCGTACTTCACGCCCGGCTCCAGGAGCTTCTCGCCGACCTTGGGGTTGTTGTCGATGGCGGCCTGGAAGAGCCCGGAGAGGTTGAAGCCGTACTTGCCGAGCACCCAGACCGTCATGATCGCCGTGGCGGCGATGAGGAGGACGGCCTTGATGATCTGCACCCAGGTCGTGCCACGCATGCCACCGATGAGGACGTAGGCGATCATCACCAGGCCGACGACGGCGATGACGATGTTCTGCGCACCCTCGCCCTCGACGCCGAGGAGCAGCGAGACGAGGCCACCGGCGCCGGCCATCTGGGCCAGCAGGTAGAAGAACGACACGGCGAGCACGGACGTCGCGGTCGCGATGCGCACCGGACGCTGCTTGAGGCGGTAGGACAGCACGTCGGCCATCGTCAAGCGGCCGGTGTTGCGCATGAGCTCGGCGACGAGCAGCAGGGCGACGAGCCACGCGACGAGGAAGCCGATCGAGTAGAGGAAGCCGTCGTAGCCCTGCAGCGCGATGGCGCCGGCGATCCCGAGGAAGGACGCCGCGGACAGGTAGTCACCCGCGATGGCGACACCGTTCTGGCGACCGGAGAAGCCGCCGCTGGCGGTGTAGAACTCGCCGGCGCTCTTCTTGCCGCTGGCCAGTTTGATGATGACGACGAGCGTGACGAGCACGAAGCCCGCGAAGATCGCGATGTTCAGCGTGGGGGAGCCGACCTGGGTCGCCTCGGTGGTGAGCGAGGTCATGTCTCAGTGCTCCTTCTGGCCGTCGAGGGTGGCACCGATGGCGTCCGCGAGCGGGTCGAGCTCACGGTTGGCCCAGCGGGCGTAGATGAACGTGATCGCGAAGGTCGTGACGAACTGCCCGAGGCCGAACAGCAGGCCGATGGTGATGTTGCCGAAGACCTTGGTGCCCATGAAGCCGGGCGCGAAGATCGACAGCAGGACGTAGACGAAGTACCAGACGAGGAAGAAGGCCGTCATGGGGAAGACGAAGCCGCGGAACTTCTTGCGCAGCGCCTGGAACTCGTCGGTGGACTGCATGGCGACGTAGGGGTCCTCGTCGCCACGGGTGCGAGCGTCGTTGCTCACGGGTGCACCTCCAGTTGTCGGTCCCGGCGTGGGTCCGGGTTCACCCACACTGTCCGTGCTCCGGTATGCCGTCCGCACGCCTGCACGCTCACCTCTCGCCGGGCGGGTGGGCACCCTCGCCCGGTGGCGTCGGGTCCGGCGACGAGCGGCAGGTGAGGTGCGACGAGCGGTCATGGACGGCGGGCCACCGTGGGATTCGTCGTGGTCGGCCCCATGTTGTTGGATGGGCCGCGTGGAGTTCGACCGTCCAGCCCTCGTCCTCACCGATGCGCCCTTCGTCGACGAGAGGGTGCAACGGCTCGTCGACGAGGTGCAGTCGCACTACGTCGTCATCTACGGCACGCCGGACGAGTCGCCGGTGGACCCGACCGAGTTCACCCCGCCGCACGGGCGCTTCGTGCTCGCCCTGCTCGACGACGAGCCCGTCGGCATGGGCGGGTGGCGCTGGCGTCGTGACCTCGCCGAGCGCTTCGAGGGGGCCCCGGTCGCCGAGATCAAGCGCATGTTCGTCACGCCGGTCGCGCGGGGGCGCGGTGTGGCACGGCGGGTGCTCGCCCACCTGGAGGACTCGGCGCGGTCAGAGGGCGTGGAGCGGTTCGTCCTCGAGACGGGGACCATGCAGCCCGACGCGATGGCGCTCTACGAGGCGAGCGGCTACGGGCCGGTCGTGCCGTTCGGCCACTATGCGCACTCGCCGTTCGTGCGCTGCTACGGCAAGCACCTCCTGACGCGCTGACCCCGCGGGGGTCGGCATGATGTCCCTCGTGCGCGCCCTCGTGAAGACCGAAGCCGGACCAGGACTGCGGATGGTCGACGTCCCCGAACCGGAGTGCGGTGAGGCCGACGTCAAGATCCGGGTGCTTCGAGCAGGCCTGTGCGGCACCGACCTCCACCTCGAGCAGTGGGACGACTGGGCAGCCTCGGTGGTGACCGCGCCCATGACGATCGGGCACGAGTTCTACGGCGAGGTCGTCGAGGTGGGTCCGCTCGTCGACCACATCGCCGTGGGCGACCGGGTCTCCGGGGAAGGCCACCTCATCTGCGGCAGCTGCCGCAACTGCCGCGCCGGTCGGCGCCACCTCTGCATCAAGACCGTCGGCGTGGGCGTCAACCGCGACGGCGCCTTCGCCGACCTCGTGGTCATCCCCGCCATGAACGCCTGGGTCCAGCCGGCCGACCTCGACCCGGACCTCGGCGCGATCTTCGACCCGCTGGGCAACGCCACCCACACGGCCCTGCAGTGGCCGGTCATCGGGGAGGACGTCGTCGTCACCGGTGCCGGGCCGATCGGGGTCATGGCCGTCGCGATCGCCCGGCACGCCGGGGCGCGCCGCATCGCCGTCACCGACCTGAGCGACGAGCGCCTGGCCCTGGCCAAGGGTGCGGGTGCTGACCTCTGCGTCAACGTCGGTCGCGGTGAGGACCTCGCCTGGGCACAGCGGCAGCTCGGCATGCTCGAGGGCTTCGACATCGGGCTCGAGATGTCCGGGGCGCCCCCTGCCGTCGAGGACATGCTCGCCAACCTCAACCACGGTGCCCGGGTCGCGATGCTCGGCCTGCCCAAGGACCCCTACCCGATCGACTGGGGGCGGGTCATCACGCACATGATCACCATCCGCGGGATCTACGGCCGCGAGATGTTCGAGACCTGGTACCTCATGGGCTCGATGCTCGCGACGAGCCCAGCGTTGCGGGAGTCGGTGCAGTCGGTCATCACCCACCGCTTCCCCGCGGAGGAGTGGCAGCAGGCGTTCGACGTCGCCCGGTCGGGCCGGTGCGGCAAGGTCGTCCTCGACTGGAGCTGAGCGTTCGGGGGGAGCACGGACGAGGTGGCTGGACGGCATACGCTCGGTCGTGTCTGCCACCCGCGAACGAGAGGTATGCCGTGTACGGAACCGTGAAGGACGAGTTCGCCACGACGCTGGCCGAGATCGAGGCGGCCGGCCTCTACAAGCGGGAGCGTGAGCTGACCACGCCGCAGTCCTCGCACGTCGGCACGAGCGGTGGTGAGGCGCTGAACTTCTGCGCCAACAACTACCTCGGGTTCGCGGACCACCCCGACGTCGTCGACGCGTCGAAGGCGGCGCTCGACGAGTGGGGCTTCGGGATGGCGTCGGTGCGCTTCATCTGCGGCACGCAGACGCAGCACTCGGTGCTCGAGCGGCGGCTCAGCGAGTTCCTCGGCATGGAGTCGACCATCCTCTACTCCTCGTGCTTCGACGCCAACGGCGGCGTCTTCGAGGTGCTCTTCGGCGCCGACGACGCGATCATCAGCGACGAGCTCAACCATGCCTCGATCATCGACGGCATCCGGCTGAGCAAAGCCCAGCGCTACCGTTACCGGAACGCCGACATGACCGACCTGCGCGCGCAGCTCGAGGCGGCGGTGTCGGCGGGAGCCCGGCGCAAGGTCATCGTCACCGACGGGGTCTTCTCGATGGACGGGTTCTACGCGCCGCTCGACGAGATCTGCGACCTGGCCGACGAGTTCGAGGCGATGGTGCTCGTCGACGACTCGCACGCCGTGGGCTTCGTCGGGGCGAACGGGCGTGGGACGCCGGAGCTGTTCGGCGTCCAGGACCGCGTCGACATCGTCACGGGGACGCTCGGCAAGGCGCTGGGCGGCGCGTCCGGTGGCTACGTCACCTCGCACCGTGAGGTCGTCGACCTGCTGCGCCAGCGCTCGCGGCCCTACCTCTTCTCGAACTCGGTGGCGCCGGGAGTGGTGGCCGGCTCGCTCAAGGCCCTCGAGCTCGTCGACACCTCGAGCGAGGCGCGAGAGACGTTGCAGCGCAACACTGCCCTCTTCCGCGAGCTGATGACCGAGGCGGGCTTCGAGCTGCTCCCGGGGTCGCACCCGATCACGCCGGTGATGTTCCCCGGCGACGACGGCGCCCGGGTCGCGGCCGAGGTCGCCGACCGGATGCTCGCCGACGGCGTCTACGTCATCCCGTTCTCGTTCCCCGTGGTGCCGCGCGGGAAGGCACGCATCCGGGTGCAGCTGTCCGCCGCGCACTCGGAGGAGGACGTCCGTCGCTGCGTCGACGCCTTCGTGAGCGCCCGCGAGGCCGACACCACGTCCTGACCGTTCCCGGGCTGGTCCCGACGGGTGGTTCAAGACCGCGGGGGCACGGAGCATCCTGAGTCCCATGGGAGACGTCGAGCTCGACCTTGAACGCACCATCGACGCGCCGATCGAGGACGTCTTCGCCCGCTTGGTCGACGTGGACGGCTACGACGCCTGGATGCCTCGCAAGGGCAGCATCCGCCGCGGCTCCCGCCAGACCTCGACCGGGCCGCCCGCGGTGGGGACCACGTTCGTCGACGACACGGTCTTCGGGCCCACGCCGGGCGAGATCGTGGAGCTGCGGGCGCCCGACACGGTGCTCTTCCACTGGTGGGACGACTCGCGGTCCGGCACGCGCCATGCCGAGGGATGGCCGGGGTACGCCCTGGAGCGGGTGGACGACCAGACCACGCTCCTGCGGCACCATGCCCGCATGCGGACCTACCGGCACTACCGGCCGGCCACGCCGGTCCTGCGCCGGATCGCCCTGCGGGAGCGCGCCACGACGGTGGACGCGCTCGCGGCGTCGTTCCGGGCTCCGGCCTAGCGCCGGCGGCGTCGGTTCTCCCTCGTGCCCTCAGTCGCGGGTCGCGGCGAGATGCTCGTCGAGGATGCGCACGACGAAGGCGTGGTCGTCGCGCTGTGGCAGGCCGGACACGCCGATCCACCCCACGACCCCGGAGTCGCGGGTGCGGAGAGGGAAGGCGCCGCCCGCGGCCGCGTACTCGTCCGCGGGCAGCAGGAACTTCTCGGCGAGCGTGGTGTCGAGGTCGCGGCAGAGCTGCCCCATGTAGAGCGAGGAGTGCTCGAAGCGGGTCACGACCCGACCCTTGCGCTGCAGCCACGCGTCGTTGTCGGCGCTCGACCCGGGCAGGGCACTGTGGAAGAGCTGGTGCTGGCCGCGCCAGATGCCGACCACGATGGGGAGCTCGTCCTGCCAGGCGGCGTCCGTCGCCCGCTTCCCGAGCTCGTAGGCGAGCCGCTCGCTCAGGCGGGGAAGGACGAGCTCGGCCTCGTGCCGACCGAGCTCCTCGAGGGTGGGCCATGCGTCGCTGCTGGGCACTGTCTGTCCTCCAGAGGATGTGCTCGACGGGTGTGAGCCTGCGCGGAGCGTATCCACCGAGCTCGACGGCGGCAACGGCGCCGGTCACGAACCGTCCTTCAGTCGTCCATGGCTTCGATGCCGAGCTCGGCCAGCTCGCCCAGTCGGGCCCTCAGGTGCCGGACCAGCTCTGGTGAGGGAGGAACCCAGTCGGTCAGCTCCTCGACCACCCGCAGCGGCTCGGTGGTCCGGTAGGACCGGGTCGGGTTCCCCGCGAACCGCTTGTCGGTGACGTTCGGGTCGTCCTCGATGGTGCCCAGCGGCTCGACCCGGTAGACCCGCCCGCGCCCCTCGCCGCGGGCCAGCTCGGCCGCAAGTGGCGCGCCGTCGCGGCCGGCCGTGAGGTAGATGTGCCTGGACTGGCGCCGGGAACCGTAGTTCGACCGTCGGCCCGGCGTCAGCAGGTCGCCCGGGCGCAGCTCGGCCCTGGTGCCGTGGAAGAACGGACCGGGGTCGTCCACGACGCGGGCGGCCGGCGGAGGGTCGCGCAGGAGGCCGTCGAGACGATGCATGAGGACAGCGACGCGGCTGCGGCCGAGGGGGGCGCGGGGGTAGCGGTCGAGCACCTCACGCACGACCGGCGTGGCCCTGGCGGCGGCGCTGCTGACGACGTACTCGGCGACCACCGCGTCGTCACCGCGGGCCAGCTCGGCAGCGTGCGCGGCGTGGGCCGCGGCCCCGAGGATGTGCCGCAGCTGGGTGGCTGTCGCCAACGGATGGAGGTAGGCGGCTGCGGCCGCGTCGCCGGCAGCGGTGGCGGCGTGCCGGCCGGCGTCGGTCCCCGCGTCCTTGGCGGCTCGGTGCGCCTCGATGGCGGCAGTGCGCTGGAGCCGCGTACGAGGAGCGCCCTCGGCGAAGACCCGCGCGGCCCGGATCGCCTCGGCGGGACGGGGGTCGGCCGGGCGGTCACGGCGGAACAGGACGAGCACGGGTTCGGCGCAGGCGGCGGCATACCCGGTCACGGCACGCAGCTCGTCCATCGTCAGCTCGACCTCGCCCGAGCGTCCATCCACCCGATCGAGTGTGGCACGGCGCGCCGCCGTGGACGAGTGGCCTAGCTGCTGTCAGTCGGCGATCCGGCTGTGGTTCAGCTGGACCCGTTCAGGGGTGTGCAGCCGGACCATGACCCGGGTGGTGTCGCGGGGGACCGACCCTGGGGTCGCCAGGGAGACCACCACGGCGACGCTGAAGGCCAGCGGTGTGCACCACGCCGCAGGGTTCGCGAGCAGGGCGCCGGCCCACCCGGTCAGTGGCGCCGCCACCACGGTCGCCGTCGCCGCCGCGGTCGCGGCCACGGCTCCCACGACGAGACCGGCTGCTGCCCCCACGGTGGAGAGCCGGCGCCACCAGACCCCGAGCATGAGCAGCGGCGCGAAGGTCGCTGCCGCCAGGGAGAACGCGAACCCCACGGTCGTCGCGATCCCGATCGGCTCGACGGCCCGCGAGAGCACGAAGGGAATGACGACGGCCACGGCGGCGGCGACCCGGAAGCCGCCGAACCCCATGGCGTCACCGCCGGTCAGCCGGGCGAGGCGGGGCCGGATGAACTCCTGGTGCAGCACCCCCGTCACCGACATCGCGAGCCCCGAGGCCGTCGACAGCAGCGCGGCGAAGGCGCCGCCGGCGAGGATCGCCGTGAGCACGTCACCGCCGATCCCCTCGACGACCCGCCCCGGCAGCTGCAGCACGACCGTGTCGGACCGGACCCCCGACGGCAGCGAGGGCAGGTGCACCCGGCCGAGCGCGGCATACACGGGCGGGAGGAGGTAGAAGGCACCCAGCAGCGCGACGACCGTCACCGTCGTCCTCCTGGCGGCGACCCCGTCCGGGTTGGTGTAGTAGCGCACGAGCACGTGCGGCAGTCCCATGGTGCCCAGGCACAGCGCCACCATCATGGACGCCGACCGGTAGACCGGGTGGTCGCCCGCCGCGTCCGCGACGAAGGGCTGTGACCACGATGCCGGGACCTCGGGTGCCGCTGCGCCAGCACGCATCCAGAGCGCCAGGAGCACGAAGGCGGGGACCGCGAGGGCGGTGAGCTTGATCCAGTACTGGACCGCCTGGACGAAGGTGATCGACCGCATCCCGCCGGCGCCCACGGCGAGGGCGACGACGACCGTGACGACCAGCGCGCCCACCCACTGCGGCGCACCCGTCACGAGCTGGAGCGCCAGTCCGGCCCCCTGGAACTGCGGCACGAGGTAGAGCCAGCCGATCGCCACGACGAGCAGCGCGGCGAGCCGGCGGATGACCACCGACCGCAGTCGCGCCTCGGCGAAGTCGGGCAGCGTGTAGGCGCCGGACCGCCGCATCGGTGCCGCCACCATGACGAGCAGCACGAGGTAGCCGACGGTGTAGCCGACCGGCAGCCAGAGCAGGTCCACCCCTTCGTCGTAGATCAGGCCCGCGACTCCGAGGAAGGATGCGGCAGAGAGGTACTCGCCGGAGATCGCACTGGCGTTGAGCCGCGGTGACACGGTCCGGCCCGCGACGTAGAAGTCCGACGTCCGGCGCGAGAGCCGCAGCCCCAGGCCACCCACCACCACGGTCGTGAGGCACACGAGGGAGACCGCAAGGATCGAGAAGGTCGGGGTCACAGCGGGTCCGACCCCGGCGACACGACGTCGGCGAACTCCGCCTCGATCCGTTCGGCCTGTCTCACATACGTCCTCGCGGCCAGCCACGTCGCCGGGTAGACGGCCACGCCGAGGACGAGCCACGGGAGCGGCAGCCCGAGCACGACCGCCGTGCGCAGGGCGGGCACGGCGAGGAGCAGCACCGAGAAGCCGACGACGGTGAGGACGAGCACGCCCAGGACGCTCAGGCTCAGGCGCAGCTGCGCCCGCATGAGCCCGCCGAGATAGACATCACCGAGCTCGGTCTGCTCGTCCAGGTCGGTGGCGAGCGCCCGGCCACGCGGTGAGACCGCGCTGCGGCGTGAGCTGGTGACCCGCACCCGGGCCGGGGTGACGCCCCGCTCCGACACCGTCAGCCGCCACCGGAGGGCAGGCGCCGCTCTCCGAGTGGCCGCCTCAGCAGCATGTCGCGCAGTGCGCGGGTATGCCGTCTGCTCACCTGGAGCTCGACGTCGCCGATGAGGACCGAGCACCTCCCGTGGTCCATCCGGACCTCGGTGACGTGGGAGAGGGCGACGAGGGTGGAGCGGTGGATCCGCACGAAGCCGTGCTCGCCCCACTTGTCCTCGAGGACGGCCAGCGGGACGCGGATGAGGTGGCTGGCGTCGCCGGTGTGCAGCCGGGCGTAGTCGCCGGAGGCCTGTGCGTAGCGGATCTGCGAGCGCGAGATGAACCGGGTGACGCCGGCGAGCTCGACGGGGATCGTCTCGTCCTCCTCGGCCGGGTCGGTCCCGGGGACCGGGGCGCGGGTCCCACGCTCTGCGTGGGCCGGCATACCGGCCTCGTCCTGCTTGGCCACGACGCGACGGACGGCCTCGGCGAGTCGTTCGCCCCGGACCGGCTTCATCACGTAGTCGGTCGCGGCGAGCGCGAAGGCGTCGACCGCGTGCTGCTCGTGGGCCGTGACGAAGACGAGCTGCGGTGGGGCCGCGAAGCGAGCGAGCACCCTCCCGAGCGCCATCCCGTCGAGCCCGGGCATCGAGATGTCACTGAAGATGACGTCGACGTCGTGCGCCTCGAGCATCCGGAGGGCCTCGGTGCCGTTCGTCGCCGTGAGCACCTCACCGACCCGCTGGTCCTGGCTCAGCAGGAAACGGACCTCCGAGAGGGCGGGGAGCTCGTCGTCGACGACAAGGGCCCTCAGGGAGCCGTCACTGGCCATGCGGTCGAGGATACGGCGTCAGTCGTCGTGGACCGCGGGTGAGAACTTCGGCACGCGGAAGCTCACCCGGGTTCCGGCACCCACCGCTGTCTCGACGACGAGCCCGAACTCGTCGCCGTAGACCTGGCGCAGTCGCGCGTCGACGTTCCCCAGGCCCACGGAGTCCGCCGTGGACTGCCCGTCGAGGACGCGCTGCACCTGGTCCGGGTCCGAGCCGACGCCGTCGTCGTCGATGGAGATCTCGGCCATGCCGCCCTGGTCGGAGGCCGTGATGGTCACGTGCCCGACACCCTCCTTGCCGGCGAGCCCGTGCCTCACGGCGTTCTCCACCAGCGGCTGGACCGCGAGGTAGGGGACGCGCACCGGCAGCACCTCGGGAGCGATGAGCAGGGAGATCTGCAGCCGCTCGCCGAACCTCGCCTGCTCGAGCACGAGGTAGCGCTCGACGTTGCGCAGCTCCTCGGCCAGCGTCGTGAACGTCCCGCCGCGCCTCAGGGCGTAGCGGGTGAAGTCCGCGAACTCCAGCAGCAGCTCACGTGCCCGCTCCGGGTCGGTGCGCACGAACGAGGCGATGGCCCCGAGGGAGTTGAAGATGAAGTGCGGGCTGATCTGCGCCCGCAGCGCCCTCAGCTCCGCCTCCATCGCGCGCGTCCGGGTGCGGCCCAGCTCGGCGACGTCGAGCTCGGCCGAGACCCAGCGGGCCAGCTCTCCCGTCGCCCGCGCCAGGCCGGCCGATGCCGCCGGCGCGTAGGCCGTGAGGGTCCCGACGACCTTGCCCTCCGCCAGCAGTGGCGAGATGACGGCCGACCTGATCGGGCAGTCGGGGTCGGAGCAGGTGACGACGTCGGCGCCGAGCACCGAGGTCGTCCCCGACGTGCGGGTCGCTGAGGCGTGGGCGTGGGCGTCCGGGCCGTGGTGCTCGCCGGGTCCGGTCCAGCCGAGCAGCCCAGCCGCGTCGCAGATCGCGACGGCCCGCGCGCCGAGGATGGACAGCAGGTGCCGCCCCGCCTTGTCGGCCGCGTCGGGGGTCAGCCCGTCACTGAGGTGGCGCGAGGCCAGCGATGCCGTGTGCAGGGTCTGGTAGGTCACCCGGTCGACCGTCGACAGGAACCCGCGTCGCCGACCTCGCCGTGCGACCCAACGGACGAGGCCCCCGAGCAGCACCGCGGCGAGGACCACGACCGCCGTCGGCCAGTGCAGCGAGGACACCATGGCCGTCACCCTAGGGGCGCGTTGCGCCACACCGCTCGGCATGCACGCATCCCCCCGGCATACGCTCGCGGGATGACGGAGTTCGACGACCTGGTGCGCATCGAGGACGGCCGAGCGGACATCTCCACGGGCTGGGTGGTGGGAGCGGCCGTCAACGGCGGCGCCCTGATGTCGCTCGCGACCCGGGCCGCCATCGAGGCAACCGGTGCGGTCGACGCGCACACCGACCCGGTGGCGTTCAGCACGACCTTCCTCGCGGCGGTCCAGCCGGGCCCGGTGGAGGTCGCCACCGAGGTCCTGCGCGCCGGCCGGTCCTTCTCGACGTCGGAGGTGGCGCTGTCGCAGAGCGGCGTCGTCTGCGTCCGGCACACCGCGACGTTCGCCGACCTCGACGTCCACAGCGAGCCGGTCCACCTCGCGGACCCGCCGCCGGAGCTGCCCGACCCGGAGTCCTGCGCGCCCGCCGTCCGAGGGGGCTTCGCCGAGCAGATCACCATCCTGGACCGCCTCGACCTGCGCATCGACCCGGCGACCGTCGGCTGGGCCCTGGGCCAGCCGGCCCATGACGGCGAGATGCGCGCCTGGATCCGGTTCGCCGACGGCCGGGAGCCGGACACGACCGCGCTGCCGTTCTTCCTCGACGCGATGCCGCCCGTCACCTTCACGTTCGGTGCCCTCGGCTGGGCGCCGACGATCGCCTTCTCGGGGCACGTGCGCTCGCGCCCGGCACCCGGCTGGCTGCGGATGCGGATCACGACCCGCAACGTCGTCGGTGGCCTCTTCGAGGAGGACGCGACGATCTGGGACTCCCGCGACCGCGTGGTGGCGCAGTCGCGCCAGCTCGCCGGAGTCCGTATGCCATCCGCGCCTGTCGCGTCGTGAGCCGCACCACCGTGGCCGACACCGCAGCACAGATCACCTCCGCCGTCACGGCGCTCGCCGAGCTGCCCGGCGTGGCCGAGAAGATCGACGCCGCCCGGGAGGCGTGCACCAGCCTGCGGTGGCACAACGCCCTCCGCCGTCGCATCCCCGAGGCTGCCGCGGAGTCGCGGGTGCGCGGCGCCTGGGCGAGCGGCGAGCTCGACGGGGCCCGGCTGTCCGTCGACATCGTCCGCGACCTCATGCGGGGTGCGGTCACGTGGCACGAGGACCCGGACCCTGTCGAGCAGGTCATGCGGGGCGTCATCGCGGCGACCGCAGAGACCGAGCGGCTCGGCCCGGTCGTGCTCACCGCGCCGATGCAGGCCCTGGCCCGGCTGCACACCGCCGCGGCAGCGGGACAGGTGCCCGACTCCGAGCTGGGCCGGCCCAGGCTCGACGGGGAGGACTGCCGCGAGTTCGTCGAGATCGGCGCGGCCCCCCCGGCAGCGGAAGCACGAGCGCGGCTGCAGCGCGTCGTCGCCGTGCTCGCCCACACCCGTGCCCTGCCCGTGCCCGTGGTCGCCGCACTGGTCCACGCGGAGATCGTCACGGCCCGCCCGTTCACCCGCGGCAACGGCGTCGTCGCCCGGGCGGCCGAACGAGCCGTCATCCAGGCCGGTGGGCTCGACCCGACCGGGGTCGCGGTGACCGAGGCTGGGCACGGCACGGGAGGTGGGCCGGCCTACCTCGGCGGGCTGACGGCATACACCCGCGGTGACGTGGCGGGAGTCGGCCTCTGGGTGACGCACTGCTGCGACGCGATCGTGGCCGGTGCGGACGAGGGGCAGCGGATCGCCGACGCGGTGCTCGCCGGACGCCTCACCTGAGCGTTCTGTCAAGTCTTGTCCTCCCCTTCTGACGGGAGTACACATGACCCATCGGACAGGCCCTGCCGGGAACCGGCCGACTAAGAACAACCGCGGGACGCAACGGGTACCCACGCGCGGGCAGTCCACTAATGGACCGGTCTGTTCGGGCTCGACCCGATACGACGGCGAGGAAATGCACGCTTGGTCGCCCTGCTCGCTCGCGGCGGATGAGGCCTCTTTCGGGGGGCCTCATCGTTCTGCAACACCCGAAATGACCAGTTTTGGGCAGTTATCCGCGTTTTGGTTGCGGCCATCGGATCGATGAGCAACGATGGAGCCATCGCTCCCCTTCGGGGTCGTAGCGAAGGGCGGTCCGGCTCCTCCCCCCCGGAGCCTGGCCCGTCCGACGGCCCCGGTCATCCCCCCGACCGGGGCCGTCGCCTTTCCTCGGCAGGTCGGTGAGGGCGTCCTCCACAGCGGTCGTCTGCCGTCCCTGCCGTCCACAGATCTCCTCGCGAGTGCTGGTCGATGACCGTGCCCGGCGGCAGCCTCGTCCGCATGGCGTCCCTCTCCTCACCCTTCATCATCGTCCTCGGAGCCAGCGGTGGCCTCGGTGCGTCGACCTGGTCGGCCGCACTGGCGCGACGTCTGTCCCTGCACCTCGGCGAGTGCCTGCTGGTCGACGGCGACCTCCGCGGAGGTGGGCTGGACATGACGTGCGGCATCGAGCACGTGCCGGGGCTGAGATGGCCGGACCTGGCCCGGCTGCGCGGGAGGACGCCCTGCGAGCGGCTGCTCGCTGCGCTTCCGCAGGGCGAGGTCCCGGTGCTGTCGGCAGGCGGACACGGTGCCTCGGTGACGACAGCGGTCGTGGATGACGTCCTGGCGTCGGTGCGCGGGCTGGTTCCTGTCGTCCTCGACCTCCCGGCCCGGTCGGTCGTCGAGCCCGACCTGCTCGCCGGAGCCGCTGCGACTCACGTGGTGGCCGGGGTCTCGGCAAGGCAGCTCGCCGACGCAGGCGTCACCCTGGGCGCGCTCGGGGACGCTGCCGTGGGTCTCGTGACGCGGTCGGACAGTGCGCTGCCCTCCGACCTCGACGAGGTGCTCGACCAGCTGGCGGTGAGGCACCTGGCGCACGTGCGCACCGATCCCCGGGTGCGTCGCGACGGTGAGCGCGGCGAGTGGCCCGGCGGGCGGGGCCCGCTCCGGGACGTCGCGGACCGGGTGGCCCTCGACCTGGTCGACGCCCTGTCGGAGGGGGTGGCGTGAGCGGTCGCGGCGTGGCCCGTCCCGGCTCCGTGGACGAGGTCATCCGGTCCGGTCGCGCACCGGACGCGAGCCTGATCGCCGACCTGACCGACGTCGTCCAGCTCGGCGCCGACGGCGCAGCCACCGAGGGCCGGCGGCTCAGCGACCAGGTGGTGGGCCTCGGCCCGCTCACCCCGTGGGTCGCGCGCCCCGACGTCACCGACGTGCTCGTCAACGGAGACGGTCGGGTGTGGGTCGACCGAGGTGAGGGCCTCGAGGACACGGGCATGGCGATGGATGCCGCCGGTGCGCGGGCCCTCGCGGTGAGGCTGGCCGGGCTGTCGCGGCGACGCCTGGACGACGCACAGCCGTGGGTCGACGGCGTGCTGCCCGGACGAGTGCGGCTGCACGCGGTCCTGCCGCCCGTGGCCGAGGCGGGGACGCACCTCAGCCTGCGCGTGCCGCGGCGCCAACCCGTGGGCGTCGACGGGCTAAGGGACCTCGGTGCGGTCGGTGACGAGATGGCCGAGGTGCTGCGCCGCGTCGTGGCCGCGCGCTTGTCCTTCCTCGTCGTCGGAGGGACGGGGGCGGGCAAGACCACCGTGCTGGGTGCCCTCTTGGCCGAGTGCGGGCCGCGCGAGCGGCTCGTCGTGGTCGAGGACGTGCGTGAGCTGGCGCCGCACCACGCGCACGTCGTCCGCCTCCAGGGCCGCACGCCCAACGTGGAGGGAGCCGGAGCCGTGACGATGGTCGACCTGGTGCGGCAGGCGCTGCGCATGCGTCCGGACCGCCTGGTCGTGGGCGAGGTCAGGGGAGCGGAGGTGCGTGAGCTCCTGGCCGCCCTCAACACCGGACACGACGGCGGTGCCGGGACGTTGCACGCCAACGGGATCGACGAGACCCCTGCGCGTCTCGAGGCGCTGGGCGCGTTGGCCGGTCTGGGCCGGGAGGCGGTGCACGCGCAGCTCAGGGGCGCGGTGCAGGTCGTCCTCGACGTCGCCCGGTCGGGCCCGACGCGCTACGTGCGCGCGGTCGGGGTGACGCGCTGGGCCGGATCGGAGGTCGTCGTCGACGAGGCCAAGGTCGTCGGCGACGGTCTCGCGACCCGTCCTGACGGATCCCCGGGGGACGCCGGCGTGGACCTGGACGACGTGCGGACGGGTCCGGGAGATGCCCGTCTCGACGACCTCCTGCGTCGTCGTGGGGTCGGTGCCGAGCAGCGGGGAGGCCCACCGGAGCCGGTCCTCCCCGCTGCCGGGTGCCCCTCGTCACTCGCATGACGACGGTGCTCGCGCTGCTCATTTCGATGGCCGTGCTCCTCTGGCCCCGGAGTCGCCCGGCGCGCCCGGTGCTGCGTCCGGCCCGGGCCGGGGGCGGCGAGCTGCCGGGCGGCCTGCGCGCCGGCTTTCGACGTCTCTGGTCGACGGAGGTGCACGTCCGGAGGGCTGACCGGGGGTGGGTGGCCGAGTTCGCGGAGCTGTCGGCGGTCGGGCTCGACGCCGGTCTGCCACCCGGGGAGTCGGCCCGGTTGGCCTGTGCCGTCGGAGCCACCACGTCGACGCAGATGGGACGTCTCGGCGAGGTGCTGGCCGAGACGGAGTCCGAGGGCGGGCTGCTCGGTGAGGCCCTGACGCAGGTCGCGTCCGACGACCGGGACCTGGCCTTCCTCGCCGCTGCGTGGCAGCTGTCCGAGGAGCTGGGTGCGGCCGCGGCACCCGCGGCCCGGCTGACGGCCGAGGTGCTGCGGGAGCGCAGCGCGAGTGAGGAGCGTCGGACCGTGCTCGCGGCCGGTCCGCGGGCGTCCATGTGGCTGCTCACCCTGCTGCCCCTCACGGGACCGCTCGTCGCGATCCTGCTCGGCCTGCCGGTCTCGGCGGTCTACGGCACCAGTGCCGCGGTGACCGCCGGCCTCGTCGGTCTCTGCCTCACCGCCTCGGGATGGGCGTGGTCGAGGCGGTTGCTCGGGCGGGCCCTGCGGCCATCGGTCCTGCCGTGACGCTGGTGGTGGCGGTCGCTCTCGTCCTCGGAGCAGTCCTGCTGTGGCCTCCGGCCCGGCCATCGCCCCCACGGTCGCCCTCGCTGCGGGCGGGAGGCGAGGGCAACCGCGCCAAGGATCCGGGGGTCCCCGGTCCCGCCACCGTGGATGCCGCAGCGGACGCCCTGGTCCTCGTCGCCCTCGCCCTGCGTTCTGGGCTGGCGCCGGTCGAAGCCCTCGAGGCCGTCGCGGACATGGTGCCCGGACCGGTCGGTCACCAGCTGCGGGTCGTCGCGAGTGCCCACCGGTGGGGTCAGGACGCTGCCACCGCGTGGTCATACGTCGACCAGGCCTGGCGACCGGCTGCCCTGGCGTGGGTGGCGGCCGAGAGGTCCGGGGCGGCACCGGGCGGCGTGGTGCTGGCGGCCGCCGGGCGGATGAGGCGTCAGGAGGCCTCGAGGGTCGAGGCTGCGGTCCAGCGCGCCGGGGTGCTGCTCGTCCTGCCGCTGGGCCTGTGCTTCCTCCCCGGGTTCGCCGCCACGACGGTGGTACCGGTCGTCCTCCATCTCGCTCGCTCGGCGCTGAGTGCTGGTTGAGCCACCCCCTATAGCCCGAATGAACACCGCGGGGTGACCGTTGTTGCCATGCGTGCTAGCCCAGGCTGGGCATTTCGAATGATCCACTGCCACAAGGGTTTTGGCGTCCGTGATGCAGGTTACGTTCGGGAAACGGAAGCAGCACGGCGGGACCGCTGCTCACTGACCTCGACCGCACTCGGCCGGGGCGACATCAGCGCTGACCGTACCCGGCCAGCATGACGAGGGAGTACTGCATGAGCACCATGACAAGGATCAGCCGTGGGGTGGCGGCCACCGGTGTCGCCGGCCTGATGAGCCTCGGACTCGCGACGACCGCCTTCGCCGACCACATCGACCCGCCGAGCGACAGCGCTGCCAACCAGGCTGAGAACTGGGTCGACTACGTCGAGGCCCACGGCTACTCGGACGTCGTTTGCAAGAAGATCACGGAGGGCTGGGAGGGCGACACCTGGACCAGCGACGCCGACTACGCGCTGGTGGCGCTGAAGGCCGGCTCGGACCAGAGCAGCGACGGCGGCCCCCACACGATCACGTGGGATGTCGAGGAGGGTGACACCCTCATGACCGAGGACGAGAAGGAGATCTCCCACATCATCGCCTGCACCGGCGAGAAGGAGACGCCGACGTCCACGCCCACCACGTCGACCCCCGGCACCAGCACGCCCCCCGGCCCGACCGGTCCGGTCGTCGAGACCGACATCCCCGAGTCCGGCGGCAGCTCCCTGCCGACCATCCTCGGTGGCGCTGCGCTCCTGGCCGGCCTCGGAATCACCGCCGGTGCGATGCGCCGCAAGGGCCAGCACTGATCCGTCGGCAACCGACAGCTGATCCCGGTCACCATGGGTAAGCACTCGCAGAGGCGGGCGGCGCCGGCAGGCGCCGCCCGCGTCTCGACGCCCCGACGCAGGGTGGCGTCCTTCGGGATGGCCCTCGCGGTCGCCGGGACGACACTGCTCGTCCAGGGCTGTGGCGGCGGGAGGGACGAGGCGCGGTCGACCACCCCTCCGGTCGCCCTGTCCTCGTCCCCCTCGTCGTCCCCGTCGCCGACCGTGACGGCCACTCCGACGCCCACGCCGACCACGCCGAAGCCGAAACCGTCGCCCTCGGTCAAGCCGTCGCCGACCAAGGTTGCGCAGAAGGCGCCGACACGCACACCGTCGCCCACCCGCAAGCCGTCGCCCCCAGCGCCTCGCAGGACGAGTCCTCCCAAGGCCGTCACGGGTGCGCCGATGTCCATCTCCGTGCCCGCGATCGGCGTCAACAGGTCGATGCGACGGATCTCGGCCGTCGATGGTGTGGTCAACCCGCCAGCGGGAAGCGTGGCGTGGATCCGTGGCTACAACCGTGTTCGGCCCGGAGAAGTCGGCACCGCCGTCATCGCGGGGCACGTGGTCAACGGCCGTCGCGCGGACGTCTTCTACAATCTCCAGAACCTCCGTCGCGGGGCCAAGATCACGGTGTTCGACGCCAACGGCAAGCGCGTCGTGTACACCGTCACGGCCACCCGGGTGGCGACCAAGCAGGCCGTGAGCCGCGACGCGGCGGTGTGGGGCTCCAACCGCTCCGTCAAGCGCATCGCGCTCATCACGTGCGACGACGACGACGGGTTCAGGGCCGACGGCCACCGAGTGTCCAACTTCGTGGCAATCGCCGAGGCGCGCTGACGCTCCTCCCGTCGTGCACAGGTGCCCGACGGCGTTTCCCTCGTCCACAGCGGACCGGTCTCGGGCTGGCGACGCATGACTCGTTCCGGTGGACTCGATCCAGGCAGGGAGAGGCCCTGCACCGATCGAGGAGCACACCTGTGACACAACGTCTCTCGCGCCGGATGGCGCGACTCAAGCAGTCCGCCGAGGCGGGGATGACCACGGCGGAGTATGCCGTGGGCACCCTGGCCGCATGCGCGTTCGCCGCGGTCCTCATGGCCGTCGTCCGGTCGGGACCGGTGAAGTCGGCCCTGGCCAAGGTGATCACCGCGGCCCTCGGCACCGGCTCGTGAGCCCAGGGGAGTCGGTCCCCTGCCGGCTCTCCGCCCCTGCCCACCGCCCTCGATCCCGGCGTGGCGAGCCCCCGGGTGGCACCACTCGGTCCGATGCGTCCCGGCCGTCGGCACCGCCCCGCAGGCGAGGCGGTGCCGACGGCGGAATGGTGACGGCAGAGATCGCCGTCGCTTTGCCGGCGCTCCTCGCCGTCGTGGCCATCGGCCTCAGCGCGGTCTCGATGGTCGCGGACGAGGTGCGGTGCGTCGACGCAGCCCGGGTGGGCGCCAGACTGCTTGCCCGGGGTGAGACGGCCGAACAGGTGCGTCTCGAGGTGGCTCGTCAGTCCCCTCCCGGCGCCCGTGTCGTCCTGGGTGGCTCAGGCGGGCAGATCCGTGTCGAGGTCTCCGCCGAAGCGCCCGGGCTCGTCCGACTGCTCGGCGTGACGGCTCGCCCACACGCGGTGGCCCACGCGGTGGCGGAGTCTCCCTCGTGAGCGCGCCAGCTCGTCGTCACGACGCACCGAGGGCCCGTCCCGAACTCGGCTCCGGGACGGTGCTCACGGTCGGCGGGATGGGAGTCGTCTTGGTCCTGACAGCCGCCGCCCTGCACCTGGGGGCGGCCTCCGCGGCAGCGCATCGAGCGCGGGCGGCGGCCGACCTGTCGGCACTTGCCGCGGCGTCGGCGGTGCAGTCAGGCATCGCAGACCCCTGCACGCCGGCCGGCGTGATGGCGCGTCGCAACGGAGCTCGGCTCGCCGGCTGTGAGGCGGCGGGCGGTGAGAGGGTGCGAGTCCACGTGGTCACCGGCGTGGCCCTCAGCTGGCCGGGTCTGCCTGACGATGCCATGGCATCCGCCGTGGCCGGACCGGCCGACCCCTAGGTCGGGTCACCGTCGAACGCAGAGGCGCTGGGTCGAACGCAGACTGCGGTCGGATGTCGAGCCCAGACTCCGGCCGGATGTCGAGCCCAGAGTCAGGCCCGGGTGTCGGGGCGACCGTCGGGGCGGTTGCGCAGGTCGTTCTCCGCGATCTCCGCGCGGCGTCGCGCCTCCTCGGTGGAGAGGTGCTGCTCCTCGACGCGCTCGTCGGCGTCGCGGCGCAGCGCTGAGGTCTCCTGCTCATGGCGCCGACGCTCCTCGGCGAGGGTCCGCTCGCGCTGGGCGAACTCGTCCTGCATGCGGCGCTCGTCCTCGACGCGGCGCTGCTCGACGAGGGCCGCCTCCTCCTTGGCCTGACGACGCCGGCGTCGGCCGCGCTTGATGCCGGAGCTCATCAGCGCCCAGCCCAGCCAGAAGATGCTGATGACGGCCGCACCGGTCAACAGCAGCGCCAGCGGGGGCAGGCTGATCGTCCCGTTGAGGATGTCGATGTCCACCCCGTCGGTGAGGGCGGCGGTGCCCTGGAACAGCAGGATGCCCGCGAGGATCGCGAGCAGGACGAGGATGAGGCCGAGGATGATCACGCCTTGGAGGCTAGCCTGAAAATCCGTCGTCGGGCCTGTTCAGGAGGCGTGTTCGATCACGACGGTCGAGACATGAGGACGATGTCGAGCAGCCGGACGGCCCTGTCCTTGTCGAGCGGCTCGTTGCCGTTGCCGCACTTGGGCGACTGCACGCACGAGGGGCATCCCCGCTCGCACCGGCACCTCGCGATCGCGTCGCGCGTCGCCTCGATCCACTCGCCGAAGGACGCGTGGGCCCGCTCGGCGAAGCCTGCCCCGCCCGGATAACCGTCGTAGATGAGGATCGTCGGCAGCCCCGTGTCGGGGTGCTGGTCGGTGGACACCCCACCGACGTCCCACCGGTCGGACGTGGCCACGAGCGGCAGCATGCCGATCGCCGCGTGCTCGGCTGCGTGCGCGGCGCCGGGCACCTGCGCCTCGTCGATCCCGGCCTCCTCGAGCAGGTCCAGGGGCATGGTCCACCACACCCCGCGGGTGACGAGCGAGCGCTCGGGCAGGTCGAGCGGATGGGTGCCGAGCACCTCACCCGACGGCAGCCGCCGCAGGAACGAGACGACCTGCGTCGTGACCCGCACCGAGCCGAAGCAGACGTCGATCTCGCCCCACCGGGACGTCCGCTGGGCGCCGAGGATCTCGAACGACCCTCGTGACTGCGAGGAGGTGCTCCAGCCCGGGTCGCCCCGGACGACCGTGGCCACCGACTGCTCGAGGTCGAGGTCGGTGACGACGAACGGGTCGCCCTGGTGCACGTGGACGGCCCCGGTGTGGACCTGCGAGTGGGCGGAGGCCTCGTCGATGGTGCCGAGCACCCGACCGCTGCGCCGCTCGACGATCGAGACGACCTCGGTGGTCCCGCGCAGGTTGAGGTGGTCACCGGGGCGGTCGTCACGGGCCCAGAACCAGCCGGCCGGGCGGCGTCGCAGGATGCCCCGGGCGACGAGCAGGTCGACGACCCCGCGGGCGCTGGTCCCGAACATGGGCAGGTCGTCCTCGGTGAGCGGCAGCTCGTGCGCGGCGGCCGCGAGGTGCGGCGCGAGCACGTGCGGGTTGGCGGGATCCATCACGGTCGACTCGACGGGGGCGCCGAAGATCGCCTCGGGGTGCTCGAGCAGGTAGGTGTCCAGCGGATCGTCGGCCGCGATGAACACCGCGAGAGACTCCCGCCCGGACCGCCCCGCACGCCCGGCCTGCTGCCAGAGGTTGGCCCGACGCCCAGGCCACCCGGCGAGCAGCACCGCGTCGAGGCCGGTGATGTCGACACCGAGCTCGAGGGCGTTGGTCGCCGCGAGCCCGCGCAGCTCGCCCTCGCGCAGCGCGCGCTCGAGCTCGCGCCGCTCCTGCGGCAGGTAGCCACCCCGGTATGCCGCGACCGTCGCCCCCGGCGTGCCCCCGACCTGACCGAGTCGCCGTCTCGCGGAGGAGGCCAGGGCCTCGACGCCCGCGCGACTGCGGGCGAACGCGAGGGTCTGGACGTCCGCCTCGACGAGGTCGGCGAGCAGCTCCGCCGCCTCCGTCGTCGCCGAGCGCCGGGTGTCGTCGACCATGGGCGGCTCCCAGAGGGCGAAGGTGAGGGCCTCGCGAGGTGAGCCGTCGGTCTCGACGGCGGTGACCGGCATACCGATCAGGCGGGCGGCGTGCGACGCCGGCTGGCTCACGGTCGCGGAGGCGAGGACGAACGTGGGCTCGGAGCGGTAGCGGCGGGCCACGCGGCGCAGCCGGCGCAGCACCGAGGAGACGTGCGACCCGAAGACCCCGCGGTAGATGTGGCACTCGTCGACCACGACGTAGCGCAGCGAGCGCAGGAAGGGACCCCAGTGCTGGTGGCCCGGCAGGAGCGAGTGGTGCAGCAGGTCGGGGTTGGTGAGGACGACGTTGGCGTGCTCCCGGATCCACCGCCGCTCGTCGGGCGGGGTGTCGCCGTCGTAGGTCGCGGCCCGCACGCCCGGGATCGCGAGGGACTCGATCCGGGTGAGCTGGTCGGCGGCGAGGGCCTTGGTCGGGGCGAGGTAGAGGACGCTCGCCCCGCGGCCGGTGGGCGCCTCGAGGCCGTCGAGCACGTCGGAGAGCGCCGGCACGAGGTAGCCGAGCGACTTGCCCGAGGCGGTGCCGGTCGACAGGACGACGTGCGAGCCCCGGTGGGCGAGGTCCATCGCCTCCCTCTGGTGCGACCACGGACGCTCGATGCCGCTTCCGGTCAGGCTGGCGAGCAGGGGTGGTGCCACCCAGTCCGGCCACTCCGACACCCGCGCGCGACGGGCGGGGAGCCGCTCGACATGGCGCAGCCGGGCGGCGCGATCCCCGGCCGCGAGGGCGGCCAAAATCTCGGTCGGCTCGGCGGAGGATGACACGGGCGTTACGGTAGTGCCGTGCGGTGACAGCGGTCCTCGCACCCGTGCCCGGCGGTTCGCCACCAGAAGGCGCGCTGAGCACTCATGAGAAGAGCGAGGAGCCCGCTGCTGTGAAGCTGACAGTGTCGACGAGCGAGCGCGACGACGTCGTCGTCGTGACCGTCTCCGGTGAGGTGGACGTGTACACCGCGCCACAGCTGAGGTCCGCCCTCGAGGACCGGATCGCTGAGGGCCAGACGGCCCTCGTCATCGACCTCGAGGACGTCGGGTTCATCGACTCCACGGGTCTCGGTGTGCTCGTCGGCCGCCTCAAGGTCGTGCGCAAGGTGGGCGGCTGGCTCAGCGTCGTGTGCACCAACGAGCGCATCCTGCGGCTGTTCGCGATCACCGGCCTCGACAAGGTCCTCCCGGTCCACGACAGCGTCGACTCCGCCATCGCGGCTGCCGGCGCCGAGCTCGCCGAGCCCGACGTCACCGCCTGACGGCAGCCCTTCGAGGGCGTGCGCGACGGCGTGAGAGCAGTCACACCGGGGGGTGATGGCTGTGTGTGACCTGAGTCACCGGGTAAGGTCCACGCTGCGTCTGCCCGTGGGAATCGACCTCCGGGCCGTGACGACGCACACCCGTCAAGGAGGATGGAATGGCTGCACTCGCGCTCGCACCAGCCGAGGCGAGTTCCACGCTGGACCTCACCGGAACGAACGTCACGCTCGTCGTGGGGGTCGCGGTCATCGCCGTGATCGCCCTCGCCATGGGTTTCGTCTTCCGGCAGCAGGTCCTGCGTGCGGACACCGGTACTGACAAGATGCGCGAGATCGGCGCTGCCGTCGAAGAGGGGGCCCAGGCGTACCTCACGCGTCAGTTCAAGACGCTCGCCATCTTCGTCGTGCTCGTCTTCGGGCTGCTGCTCCTCCTGCCCGCGCCCGACTGGAACGTCAAGCTGGGTCGTTCCGGCTTCTTCATCGTCGGAGCGGTCTTCTCCGCGGGGATCGGCTACCTGGGCATGAAGCTGGCCACCAAGGCCAACGTCCGCGTCGCCGCCGCCTCGCGCGGTGAGAACGGCCGCGACGAGGGCATGCGCATCGCCTTCCGCACGGGTGGAACCGTCGGCATGGCGACCGTCGGACTGGGCCTGCTCGGTGCCTCCGTCGTGGTCCTGCTCTACAAGGGCGAGGCGCCGAAGGTGCTCGAGGGCTTCGGCTTCGGCGCCGCCCTCCTCGCGATGTTCATGCGCGTCGGCGGTGGCATCTTCACCAAGGCGGCTGACGTCGGTGCTGACCTCGTCGGCAAGGTCGAGGCCGGCATCCCCGAGGACGACCCACGCAATGCCGCGACGATCGCCGACAACGTCGGCGACAACGTCGGGGACTGCGCCGGCATGGCAGCAGACCTCTTCGAGTCGTATGCCGTCATGCTCGTCGCCGCGCTCATCCTCGGCTCCGTGGCCTTCGGTTCCTACGGCCTGGTCTTCCCGCTCCTCGTCCCGGCCATCGGTGCGATCACCGCCCTCATCGGCGTCTTCATCACCAAGGCGCGGGGCACCCAGAGCGCGCTCGACGCCATCAATCAGGGCTTCTACATCTCGGCTGCCATCGCCGCCGTGCTCTCCTCGATCGCTGCCTGGTTCTACCTGCCCGCGACCTACGGCGAGCTCGAGTCGCGTGACCAGGCCATCGTCCAGTTCCAGGGTGGGACACCCATCGCGGAGCTGGAGGGCAACCCGCGACTCGGCGCCATCTTCGCGGTGGTCCTCGGCATCGTCCTCGCGGCGATCATCCTCTGGCTCACCGGCTACTTCACCGGCACCGACAAGCGCCCGACCAAGGACGTCGCGCGCACGTCGCTCACCGGTGCCGCCACGGTGGTGCTCTCGGGCATCGGGGTCGGCTTCGAGTCGGCCGTCTACACGGCCACGGTCATCGGTGCCGCGGTCTACGGTGCCTTCCTGCTCGGTGGCGGTTCCGTCGCGCTGTCCCTGTTCTTCATCGCCCTCGCCGGTTGTGGACTCCTCACGACCGTCGGCGTCATCGTCGCCATGGACACGTTCGGCCCGGTCTCCGACAACGCCCAGGGCATCGCCGAGATGTCGGGCGACGTCGACGCGGAGGCCGCGCAGATCCTCACCGAGCTCGACGCGGTCGGCAACACGACCAAGGCCATCACCAAGGGCATCGCGATCGCGACGGCCGTCCTCGCGGCGACCGCACTCTTCGGCTCCTACACGGACGCCTGGCAGACGGCGATCGGCGAGATCGACGCCAGCGCGCTCAACCAGGACCAGATCGCGGCGGGCAACAAGGTGATCCAGGACGCCGCGGGCATCGTGACCAACCCGTCCACGCTCGTCGGGCTCCTGCTCGGTGCGGCCGTCGTGTTCCTCTTCTCGGGCCTGGCCATCAACGCGGTGACCCGCGCGGCCGGCGCCATCGTGTTCGAGGTGCGTCGCCAGTTCCGCGAGATCCCCGGGATCATGGAGGGCACGACCAAGCCCGAGTACGGCAAGGTCGTCGACATCTGCACCAAGGACTCCCTGCGCGAGCTCACCACCCCCGGTCTGCTCGCGGCCCTGAGCCCGGTCATCATCGGCTTCGGCCTCGGCATCGGAGCCCTGGCCGGCTTCCTCGCCGGCGCGATCGGCACCGGCTGCCTCATGGCCGTCTTCCTCGCGAACTCGGGCGGCGCCTGGGACAACGCGAAGAAGATCGTCGAGGACGGCAACCACGGCGGCAAGGGCAGTGCGGCGCACGAGGCCACCGTCATCGGTGACACCGTGGGCGACCCGTTCAAGGACACCGCCGGGCCGGCCATCAACCCGCTCATCAAGGTCATGAACCTCGTGGCGGTGCTCATCGCCCCGGCGATCGTCATGCTCACCATCGGCGAGAGCGAGAGCGCGCCGCTGCGCTACGGCATCGCGGCCGTCGGCCTCGTCATCGTGGTGACGGCCGTGGCGATCTCCAAGCGTCGCGACCTCGCCATCGGTGGCGGCGACGACGAGGGTGAGCCCGTGTCCGAGCTCGACGCCTCGGCGCCCGACTCGGGTGCGGTCACCGCCCCCGGCGAGGCCGTCGAGGAGTCGCTCACCCACCACGACCACCTCGAGGCGAACGCCAAGCGCTGAGGCGCGCACACGGCATACGCCAGCACTGAGCGGCGGCCGGCCCACCCGACAGGGTGAGCCGGCCGCCGCCCTCGTCCGGGCGCAGGAAGGACGGGCTGGAGCGGGGGCTTCCGCGGGAGGAGCGGCGCGAGCTCGCGGCAGTCGCCCCAGATGCGTGGGAGTCGGCGCGCGGCAGGGCACGCCGCCCTAGGTGTTCTGACCACGGACGTTAGGTACGGCGGGTCGGCTGGACGATGACGAAGACCTCC
>NZ_JBMBWH010000007.1:0-207622 GCF_048606435.1 Knoellia terrae | reverse complement strand
ACCGTGGCTTCATCTTCATCACACCTCCAGATCGAGGTGTTTCCCTGACCGCTTGAACCGAAGCGGACGATCAGCCCGCTTCTTGTGCAGTAGCACGTGGGGGAGGGTCGTCCACAGGTGGCGCCTTGGCCCCGCTCCGTCCACAGATCGGCTCCCTCGGCTGGGCGACCGGCCGGCCCATCGCCGAACGTGGCGTGATGAAGGAGCTTCCCGAGAGCCTGACCGCCCTGCTGAGGACCCAGTCCGGCGTCGCCACCCGCCGCCAGCTCCTGTCGCACGGAGTGTCGAAGGACGCGATCCGCTGGAACGCCGGCCGCACCTGGCGGGTGGTCCTGCCGTGCACCTATGTCATCGAGTCGACCCTGAGCAGCGAGCACCAGCGGCGCATGGCTTCACTGCTGTGTGCCGGGTCATCGGCTGCGCTGGCCGGTGCCACCGCCGCACGCCTCCACGGTCTGGGCAACGCCGAGGAAGGCGGCCGGATCCACGTCGTCGTCCCGGGCTCGCAGGCCTCCCGCGTCCGCGGGTTCGTCAGCATCCGGCGCAGCCTGCTCGAGGACTCCGCGGAGGTGGTGCGGGGCGGCCTGCGGATCTCCTCGGTCGCACGTGCCTGCGTCGATGCGGCCGTGGCGGAGCGCAGTGCTCGGAGCCGGACGGCGCTCCTCGTCGAGGCGGTGCAGCGCAACCTCACGACGGTCGACGAGCTGGCGGAGTGGTGCTACCGGCTGCGGACCCGCGACGTCGCCACCGTGCTGCCAGCGCTCGAGACGGCCGGACTCGGCGTGTGGTCGGTGCCCGAGGCCGAGGTGCTGAGCCTCGTCGACTCCTCGGCGCTGCTGCCCGAACCCTTCCCAACCCGCGGCTCGTCGACGCCAGCGGGCAGGCGCTGGTCAGTCCCGACCTGTGGCTCGACGATGTGGCGATGGCGGTGATGGTGCATTCACGGCAGTTCCATGCCGATGGCGACCAGTTCGTCCGGACGATCGAGCGCGACGGCGACCTGGTGGCTGCGGGCGTGGTGGTGGTGGGCGTGACCCCGTCGAGCATCCGCAGCGACCCGGTCGCGGTGCTGCGCCGGATCGAGGACACGTATGCCGTGGCCCAGCGCCGCCCGCGGCCGGACGTGCGTGCGATCCGGCGTCCGCTGGCCACCGCACCCCGTCCCGCAGCCTCTGCGCCGCCGCCTCACGCGCCGCCTACTGCACAGGAAGGGGGGTGATCACGCGCCCTACGGTGCAGTAGGCGGCGAGATAGCGAGGGGTCAGGAGGGGCTGGGGGTGGGCGTCGGGCTGGGCGGCGTGGCCGTCGGCGTCGGCGTCGGCGTGGGGGTCCGCGTCGACGTGGGGGTCGGCGTCGGCGACGTCACGGGGCGAGGAGGCCTCGGAGTCACCGGCGTCGGGGTGGGCGGCGGTGGCGGCAGCCGCTGCGCCACGGTGATCGTCACCTCGGACCCGATCGCGACGAGCTCCTTGTCCTCCGGGTCCTGGTCGACGACGGTGCCCTCCCTGGAGCGGGAGGTCTGGCGGTACTCCGTCTTCGGCTTCAGCCCGATCGCGAGCAGGGCCGCCGAGGCCTCGTCCTGGGTCTTGCCCTCGAGGACCGGCACCTCGACGGAGCCGGAGGCGACGGAGACGTTGATGACCGTCCCCGGCGCCTGCGACGAGCCGACCGCCGGGGTGGTCGAGACGATCCGGTCCTTGGGCTGGGCGTTGGTGTTGACCTTGACCGTGCGGCCGATGGCGAGCTTGGCCTCCCGGAGGATGGTGGTCGCCTCCGCGACCGTCCGGCCGGCGAGGTTGGGCACGGTCACCGCGGTCGGGCCGGTGGAGATGACCATCCGGACCGTCTGCTCGGCCGGGTCGACGCGTGTGCCGGCCCCGGGGTCCTGTGAGACCACCGAGCCCTCCGGCACGGTCTGGCTGCTCCCCTGGGTCTCGACGTAGCGCAGCCCGGCCTCCCGGAGCAGCCCGATGGCGGTGGCCCGAGGCTTGCCCTCGAGCACCGGGACCGAGACCTTGCTCGCCTCCGCGCGGACCTCGAGGTACTGCTGCACCCCGAAGGCGAGCAGGCCCAGCGCGATCAGCGCCATGATGACGACCGGTGCCCAGAAGCCGGCGCCGCGGCGCCGCCGAGGAGGCTCGTCACCGACGGCGGGGAACGTTGAGGTCGTCGACCCCGCCGCGGCCACGGGTGCTGACCCGTCGTCAGGACTGGTCTGGGCGGCATACACCTCGGTGGGTGCGGACGTGGCCACCGAGCCCGCTCCGGCGGTGAGCAGGGCGAGCGAGCTCATCGCCGACTGGCTGACCGGGCGGCCGAGGCGTGCGGCCTGGAGGTCGGCGCGGAAGGCCTCGGCGTCCTGGTAACGCTTCTCGCGGTCCTTGGTGAGGGCGTGGAGGACGACCGCGTCGAGCTCCTCGCTGAGGGTGTCCTCAAGAACCGACGGCGGGGTGGGTTGCTCGCCGACGTGCTGGTAGGCGATGGAGACCGGGCTGTCACCGACGAACGGCGGCCGGCCGGTGAGCAGCTCGTAGAGCATGCAGCCGGCGGAGTAGAGGTCGGAGCGGGCGTCGACGGGTTGGCCCTGGGCCTGTTCGGGCGAGAGGTACTGCGCCGTGCCGATGACGGCCTGGGTCTGCGTCATCGTCGCGGCGGTGTCGGCGATCGCGCGGGCGATGCCGAAGTCCATGACCTTGACCGTGCCGTCCTCCGAGATCATGACGTTGGCCGGCTTGATGTCGCGGTGCACGATGCCCATGCGGTGGCTGTAGCCGAGGGCGTCGAGCACCCCCTCGGTGACGCGGCAGGCCTGGTCGATGCCCATGCGCTCGTGCTCGGTGAGGACCTCACGCAGCGTGCGGCCCTCGACGTACTCCATGACCATGTAGGGCACGGCCACCCGCGAGCCCAGGGAGTCGACGACCTGGTCCTCGCCGGAGTCGTAGACCGCGACGATCGAGGCGTGGTTGAGCCCGGCCGAGGACTGCGCCTCGCGCCGGAAGCGCTTGATGAACGACGGGTCGCGCGCGAGGTCGCTGCGCAGCATCTTGATGGCGACCTGGCGCCCGAGGCGGGTGTCGTGGCCGAGGTGGACCTCGGCCATGCCGCCTCGCCCGATCAGCTCGCCCACCTCGTAGCGTCCGCCGAGGAGCATCTCCACCGTCATCGCGTGGTCACCTCTGCAGCCCTGCCTCGATCATGGCCTTGGCGATCGGTCCGCCGACGGCGCCGCCACCGCGGGCCTCGCTGTCCGGGTCGCCACCGTTCTCGACCACCACGGCCACCGCGATCTGCGGGTCGTCGGCGGGCGCGAACCCGGTGAACCAGGCGTGCGCCCGCGAGACACCGTCGGTCTCGGCGGTGCCGGTCTTGCCGGCGACCCGGACGCCGTCGACCTGCGCGGGCTCGCCGCTGCCGTTCTCGACGACGGCCTCCATCATCTCGGTCAGCTGCGCGGCCACCTCGGGCGTGACCGCCTCGGACAGCTCCTCGGGTTCGGAGCGCTCGATGACGCTGAGGTCGCTGGAGAGGACCGAGCGCACGAGGTGCGGCTTCATCACGGTGCCGCGGTTGGCGACGCCGGCGCTGAACATCGCGACCTGCAGCGGCGTGACGCGCACGTCGTACTGACCCACGGCCGACTGGGCGAGCTGCGGCTCGTTGAGCTCGGCCGGGACGCTGCTGGGGGTCACCCGCATCGGGACCGACAGCTGGTCGCCCACCCCGAACTTGGCGGCCTGGTCGCGCAGCGCGTCGGCGCCGAGCTCGAGCCCGAGGAAGCCGAACGCGCTGTTGCACGAGATCTCCATGGCCCGCAGGAAGGTCACCCTGTCGTTGTCGCCGCACGCCCGGTCACCGATGTTGGGCAGGTCGGTCGTCGTCTGCGGCAGGTCGAGCGCGGCCGGCCCGGGCAGCACCGAGTCGGGCGCGAAGCGCCCACTGGACAGCGCCGCGGCGGCGGTGACGATCTTGAAGGTCGAGCCCGGCGGATAGAGGTCGCCGCTGATGGTGCGGTTGACGAGCGGCTTGTCCTCGTCCCCGTTGAGAGCCTTGTATGCCGCGTCGACCTTGCCGAGGTCGTGACCGGAGAGCGTGGCCGGGTTGTACGACGGGTTGCTCACCATCGCGAGGATCTCGCCGGTCGAGGGGTTGAGGGCGACCGCCGCGCCCTTGCGCCCGTCGAGGGCCTCGATCGCTGCCTGCTGCACCCGGTCGTCGAGGGTCAGCTCGAGGCTGGCGCCGGAGGTCTTGCGGCCGGTGAAGAAGTCGGAGACCCGGCGGAAGGCCAGCTTGTCGCTGCTGCCCGAGAGCAGCCCGTTCTCGGCCTGCTCGAGCCCGCCCCCGGCGCCGTAGAAGGAGTAGTAGCCGGTGACGTGCGCGTAGCCCGCTCCCAGCGGGTAGGTGCGCAGCCACTTGTAGTCGTTGTCCGCCGGCACCGACTTGGCGATGGCGGTGTCGCCGACGAGGATCTGGCCGCGCTCGCGGGCGTAGCTGCTCAGCAGGGTCCGGCGGTTGTCGGGGCGGGCGTTGAGGTCCTTGGCGTAGACGAACTGGATCATCGTCGTCGAGACGAGGAGCGAGGCGAAGAGGAAGGCGACGACGAAGGAGAGACGGCGGATCGGTGAGTTCATCGGACCTTCACCACCTGGGTCTGCTCGTGGGACACGGGGTGGGGGACCTCGGGGTCGGGGACGGGACGGCGGGCGTGGTCGCTGATCCGCAGCAGCAGGGCGACGAGGGTCCAGTTCGCGAGGAGCGAGGACCCGCCCTGCGAGAGGAACGGCATGGTCAGGCCGGTGAGCGGGATGACCCGGGTGACGCCGCCCACGACGACGAAGCACTGAAGGGCCACCGAGAAGGCCAGGCCGGAGGCGAGCAGCTTGCCGAAGCCGTCGCGGGCGCCGATCGCCGTGCGCAGGCCGCGCTCGACGAGCAGCACGTAGAGCAGGAGCAGGGCGAAGAGCCCGACGAGGCCGATCTCCTCACCGAAGCTCGGCACGATGAAGTCGCTCTCGGCGAAGTAGGTCAGCTCCGGCCGGCCCCGCCCGAGGCCGGTGCCGAACATGCCCCCGCTGGCCATGCCCATGAGGCCGCGCGCCAGCTGGTCGGAGGTGTCGAGCGCCTCGCGGCTGAAGGTGTCGAGCCAGAGCAGGACGCGGCGCTGCACGTGGTCGAAGATCATGTTGGCGATCCAGGCGCCGACGCCGAAGAGCAGCAGGCCGATCGCCACCCACGACGTGCGCTCGGTGGCGACGTAGAGCATGGCGACGAAGAGGCCGAAGAAGAGCAGCGACGAGCCGAGGTCCTTCTCGAGGACGAGCACGCCGACCGAGAGCATCCAGGCGACGAGGATCGGACCGAGGTCGCGCGCTCGGGGAAGGGTGAGGCCGAGGATGCGCCGACCGGCCACGGACAGGGCGTCGCGGGTCTGGACGAGGTAGCCGGCGAAGAACACCGCAAGGACGATCTTGGCGACCTCACCGGGCTGGAACGAGAACGGCCCGAGCTGGATCCAGATGCGGGAGCCGTAGTTCTCACGGCCGAGGCCGGGCACGAGCGGCAGCAGCAGGAGCGCGAAGCCGAACGCCCCGGCGAGGTAGGTGTAGCGGCGCAGGATGCGGTGGTCGCGCAGGATGATGAGTGCCGCGATCGCGAGCCCGGCCGCGATGGCGCTCCACATGAGCTGGCGCAGCGCCATCCCCTCGGCGAGGTTGCGGCCGTTGGCGAGGTCGAGCCGGTTGATCATCACCAGCCCGAGCCCGTTGAGCAGGGTGGCGATCGGGAGGATGAGCGGGTCGGCATACGGCGCGCGCCAGCGCATCACGAGGTGGAACGCGATCGTGATGACGAGGAAGCCGGTGCCGACCGCGATGAGGCTCCGCGGGATGGTGCCCTCCACGGCCAGCCCGACGTTGACGTAGGCGAGCGCGACGATGCCGACCGCGAAGACGAGGAGCGCGAGCTCGACGTTGCGGCCCTTGCGGGCGGGGATGGCGGAGACGGTCGTCATGGTGCGGCCGTGGCGCTGGGCGTGGCGGTGGCGGTGATGGTGCCGGTGGGGGTCGGGACCGAGCCGCTCGGGGTGGGCGACGCGGTGGGCGTCGGCGTGGGAGAGGGGGTCGGGGTGGTCCAGGTCGACGGCACGGTGGTGCAGGCCTGTCCCTGCGTCTTCGCGTAGCGGCACGCCTGCGCCTGCACCTCGAGGTTGCGCACGAGGGCGGACGCGTCCGAGCGGGTGCTCATCGTGATGCCGCGGCCGAGCTGGCCGCGGTAGAAGTCCGGCAGGTCGTCGACGTCGATGCCGCTCGTGGTCTCGGCCTGGGAGAGGTCGATCGGCCCCAGTGCCTGGTCCACGCCCTTGAAGACCGCGACCCGTCCGTCGTTGACGCCGACGTAGAACTGGGACTGCGTCCAGGCGTATGCCGCGTAGCCGCCGGCCACGAGGACCATGACGGCGAGCAGCGAGGCGCCGAGCGCCCGCAGCACCGTGGTGCGGCGGCTGCGCGGGCCCTCCTCGGCGAGCTGGACGTCGTCGTCGTCGGCGCCGGTGGCCTCCTTGGACAGGGCCGCCGCCTTCGAGGCCGGGGTGACCGGGATCGGCCGGGTGCGCTGGCGGCGGGCGGCGGCGGCACCGACGACCTGCGGGGAGTCGCTGGGCACCGGGCCGCGGGTGAGGTCGACGACGTCACCGATGACGACGGTGACGTTGTCAGGTGCCCCGGCGCGCAGGGCGAGCTGGACGAGACGCTCGGCGCACACGTCCGGCTTGCGCTCGGTCGTGAGGACCTCGTCGATGGTGTCGCGGGCGACATAGTCGGACAGGCCGTCGGAGCAGATGAGGTAGCGGTCGCCGACCACGGCCTGGCGCACGACGACGTCCGGCTCCTCCTCGTCGCCACCGGTGAGCACGCGGGTGACGAGGGAGCGCTGCGGGTGGGTGCTCGCCTCGTCGGGCGTCAGCCGGCCCTCGTCGACGAGAGACTGCACGAAGCTGTGGTCCTTGGTGATCTGGGCGACCTTGCCGTCGCGCACGAGGAAGGCGCGGGAGTCGCCGATGTGGGCGAGGACGAGCTTGTCGCGGGCACGCAGGATCGCGATGAGCGTCGTGCCCATCCCGTCGAGGTCGGGATCCTCCTGGACCATCCGGCCCAGCTCGGCGTTGGCGGCGGTGATGCGACGGAGCAGCGCCCGGGTGGCGTCGGCGCCGGAGAACGACTCGCCGTCGAGGCCGACGAGGGCGCCGAGGATCGTCGACGAGGCCACGTCACCCCCGGCGTGGCCACCCATGCCGTCGGCCATCGCGAGCAGGTGCGGGCCGGCATACCCGCTGTCCTCGTTGTTGGACCGGACCATCCCGACATCGGAGCGGGCGGCGAAGTGGAAGGCGATCGCCACCGGCTACCTCCGCAGCTCGACGACGGTCTTGCCGAAGCGGATCTCGGTGCCCGCGGTCACCGGCGTCGGCGTCGCGAGGCGCATCGGCCCGATGAAGGTGCCGTTGGTCGAGCCGAGGTCCTCGACGACCCAGCCGTCGGCGCCCTTGTAGATGCGCGCATGGCGACCAGACGCGAAGTCGTCGTCGAGCACGAGCGCGGACTCCGGGCTGCGGCCGATGAGGATGCCGGACTCGCGCAGCGGCAGGCTCGTGCCGGCGAGCGGACCGCTGGTGACGCGCAGGTGGTTGGGCTCGCGGTCGGCCGCGCGCGGGTTGAACCGGCGGGCCGGCGGCCGGCTGACCGGGCGCTGCTCGGCCGGGACCGAGGCCGGGCTGGCACCGCGGGCGACCGGGCGCGGCGTGGGGTTGCGTGGGGCGGGTGCGCGTCGCGGCGTCACCTGGGTGCCGTACAGGTCGCCGCGGAGCACGCCGACGACGGCGATGACGAAGGCCCACAGCGCCACGAGGAGTCCCAGGCGCATGAGGGTGATGGTGAGCTCGGTCATCGGGTGCTCACTCCTGTCATCGTCGACCCGCGCGGTAGGTCACCGAGGTGCGGCCCACGGTGACGCGGTCGCCGCTCTCGAGGTGCTCGCTGGTGATCCGCTCGCCGTTGACGAAGGTGCCGTTGGTCGAGCCCAGGTCGCGGATGGTCGCCACCGTGTTGGGCCCGTCCTGGGTCACCCGGATCTCGCTGTGCCGGCGGGAGATGCCGGGGTCGTCGAGGATGATGTCGGCGCTGTCGTCGCGGCCGAGGACGGTGATGGCACCCATGAGGGGGTAGCGCTCGCCGTCGACGTCGAGCCACGGGCGGTCGGCGGGGTTGGTCCGCCGCTTCGCCGCGGGCGGCTTCGCCGGTCGGTATGCCGCGGTCTCACCGAGCTCGTCCGCGTCCACCTCGCGCTGTGGTGGGCGAGAGCGGGGGCGCTCTTGCGCCACTGGGTCGGGTGTCGGCGCTGGCGCGGGGACGGCGTCGGGTGCGGCACCGGGCGCCGGGTCGGCATAGGCGTCCTGGCGGGGCGAGCGGCGCACGGGCTGGTGCTGGCCGGTCGTTCCGGTGGCGCGGGGGCGCTTGGCGGTGCTGGGCCGGATGCGGAAGACGCCGGTCTCGAGGTCGACGTCCTCATCGAAGATGATGTCGATCGGCCCGCCCTGCTGGTAGTGCTGGCTCTCGGCGTGCTCCTCGGCGGCCGCGACGAGCTCGTCCTCGAGCTCGACGCCGTGGTCGGTGAGCCGCTCGTAGTCGGTCTCGCTCAGCTCGATCGTGAAGACGTTGGGGACGAGGCTGCGCCCCTTGCCGGCGGTGGCGGCCCGGTCATCCATCGCGCGGCGGATGGCGCTGGCGATCTCGACCGGCTGGACCTCGGAGCGGAAGGCCTTGGCGAAGACGCCGTTGACGGCGCGCTCGAGCTTGCCCTCCATGCGGTCGAACAGGCCCATCGCTCGCCACCCTTCGCTCGTCGGTCGTCGGTCCAGTCGCTCCCGTCGATGCTACTTGGCGGGGCTGTGGTGACTCGTGAGGCGGGCGTGAAGGATCAGCGCAGACGGCCCGGGCGAACCCCGCCACCCGCCGACCACAATCGACCAATAGGTCACGTTCTGTCGCCGATAATTCGTGACCTATTGGTCGAAAAATGTCAGGTACACAAGCCGCGTGCGTGGGGCTCGGCGGCTCGGCGTCGTCCCGATGGGCGTCAGAGTCCGAGGTGCTCGAGGATCGCAGGGGTGATGGTGGCGGGCTGCTCGTCGTTGGCGAGGTGGGCGGACTGCGGCACGACGAGGCAGCGACCGTGCTGCACGGAGTCGGCGATGAGCTGCAGGTGCGGCGGGGGGGTGGCCGGGTCGTCGGCGCCGGCGATGGCCAGCGTGGGTGCGGTGATCGAGGGCAGGTCGGGACGCAGGTCCATGCCGGCGATCGCCTCGCAGCACCCGGCATACCCCTCGGCGGGGGTGGCGCTGACGGTTGCCACGGCCGCCGCGACGCGCTCGGGATGGGCGGTGCGAAAGGGCTCGGTGTACCAGCGCTCGACGACGGCGTCCGCCACGACGGCAGCTCCCTGCGACCGCACGGTCGCGGCTCGGTCCAGCCAGCCCTGGGTCGGCTCCAGCCGCGCCGATGTGCAGAGGACGACGAGCCGGTCGACCCGCTCGGGGTTGCGGGCGGCGAGCCGCATGCCGGTCATCCCACCGAGTGAGAGGCCGACGAGGTGGACCCGGGCCAGGCGGAGCCGGTCGAGGAGCGCGATGACGTCGTCGGCGAGGTCGTCGATCGAGTACGGGCCCGGCACGACAGGAGACGCGCCGTGTCCGCGAGTGTCGTAGCGGACGACCCGGGCGACCCGGCTCAGCTCGGCGACCTGGGCCTCCCACATCGCCATCGTCGACCCGAGCGAGTTGGAGAGGACCACCGTCGGTGCGTCGTCGGGCAGCGACGGGTCGCCGTCGATGCGGTGGGCGACGTGGACGCCGGCCATCAGGCGACGCGCTCGAAGACGGCGGCGAGACCCTGGCCTCCGCCGATGCACATGGTCTCGAGGGCGTAGCGGCCGTCGCGACGGCGCAGCTCGTGGGCCATCGTCGCGAGGATCCGTCCGCCGGTCGCCCCGACCGGGTGGCCCAGCGAGATGCCGGAGCCGTTGACGTTGACCCGCTCGACCTGGGCGTCCGTGAGCTCCCACTCCCGGATGCACGCGATCACCTGCGAGGCGAAGGCCTCGTTGAGCTCGATGAGGTCGAGGTCGACGAAGCCCAGCCCGGCGCGCTCGAGGGCGAGGCGGGCGGAGGGTACCGGGCCGATCCCCATGACTTCGGGGTCGACACCGGAAACTGCCCACGACGTGAGTCGCAGCATCGGGTCGAGCCCCCTGCGCTCGGCCTCGGCGCGGGTGGTGACGACGCACATTGCGGCCCCGTCGTTCTGCCCGCTGGCGTTGCCGGCGGTCACCGTGGACTCGGGGTCGAGCTTCGCCCGGATGGGCCGGAGACCAGCGAGGACCTCGGCGGTCGTGTCCGGCCGGGGGTGCTCGTCGACCGAGACGGTGACGGGCTCTCCGCGACGGGCGGGGACGGTCACCGGCACGATCTCGTCGTCGAAGCGCCCCTCGGCGGCAGCAGCGGCGGTGGCCTGCTGCGAGCGGAGCGCCCAGCCGTCCTGGTCCTCGCGGCTGACGCCGTACATCGCGCGGACGTTCTCGGCCGTCTCGAGCATCCCGCCCTCGATCGGGTGCTGGCGACCGCCGGCGGTGACGCGAGCGCGGGCGAGGCGGTCCATGAGCTGCACGCCGTCGCCACGCACCCCCGTGCGCAGGCCCAGCGCGTAGTGCTCGACCTGTGACATCGACTCCACGCCCCCGGCCACGACGGTTCTCGCGCCGCCGGACGCGACCTGCATCACGGCATACAGGACGGCCTGGAGTCCCGACCCGCAGCGGCGGTCGAGCTGGACGCCCGGGACGCCGGAGCCGAGTCCGGCGTCGAGTGCGGCGATGCGGCCGATGGCCGGCGCCTCGCCGTTGGGGTAGCACTGCCCGAGGATCACGTCGTCGACGTCGCCCTCCCCCAGCCCGGTGCGGCTCGCGAGCTCGCGCAGGAGACCGCTCGCGAGGTCGGCCGCCGTGAGGGTGGCGAAGGCGCCACCGAACCGGCCCACGGGAGTGCGCAGCGGCGAGCAGATGACGACGTCGTCGAAGGTCATGCTCGCCAGCGTAGGGTCGCCCGATCGATACGGGCCAATACCTATTCTGCCGCGACTGGGACGTCACAGGTCTGGACACCGTCGGTTGGCGGGCCTAGCGTCCACAGGATGGAGCTCCGTCACCTGCGCTACTTCGTCGCCGTCGCCGAGGAGCTGCACTTCGGCCGGGCCGCGGCGCGGCTGCACATGGCACAGCCACCCCTGTCGCAGCAGATCAAGCAGCTCGAGGCCGAGATCGGGGTCCAGCTGCTGACGCGCTCGACGCGGCGGGTCGAGCTCACGCCGGCCGGGAAGCGCTACCTCGCGCGGGCCCGGGCGGTGCTCGCCGACGTCGACGACGCGGGGGACGAGGCGCAGCGCGTGGCCGCCGGCGAGGTCGGCCGCGTGGCCCTGGGCCTCATCGGGTCGGCGACCTACGACCTGCTGCCCACGATCGTCCCGGCGCTGCGGGAACGGTGCCCGGACATCGTGCTCGACCTGCGCGGCGAGCTGCTGACCCCGGCGCAGGAGGAGGGGCTGCGCGACGGCTCACTCGACATCTGCATCCTGCGACCGCCCGTCCGGGACCCCGGGCTGCGCGTGCGGGTCCTGCGGCGCGAGCCCCTCGTCGCGGTCCTGCCCGCCACCCATCAGCTCGCCGACAGGGACAGCATCCGGCTCGCGGACCTGCGCGACGAGCCGTTCATCACCTATCCGTCCCGCCATCGTTCCGTCCTGCACGACGCGACCTTCGACGCCTGCCAGCGCGCCGGGTTCGTGCCGCAGGTCGTGCAGGAGGTGAGCGAGACCTCGACCCTCGTCGTCTTCGTGGCCGCAGGTCTCGGTGTCGCCCTCGTCCCCGAGCCGGTGCGCCATCTCACCATCACCGGCGCGGTCTACCGGCCCCTCGAGGGTGCCCCCTCGTCGGTCGAGCTCGCGGTGGCGACCCGAGGTGACGAGCGCTCGCCCCACGTGCTCCGGATCCTCGGCGCTCTCCGCTCGCTCCTCGCGCCCGAAGCCGCCCCGTCCGCGAGCTGACGTCCGCGAGGTGGGCGGACGGCATACCTCGGCAGGGCTGAGAGGTGCAGCCTCTCAATGGCAACGAACTGCGTACTTCACACGACAAGATCACCCGAGCAGACTCGAAGGACCCGGACAACGGCGCCGGCGATCCCAGGAGAGCTCGTGAAGATCACCGCAGTCGAGGCGATCCCCTACGCGATCCCCTACCGCAAGCCCCTGCGCTTCGCGAGCGGCGAGATCCTCGCCGCCGAGCACGTCCTCGTCCGGGTCCACACCGACGACGGCCTCGTCGGCACCGCCGACGCCCCGCCGCGGCCCTTCACCTACGGCGAGACCCAGGCGTCGGTCACCTCGGTGATCCGTGACCTCTTCGCCCCCGCCGTCCAGGGGTTGGGCGTCCTCGAGCGCGAGGTCGTCCACGCGCGGCTCAACCGCACCGTCGCCAACCCCGTGGCCAAGGCCGCGATCGACATGGCCGTGTGGGACGTGCTCGGCCAGTCGCTGGGGGTCTCGGTGAGCGAGCTCCTCGGCGGGTTCACCGACCGGCTTCGCGTCTCGCACATGGTCGGCTTCGCGCCGCCGGAGCAGATGGTCGCCGAGGCCGAGCGGATCCGTGACGAGTACGGCATCACGACGTTCAAGGTCAAGGTCGGCCGCGACCCGTTCACCGACGACGTGGCCGCGGTCCGCGCCCTGCGCGAGGCACTCGGCCCCGACGTCGAGCTCTACATCGACGGCAACCGCGGCTGGACCGCCCGCGACGCTGCCCGGGCGCTGCGGCAGATGGCCGACCTCGACCTCACCTTCGCCGAGGAGCTCACCGACGCCGACGACGTCCTCGGCCGCCGCTGGCTCGTCTCGCAGAGCACCATCCCGATGTTCGCCGACGAGAGCGTCTCCCGGCCGGGTGAGGTGACCCGCGAGCTGCTCGGCGGCTCGGCCAACGGGATCAGCATCAAGACCTCGCGCACCGGGTTCACGACGAGCCAGCGCCTCGTCGGCCTGTGCGAGGGCCTCGGCGTCGACGTCGTCATCGGCAACCAGATCGACACGCAGATCGGGTCGCTGTGCGCGGCGGCGTTCGGAGCGGCCTTCCGGATCACGTCACGGCGGCCGGCCGAGCTCTCCAACTTCCTCGACCAGACCGACGACCTGCTCGCCGAGCCGCTCGAGATCTCCGACGGCGCCCTCCGGGTCCGCCAGGGCACGGGCCTCGGCATCGAGATCGACGAGGACAAGCTCACCCGCTACCGCAAGGACATCTGAACCTCCCTACCGACGGCAACGACGCCGTTCCCGATGAAAGGCACGCCCATGACCACCGAGACCGACCAGCTCAGCGAGACGGACGCCAGGGCCGCCGTCACCGGCGCCGACGCGACGCGCTACTTCAAGGAGAAGGAGAAGTCCGGCGCCGCCGTCAGTCAGGAGCGCGTCTCCGCCGTCGCCGGGGCTGCCCTCGCGGCCCTCCACGACGTCATCCGCGAGCACGACGTCACCTACGCCGAGTACGACGCCCTCAAGGCGTGGCTCATCCAGGTCGGGGAGGACGGCGAGTGGCCGCTGTTCCTCGACGTGTTCGTCGAGCACGTCGTCGAGGAGACGGTCAACAAGGAGCGGGGCGGCACCAAGGGCAGCATCGAGGGGCCGTTCTACGTCCCGAACTCGCCGAACCTCGGCGCCGACGGCACGCTGCCGCAGCGCGACGACGAGCCCGGCACCCCCCTCGACTTCGGCGGTGTCGTGCAGTCCGAGGACGGCACCCCGCTTCCCGGCGCAACCGTCGAGCTCTGGCACGCGGACGACCTCGGCTTCTACAGCCAGTTCGCTCCTGGCCTGCCCGAGTGGAACCTGCGCGGCAGCTTCACCACCGGCGAGGACGGGCACTTCATGGCGCACACCGTGCAGCCGGCGCCCTACCAGATCCCTCACGACGGGGCGACGGGCGCAATCATCGCGGCGGCCGGCTGGCACGCCTGGCGGCCGGCGCACCTGCACCTCAAGGTCGCGGCCCCCGGGCACCAGACGATCACGACGCAGCTGTACTTCGAGGGCGGCGAGTACCTCGACTCCGACATCGCCTCGGCCACCAAGCCGGAGCTGATCCTCGCTCCGACCCCCAAGGCCGACGACAGCGGTGTCGAGGTCACCTACGACTTCACCCTGGCCAAGGCCTGACGTGCTGTATGCCGTGACGATGGTCGTCGACATCCCGCGTGACCTCGACGAGGCCGAGCGGACCGAGACGCTGGCCCGGGAGAAGGCGTACTGCCAGGACCTGCAGCGCGGCGGTGAGTGGGTGAGCATCTGGCGGCTGCCGGGGCAGTACGCGAACCTCAGCATCTTCGACGTCGCCGACCACGACCGCCTGCACGAGATCCTCTGGAACCTCCCGCTCTTCGCGTTCATGGAGATCGACGTCCAGCCCCTCGCGCAGCACCCGTCGGCGCTCCCTCCGGGCGAGCGCTGATGGTCGACTTCGTCTCGACGGCGGCCGAGGCCGTCGCGGGGATCGGGAACGGCGCGACGGTGATGGTCGGCGGCTTCGGCGCCGCCGGCCAGCCGGTCGAGCTTCTCGACGCGCTGATCGAGTCAGGCGCCCAGGACCTCACCATCGTCAACAACAACGCCGGCAACGGCGACCTCGGGCTCGCGGCCCTCATCCGCGAGGGCCGGGTCCGCAAGGTGATCTGCTCGTTCCCCCGGCAGAGCGACTCGTGGCACTTCGACGAGAAGTACCGCGCCGGCGAGCTCGAGCTCGAGCTGGTCGCCCAGGGCAACCTCGCCGAGCGGATCCGCGCCGCCGGGGCCGGGATCGGCGGGTTCTTCACTCCGACCGGCTATGGCACGCTGCTGGCCGAGGGCAAGGAGGTCCGTGAGATCGACGGCCGCCACTACGTCCTCGAGCTGCCGCTGCGCGCCGACATCGCCCTCGTCAAGGCGCACGTCGCCGACCAGGCCGGCAACCTCACCTATCGCAAGACGGCGCGCAACTTCGGCCCGATCATGGCAGCGGCCGCGACCACGACGGTCGTCCAGGTCGCCGAGGTCGTGCGGGTCGGCGGCCTCGACCCCGAGAACGTCGTCACCCCGGCGATCTACGTCGACCGGGTCGTGCGTGTGACAGGAGCAGGACAGTGACGCCCACCACCGGGCCCACCCCCGCGGCCGGGACGGCCGAAGCGGCGGGCGGACACGGCATACCGCTGGACAAGAACGGGATGGCCGCCAAGGTGGCGGCCGACATCCCCGACGGGTCGTTCGTCAACCTCGGGATCGGCCTGCCGACGACCGTCTCCAACCACCTCGACCCGGCGTCCGGCGTCACCCTCCACACCGAGAACGGCATGCTCGGCATGGGCCCGGAGGCGCACGGCGACGACGTCGACCTGGACCTCATCAACGCCGGCAAGATCCCCGTCACCGAGCTGCCTGGGGCGTCCTACTTCCACCACGCCGACTCGTTCGCGATGATGCGCGGCGGACACCTCGACATCTGCGTCCTCGGTGCCTACCAGGTGTCGGCAACGGGCGACCTCGCCAACTGGCACACCGGCCGGCCCGACGACATCCCGGCGGTGGGCGGCGCGATGGACCTCGCGCTCGGGGCCAAGGAGACGTTCGTGATGATGACGCTCCTCGCCCGCGACGGAACGCCGAAGCTCGTGCCCGAGTGCACCTTCCCGCTGACCGGCGTCGGATGCGTCTCGCGGATCTACACCGACCTCGCGACGTTCGTTCTCACCGAGGCCGGGGTCGAGGTGCGCGAGACCTTCGGCACGACCTTCGCCGAGCTCGAGTCCCTGCTCGACGTCCCCCTCGTCAACGCCACCGCCTGACCCCGGCTCATCCTTCGACCAAGAGGTCACGAACTGTCGCGACAGTTCGTGACCAATTGGTCGAAGGATGTGCACGGGGCGGGCAGGAGTCGGCCGCCGCACCGGAGGGATGCGACGGCCGGGCCAGGTGTCGTCAGCGAAGGATGCTGTCGCTGCCGACGATCCTGCTCCACCAGCGACCGAGCCCGAGCGTGTCGCCGGAGAAGGTGTAGGCGAGGACGATGAGGGCCAGCGCCTCGATCCAGTGGCTGTCGAAGATCGGGTTGGTGAAGCCTTCACCGTCGCGGCCGATGGGGAGCTCCGCGACGTACATGAGGGCCATGAGCAGGGTGCCACCCCAGGCCGCGATCTTCATGCCGGCTCCGGCGAGGAACGCGACGCCGATGCCGAGCAGGCCGAACATGAACAGGTAGTCCCAGACCCCTCCGGCGAAGTTGGCGAAGAAGCCGCCGAACGGCCCCTCGACGACGGCGGGGTTCTTCGTGAGGAACCCGGTCGTCGGTGAGCCTCCGTTGACCCAGGCGTTCTCGGCCGGCGTGCTGTAGCCGAGGCCGAAGAGCTTGTCGAGGAAGGGCCACAGGAAGGTGAAGCCGAGGACGTAGCGGAGTCCGACCAGGGCCCACCGGGCGACCGGGTTGCGGACGACGTCCTCCATGTGGGTGATGCCGTCGACATCGTGGGCGGTGTGGTCGCGGGTCGTGATGGTGGCCCGGACCGCCTCGGTGCTCTTGGTGGCGTTCATGGTGTCTACCTCCAGTTGGTAGGTGGTCCGGTGGGGCGGTCCCTCCGGTACCTCCGACGTTAGGTGTGGCGACGAGAACGCGCTTGGGACATAGGTCCCGGCGTCACGACGGTCGTCGCGTGACCTGCGTCACCGGGTCAGGCGACGCGTGAGCCGAGGCGCTCGCGGGCCGACCGGCCGCGACGCTCCACCGGGACGGTGCCCACGATCCCGCCGAGACCGACTCCTTCGGCACCGCCGTAGATCGTCTCGACAGCCCCTGCGCGGACGGCATACGTCTCGTGCCAGATGCCCACGGCGCCAGGGCTCTTGCGCACCGACTGGTTGAACGCCCGCCACGCCGGCAGGTGGGCGTTGTCGGTGGAGCCGGCATAGGCGTAGAGCTGCTCGGTCGAGCGCCACCACTGCAGGACCGTCGGACCCTTCGCGCCGACCATGGTGTTCGCGCCGAGGAAGCCGAGGTCCTGCGCCTCGCCGCGCGCGGCAGCGGCCTTGTTGCGCTCGAGCTCGGCGATCATCCTCGGCATCGCGATGAAGACGGGCAGCCACAGGTCCGGACGGTGCGGCTTGCGGACGACCATTCCGATGTGGAAGACGACGAGGTCTCCGTCGTGGGAGTGCGTGGTGCGGGTGTAGGGCGCGGACATGGGACGACTCCTCAATAAGATAGTGGCACTATCTGATGCTCGTCCCAGTTTGGGGAGCGCTACTATCCAATGTCAAGAACTTTCCCGGTCGAACCCCCAGAGCAGGAGGTATGCCGTGCGGCTCGCCGAGCTGTCCGACTCCACCGGCGTCGCGGTCGCGACCCTGAAGTACTACCTGCGCGAGGGCCTGCTCCACCCCGGCCGCACCGTGTCGCGCACCCAGGCCGACTACGACGAGACCCATGTCGACCGGGTGCGGCTCGTGCGGGCCCTCATCGAGGTCGGCGGGATGTCCCTGGCGGCCGTCAAGCGCGTCCTCGACGTCCTCACCACGCCGGGGGAACAGCGGCTCGAGGTGCTCGAGGCCGCCCAGCGCACGCTGGCGCGCGAGGGCAGCGCCCCGGCGGCGTGCGGCGTCGACGGTGGGCCCCCCCGGGGGCGCGTGCACGAGTGGATGGACCGCCGCGGGTGGCTGGTGGACCCCGCCGACCCGTTCATCGCGGACCTCGAGCGGACCTGGTCGGCCTGCGACGACGTCGGCATCGGCTTCGACGAGGAGCGGCTCGACCGCTACGCCGACCACATGGAGGGGGTCGCCGAGGTCGACGTGCGCTCCGTGCCCGCCGATCCGCAGGCGGCCGTCAGGCACGTCATCCTCGGCACCGTGCTCGTCGACCCGGTCCTCATCGCCCTGCGCCGGCTGGCCCAGCAGCACGTCTCGCGGACGCTCGAGAGGGTGGACCCGGCGGGCCCACCCTCTCGGTAGCAGCTGCGGGAGCAGCCGGTCAGCTCACTCGTTGTCGCCGCCGGTCTCGGCCACGCGGTCGGCGTTGGGGCCGCCTTCCTTCGTGCCGGTCTCGCCCACGTCGGACCAGACCCAGTCACGGACCTCGGGCAGGTCCTCGCCGTGCGTCACGGCATACGCCCGCGCCTCGAAACGCTTGTCCTGCATGCGTTGCCGCAACCCGGCTGCTCGCGAGCCGAGGCTCGGCACGCGGTCGATGACGTCGATGACGAGGTGGTAGCGGTCGAGGTCGTTGAGCATGACCATGTCGAAGGGCGTGGTCGTCGTGCCCTCCTCCTTGTAGCCGCGCACGTGCAGGTTCGCGTGCCCGGTGCGGCGGTAGGTCAGCCGGTGGATGAGCCACGGGTAGCCGTGGTACGCGAAGATCACCGGCTTGTCGGGGGTGAAGATCGTGTCGAAGTCGCGGTTGCTCAGACCGTGCGGGTGCTCGAACTCGTCCTGGAGCCGCATGAGGTCGACGACGTTGACGACGCGCACCCTGAGCTCGGGAAGGTTCTCGCGCAACAGGTGCACCGCCGCCATGACCTCGACGGTCGGCACGTCACCCGCGCACGCGAGGACGACGTCGCACTCCTCGGAGGCGCCCTCCGTGCCGGCCCACTCCCAGATGCCGAGGCCACGGTGGCAGTGCAGGATCGCCTCGTCCACGGACAGCCACGTCGGCCCGGGCTGCTTGCCAGCGACGACGACGTTGACGTACTGGTCGGTGCGCAGCAGGTGGTCCCACGTCGACAGCAGCGTGTTGGCATCCGGCGGCAGGTAGACCCGGATGATGTCGGCCTTCTTGTTGACCACGTGGTCGATGAAGCCGGGGTCCTGGTGGCTGAAGCCGTTGTGGTCCTGGCGCCACACGTGCGAGCTGAGCAGGTAGTTGAGCGAGGGGATCGGCCGCCGCCACTCGATGTCGTTGGTGACCTTGAGCCACTTGGCGTGCTGGTTGAACATCGAGTCGACGAGGTGGATGAACGCCTCGTAGCTGCTCATCATCCCGTGCCGCCCGGTGAGCAGGTAGCCCTCGAGCCAGCCCTGGCACTGGTGCTCGCTGAGCATCTCGAGCACCTTGCCGACGCGGTGCATCGGCTCGCCAGCGTCCAACGGCTCGTATGCCGCGTTCCACTGCTTCGGGGTGACGTCGAAGACGCCGCCCAGCCGGTTCGACGCGGTCTCGTCCGGCCCGAAGATGCGGAAGTTGTCGGGGTTGGCGCGCATCACCTCGGCGAGCCAGTTGCCGAGGACGCGGGTGGCCTCGGCCACCGTCCCGCCCGGCTCGTCGACCTGCACGGCGAAGTCGCGGAAGTCGGGCAGCCGCAGCGGCCGCTTGAGCAGGCCGCCGTTGGCGTGCGGGTTCGCGCCCATCCGCAGCTCGCCCTCGGGAGCCAGTGAGGCAATGTCGGCGTCGAGCCGGCCCTCGTCGTCGAAGAGCTCGTCGGCGGCATAGGACTGCAGCCAGTCCTCGAGGTCCTGAAGGTGCTCGTCGGTGTCGCGGGCGCTGGCGAGCGGCACCTGGTGGCTGCGCCAGTGGCCCTCGGTGACCTTGCCGTCGATGGTCTTCGGCCCGGTCCAGCCCTTGGGGTGCTCGAAGACGATCATCGGCCAGCGGGGCCGCTCCACGTTGTCGGCGCCAGCGGCCGCGGCATCGGCCTTGATCGTCGCGATGTGGTCCATCACCTCGTCGAGCAGCTCGGCGAAGCGGCGGTGGTAGTCCTCCGGCGACTCGTCGTCGAAGCCGGCCCTGAAGAAGTACGGCGTGTGGCCGTAGCCGACCATGAGCGACTCGAGCTCCTCGTGGCTGATCCGGGCGAGGACCGTCGGGTTGGCGATCTTGTAGCCGTTGAGGTGCAGCACCGGCAGGACGACGCCGTCGGTCGCCGGGTTGGCGAACTTGTTGGCGTGCCAGCTGGTCGCCAGCGGCCCGGTCTCGGCCTCGCCGTCCCCGACGACGGCGAAGACGAGCAGGTCGGGGTTGTCGAGCGCCGCGCCGTAGGCGTGCGAGAGGGCGTAGCCGAGCTCACCGCCCTCGTGGATGGACCCGGGGGTCTCCGGTGCGACGTGCGAGGGGATGCCACCGGGGAAGCTGAACTGCTTGAACAGCCGCCTGATGCCCGGCTCGTCGGGCGTGATGTCGTGGTAGGTCTCGCTGTAGGTGCCCTCGAGGTAGGTGTTGGCGACGAGGCCGGGTCCGCCGTGGCCGGGGCCGGTGATGTAGATCGTCTGCTGCTTCCGCTCGTCGATCACCCGGTTGAGGTGTGCGTAGAGGAAGTTGAGGCCGGGCGTGGTGCCCCAGTGCCCGAGCAGGCGCGGCTTGACGTGGTCGCGGTGCAGCGGCTCGCGCAGCAGCGGGTTGTCGAGCAGGTAGATCTGCCCGACGGAGAGGTAGTTCGCGGCGCGCCACCACCGGTGGATGCGGTCGAGCGTCGCCGTGTCGAGCTCGGCGGCCCCGCTGTCCCCCCTCGACTGCCAGACGGGGGCTGGGTCGGGCCTGGAGCTCATACAGCGGTCCTCTCGTCGGGGTGTCCACGTGCCCTACCCACGATAGTGACGGGCCACTCCCGCCCACGTGGCATCGGGAAGGACGGCCGGCTGACACAGTGGGGACATGAGGTCCTGGTGCGCGGTCTACGTCGACGTCGGTTATCTGCTGGCGTCCGCGGCCACCCGCGTCACCGGCTCCTCGCTGCGCAGCAGCGTCGAGGTCGACTACCCCGGGCTCGTGGCGGCCCTCGTGCGGCAGGTCGAGGCCGACTCGGGGCTGCCCGTCCTGCGGGTCAACTGGTACGACTCCGGCGCCCGCCCCGGCGGCCAGCCCGACCACCACCAGGACCAGATCGGTCTGCTGCCGCAGGTCAAGCTCCGGCTCGGACGGTTGTCGTATGCCGGGGAGCAGAAGGGTGTCGACGTGCGCCTCGGTCTCGACCTCGCCCTCCAGGGCAGGTCCCGCGTCGCCGACGTGGTCTACCTCGTGTCGGGCGACGACGACCTCACTGAAGCGGTCGAGGAGGCGCAGGGGGCGGGCGTCCAGGTCAAGCTCCTCTCCGTCCCCGACGTCAACGGGCTGTCCCACGCGGTCTCCAAGCACCTGCGCCGGGCGGCCGACAGCGAGCTCCTCGTCGACTGCGAGACCATCGACACCTGCGTGCGCTCGCGGGCCCTCGCGCCGGGGCTCGTCCCGACCGCCGGTGACGAGGGCGGCGACCTCGAGATCGACGTCGAGGTCGCTGACGCGGTGGTCGCGTCGGCGTCGGCCGACGACGATCTCGACGGAGCCACGGTGGCCCCGGTGGTGCCAGAGGAGGTTTCGTCGCCCGTCGACGCTGTCCCCCAGGCCGAGCTGGTCCCGGAGCCCGAGCCGGACGGCATACCGGTGGGGGTGCCGTCCCCGGCCGTCCTCGGACGGAAGCGGGCCACGGAGCTCGTGCTGCCGCCGCCGCCCGGGTGGTCGGCCGGCGGGGACGTCGAGGCGGGCGTCGCGCTCTTCGACGCGGTCGCGTATGCCGTCGTGTCGTCGTGGTGCCGCACCGCCACCCCTGCGTCGCTCGCCGAGCTGCGGGCGTCGCGCCCGACCATCCCGGGGGAGCTCGACCGCGCGCTGCTGCTCGACCTGTCGAGCCGGTCCGGTGCCTACGACATCGACGACACCGCTCGCCACCAGGTGCGAGAGCGCTTCTGGCACCACGTCGGCCGGGTCCGCCTGTCGTGAAGGTCAACGTCCTCGCGGCCGGGTCGCGCGGTGACGTGCAGCCGATGGTGGCCCTCGGCGTCGGCATGACTCGAGCCGGGCACGAGGTGACGATCTGTGCCGGCGACGACTTCGAGCCGCTGGTCACGGGGCACGGCCTGCGGTTCGTCCCGGCCGGGCTGCGGATCGAGGAGCTCATCGGCTCCGAGCTCGGGGTGGCGTGGCTGGGGCACTCGAGCAGCAACCCGTTCCTCGAGCTGCGGGCGCTCAAGCGGTTCGTGCGGCTCAGCGTCGAGGAGTATGCCGGCGCGTTCCTCCCGCTCGCCGGCTCCGCCGACCTGTGGCTCAGTGGGTTGCTCACGCTGCACGCGGCGGATGCCCTGGCCTCGGTGGGCGGCGGGAGGCATGTCGTCGCCGAGTTCGCGCCGATGCGGCCGGCCAAACTGGGCGCGTCGGGTCTGGGGCCGGTGCTGCCGGGGCGGTCGTCGTGGCTCAACGCGGTGGCGGGGCGGACGCTGCTCGAGGTGGTGGGCTCGGTGTTCTCCCCACCGGGCGACGAGGTGCGGCGCGAGCTGGGTCTGGCGGCGACCGGGCGGCGCGGGGTGGTCGAGGCGATCCGGCGCACTCCCGGGCTGGTCGCCGCCTCTCCCTTGGTCGTGCCGCCGGCGCCGGACTGGCGCGGGAAGGCCGAGGTCACCGGCTACTGGTTCCTCGACGACACGCAGGCGCCGCCGGCCGGGGACCCGGGGCTCGCCGGATGGGTCGCGGGAGGCGAGCGGCCGGCATACGTGGGGTTCGGGTCGATGTCGACGCGGGAGGCGGACCGGGTCAGCGCCCTCGTGGCGGAGGCCGCGCGGGCCGCCCGGGTCCGGGTCGTGCTGCACCGCGGCTCGGCCGGGCTGGAGTCGCTCGACGACGCGTGGGTGCGAGCCGCGGGGGATGTGCCGCACGGGTGGCTGCTGCCGCGGATGGTGGGGGTCGTGCACCACGGCGGCGCGGGGACGACGGGGGCGACGCTGCGGGCGGGGGTGCCGCAGGCGGTGGTGGCGCACATCGGGGACCAGCCGTACTGGGGGCGGCGGGTGTGGGAGCTCGGCGTCGCGGCGCAGCCGATCCGACGGCACGAGCTGTCGGTGGGGTGGCTCACCGAGGTGCTGCGGGGGTTCGCGCGGGGCGAGTGCGCGTCGCGGGCCGCAGCGGTCGGGGCGCAGGTCCGGGACGAGGACGGGGTCGGGCGAGCGGTCGAGCTGCTCTCCCGCTGACGGCTGCCCCGCGACCTACCGCACAGGAAGGGGTGTGACCACGCCCCTTCCTGTGCGGTAGGTGCGGATGCGGCTGGTGCAACGGGGGAGTCGGAGCCGACCGAGTCGTCGCGGGCGGGCGGACGGCATACGGGCTGGTGGTTTGGATGAGGTGGGGTGCGTGCGGCACACTGGTCCACGTTCCCGGCGCAAGTGGCGGAACGGCAGACGCGCTGCGTTCAGGTCGCAGTGTCCGAAAGGGCGTGGGGGTTCAAATCCCCCCTTGCGCACACATGTGATGTCTCAGGACATCGGCAAGACCCCGGACCTCCACGGTCCGGGGTCTTGCTGTGTGTGCCACGTGCGCGCGCACCGGTTGGGGCGTCGCGAGCGCCGTCCGAGGGGTGGCTAGGGTGGACGGCGTGATGGCGTTCCCGTCGGCGACCCTCTCGGCCCAGACCGAGCGGTCCCACGTGCCATCGCACGTGCCGTCCGGCGCCGCGCTGCTCGCGCTGAGGGCCAGCGAAGAGGCTCGCGGCATCACCGGCCTCGACGTCCTGCGCCGCAGCGTCGACCGCGCGCCGCCGACCTCCGTCTGAGTCCTCGCCACCCCCCGCTGAGCTCAACGCTCGCGGCTGCCCAGTCCCCACTTCATATCTGTCGCAGAAGGTCTCTCATGTCTCAGCACGTTGCCGTCGTCGGTGCCGGAATGGTCGGGCTCTCCACGGCCTGGTTCCTCCAGCAGCACGGTCTCCAGGTCACGGTGTACGACCGTGACCACGTCGCCGCCGGCTCCTCCTGGGGGAATGCCGGGTGGCTCACGCCCGCGCTGACGGCGCCGCTGCCGGAGCCGGCCGTCCTGGGCTACGGGATCAAGGCGGTGCTGAGCCCGTCCTCCCCGGTCTACGTCCCACTGTCGCCCAAGCTGCGGCTGCTGCAGTTCCTCGCCGGCTTCACCCGTGCCAGCACGCACCGGCGGTGGGGCCTCGGCATGCGCGCCTACGCGCCGCTGAACCGACTCGCGCTCGGGGCCTTCGACGAGCTGACCGGGGGTGGCGTCGACGGCGAGACGCTCGAGGCCGACCCGTTCCTCGCCTGTTACCGGACCGAGGCGGAGCGAACCGCCATGCTCACCGAGCTCGAGCACATCGCCGCCGCGGGTCAGGACGTGTCGTTCGACCTCCTCACCGGTGACGAGGTGCGGACGGCGGAGCCGTCGTTGTCGCCCGCCGTCGGCGCCGCGGTGCGCCTGCACGGCCAGCGCTACCTCAACCCACCCGAGTTCGTCCGAGCCCTGGCCGCGTCGGTCCGTGACCGCGGGGGCGAGATCGTCGAACGCACCACCGTCACCGACGTCGAGCAGCTGACCGAGGGGGCGCGCGTCACTGCCCACCGAGGCGCGGCCGACGACCGGGTCGAGGTGACCGACCGCTTCGACTCCGTCGTGCTCGCGCACGGTGCGTGGATCGGCGGTCTCGCCCGGAAGTTCGGGGTGCGGGAGCCGGTGCAGGCCGGTCGCGGCTACTCCTTCAGCGTCGCGTGCGAGCGTATGCCGTCCGGCCCGGTCTACTTCCCGAGCCAGCGGGTGGCCTGCACGCCCCTGCTCACCGAGACCGGTCCGCGCCTGCGGGTCGCGGGGATGATGGAGTTCCGCTCGCCGGACGCCGCCCTCGACCCGCGCCGCATCGACGCGATCGTCGAGGCGACCCGTCCGCTGGTGACCGGTGTCGACCTCGACGACCGCAGGGACGAGTGGGTCGGCTCGCGACCCTGCACCGCCGACGGGCTGCCGCTGGTCGGCGCCACCAACGCTCCGTCCGTCTTCGTGGCCGGTGGTCACGGGATGTGGGGCATCGCCCTCGGTCCGCTCACCGGCCGGCTGCTGGCCGAGCGGATCGCCTCCGGGCGCACGCCGGCCGAGCTCGTGGCGCTCGACCCGCTGCGCTGAGCCGGCGCCCCGCGCGCTGAAAGGCTCTGGCGCGAGGCGGGAAACCGGAGGATGGTGAGGAGGCGTGAGTCCCGGCCCCACGCCTCTGCCGGCCACCTGTCCCATCGGGTGGCAGCCACAGCCGTTGGCTCCCGTGTTCCACGGGGCCCGAAGCCTCGGTCCGGCTGACGGCGCCCCGGTGCCGCTGCGGATCTGGTTCCCCAGCCTCGATGGGGCCGTCGAGAGTGCGCCGCTGCTCGAGGGGTGCGGTCGCTACCCGCTCATCCTCTTCTGCCACGGCCACTGCAGCGGTGACACCGAGCACTACCGCCGGTGGTCGTTCCTCCCGTCGCTGCTCGCTCGCGCCGGCTACGTCATCGTGGTGCCGCACCTCGCCGGCAACGCCAGTGGCAGCAGCCCGTCGGTGAGCACGCACCCCGACGAGGCCACCCTGGACGCCGTGCTGGCGTGGGCGCGCACCGGGTGGGAGCACGCCGACGTGCTGCTGCCACCGCCCGCCACGGCCGTGGTCGGCCACAGCTTCGGCGCGATGCTCGGGGCCCGGTTCGCGGTCGGTCGCCCGATCTCTGCGTATGCCGGTCTCAGCGGCGGTTGGCAGGACTGGTTCGGGGACGAGCCGTTCCCGCTGACGTTGCTGGACCTGCCGACCCTGCTCGTCTGGGGGAACGGCTTCGACCTCTTCTCGCCACTGCCGCAGGCGACGTGGGACGCGATGCGCCGACCACGACACCGGGTCGTCTTCGCCGAGGGCGAGCACTGGGACTATCTGGGGAACCACATCGCGGCGCCGTGCCGGCCCGGCGCCGGCGCGTGTCCGCACGTGGCTGCGGCGACGGGCGACCTGCTCGCGATGTTCCTCGGTCGTCACCTGCCTCCGGAGTGCGCCACCGCGGGGGTTGATCGGATCCCGCAGGACCTCGCGCCACCGGCCCTGGTGCTCACGGCGGAGCAGGAGTTCTTCGCCGGGGCGTGGCTGGGCGACTTCTCTGCGCTCGGCGGCAACGCCGAGTGCGGCGTGACCGTCACCGTCGAGCCGGCGCCTCTGGTCGCGAACCGCCGCACGAGAGAGACGCATTCGCTCGACCACCCGTGCGAGTGGGTGTCACAGATCGCCTTCGGCAACCGTCGGCTGGTGACCGAGAAACCTCCCGGCGATCGCTGGTGCGACTACTGCTTCCCGAGCCTGGCCGACGGCTGAGACGGGTTGCGGCCCTGGCGGAGGCCGAAGGACCGGTGGTCGACCCAGCGGGGCGTCGTTGCCCGGTAGGCGTCGTAGGCCGGCCCGAACTTCTCGAGCAGCGCCTCCTCCTCGGGCCGGATCTGGGCACGGTCGATGAAGGCGACGAAGCCCGCGACCGGCAGGACGGCCTTCCACGACCCCCGCCAGAGCGCGTGCGCCAGAAGGAGACCGGTCAGGCCGGCATACATGGGGTTTCTCGTGATGGCGTTCGGACCGCTCGTCACGAGGGTGGACGCGCGGTCGGGCTGGAACGGCTCGAGGGTCGTCCCGCTCCGAACGAAGCGGCTCGCTGCTCCGCCGGCCATGGCTGCCGACGCTAGTGTCATCGCGGCCGCCGTTGCGGTGCGGCTCCGCGATGTTGAACGGGTCTTCCCGGCGAGGGCGCGCTGGGCCAGGGCTGCCGCGAGGGCAGCAACCGGGGGTGGGATGACGGGCACGTTCCCACCTTCCGCCTCCTGCTTGCTCTTGTCGAGGGGCCCGGCGATGTCGGACGTCCCGAGGGCGGCGGTCAGGTCTCGTGAGGGGCGTACTCCTCGTCCGGGTCGCCGACCACTTCCTGCGCCTGCTCGAGGCGGTCGGCCTCGTCCCCGTCCGGGCCACCGGGAGCCGGCCACTCCTCGTCGACACTGACCCTCGGGTCGGCCTGCTGCTCCTGTTCGAGCCGGTCGACCTCCGGGATCGCGCCGTCGAGGGGGGTCTCGTCAGATCGAGCCATGGGTGCGCCTCCGTTCGTGTCGCAGTCGAGCGTTCTCCGCCTCCAGGTACAGGACCATGGCGATGCCGGCCAGATTGAGACCCGCAGCGAGAAGCTCGCCGATCCGCCGCAGCCGGTCCAGGTCGTTGGCGCTGTAGCGGCGGGTGCCCCCGTCGGTGCGCTCGGGCGTGAGCAGACCGCGCGCCTCGTAAAGGCGGAGGTTCTGCACGCCCATGCCGACGAGGTCAGCGGCCACGGAGATGCCGTACACGCCGCGGTCCCCGTCGTGAGGGCTCTTCGCCATGTCCCGGTCCTTCCCTTGCACCATCTGGGTGGTGCCTCTTGCCATCACTATGCCGGTCGTGCTACAAAAAATCTATAGCGGTTGCCACAGAAGTGCGCGGCTGGGGCGCCGCCCACTCAGTCAAGTTCGAAGCACCATGGAGGTGAACACGATGCTCATGCGCACCGACCCATTCCGTGAGCTGGACCGCCTGACCCAGCAGCTCCTCGCCCCGCAGGGCCGCCTGGCGCAGCTCGCCGCGATGCCGATGGATGCGTGGCGAGACGGCGACAGCTTCCACGTCGAGTTCGACCTGCCCGGTGTCACCCGGGACTCGATCGACATCGACGCCGAGAGCAATGTCGTCACCATCAAGGCCGAGCGCCCGACCCGGGCCAGCGACGCGGAGCTCCTTGCGTCCGAGCGCCCGCGTGGGGTGTTCAGCCGCCAGCTCGTCCTCGGTGACAACCTCGACACCGAGCGCATCGAGGCGGCATACGAGAACGGTGTGCTCACGCTGACGATCCCGATCGCCCAGCAGGCGAAGCCGCGCAAGATCGAGATCGGCGGCAGCACCGAGGGTCAGAAGGCCATCGACGCCTGACCCGTGGTCGCCCGCTCACTCGAGCGGGCGACCTCTCTCGACCGACCTCGCCCGGGCCGCGTTCGTTTCTGGCGCCAGACGCAGCCTGCGCGACGCCCACGCCTTGACGGCGTACCCGTTCGCACCCGGGCGAGGTCCACCTATTTCTTCACCCAGCCCGTCAGGGCACTCAGGTCAGAGGAAAAGGACTGTCGGCGAAGCCGTGACCAGCGAAGCGAGCGACCTCTACCGCGTCCTGGGCGTGACACCGGGAGCGACCCAGGCGGAGGTCCGGCGTGCCTACCTGTCGTTGATGCGCCAGAACCACCCGGACACGCGCCCGTCGTCCGACCCGTCGGGCCCTGGGGTCTCGGACGCGGCGCTCCAGGAAGCGCTGGCGGCATACACGATCCTCGGGGACCCGGAGCGCCGAGCCGGCTACGACGAGCGCGTGGCTCGCCAGCACACCCCGTCTGCCAGCCCGGCCGCGCCCCGCCCGGTGCCGCGCTCCTTTCGAACCGATCCACGACAGCCGCCGATCACGGTCGGCCCCGTGCGCTGGCACCGCAGCCGGTGACCGCCGGCGCGGGCCGTCACAACGGTGGACCGTCGAGCACCGTGGGCACGTACTCCATCATCTGCAGCCGGCCGTCGAACGTGCGGTGCTCGACGGTCTCGAGCGCCACGTCGGGCCAGTCGGTGTAGAAGTGCTCGCGGCCCGAGGCGCCGGTCACGACCGGGAAGACGACGACCCGGAGCCGGTCGACGAGGCCCGTCATGACGAGCGAGCGACAGAGGCTGAGGCTGCCAATGGTGCGCAGCTGGGTGTCGCCCTCCTGCTTCATCTCCCGCACGGCCTCTACGGCATCCCGGTCGACGAGGCGCGTGTTCGCCCAGGCGAGCGGCTCGGTCAGGGTGGACGAGAACACGACCTTGTCCATCTCGGTGAGGGCGGTCATGTCCTCCTCGCCCGACTCGACGAAGCCGGCGAACATCCGATAGGTGGTGGCGCCCATCAGTGACGTGGACGGGGTGTTCGCCTGTTCCTCCAGCCAGGCGAAGTACTCCGGCCCGCCCATTCCCCACAGGCCTGGCCAGCCCTCCGCCGAGGCGAAGCCGTCCAACGACGTGATGACGTCGACCATGAGCGGCGACATCGCTCCTCCTTCCTTTCCTGCTCTCTCGAGGTTGGCGCGTCCACGCAGCGGGCACAACTCCCCGAGGAGGTCAGGAAGGCGATCGTCCGGGATCGGCCCTACCGTGCCGGCATGGACGAATTGCAGACACCAGGCTTCCCCGAGCCGCCGGCCGGGGGCGACGAGGTCCTCACCCTGTTGGGGTCCCTCGAACGGCAGCGCGCCACCTTCGCGGCGGAGCGAGGCGGTCATGCAGATGCAGGACCGTCACATGCCGAGCCGTGGCGTACACCGGCACGCGGCCGCCGTCGACATCGAAAGGCGGCACACTGACCGGCGCGTGTCATAGCCTGACCTCGTCATTGCGGCCCGACGGGCTTCCCACGGACATGCCCCCACCCGCACGAGTTACTTCGTGCTGCTTGGGGACCCTTCGTGCACCTGCTTCGCACCTCCGTCGACGGGCTGTCGGCACTCGAGGCTCATCTCGCTGATCGTTTGGCGGAGCAGATGGCAATCCAGGTCGGGCACCGCCCCTCTCCAAGTGAGCGTCATTCGTGGGAGCGATCGATCCCGGCCTTGCGCGCGGATCTCTTGGACGCCGGTCTCGGTCAGGTTGAGGTGCTCCTCGAGTACCGACTCCCACTGACGAGCAAGCGAGCCGATGTTGTCCTTGCCGGCCAGCATCCAGCCACGGGCAACCCGTCGTTCGTCGTCGTCGAGCTCAAGCAGTGGAGCGAGGCCGAAGGCATCGAGGGATCGGACACCCTCTTCCGCGTCTCTCCGCACATCACGCGTGAGTACCTCCACCCCGGCCTCCAGGTCGACGGCTACTGCGACTACCTCCGCGACTTCACCACCTACCTCGCCGAGAACGATCACTCGCTCGTCGGGGCGGCATACCTGCACAACGCCACGGATGCGGGCGTCGGCGACATCGTCGCGGCGCCGAGTGGGTCACGTTCGCGCGTCTTCACCGGCCAGCGGCGCAGCGACTTCGTCGGCTTCCTCCGCACCCATCTCGCACCGAGCAATGGCGCCGAGGTGGCGGACGCGCTTCTGGCGAGCCGTATAGCCCCCAGTCGTCATCTCCTCGCCGTTGCCGCGGAGGAGGTCCAGCAACGCGAGATGTTCACGCTCCTGGACGAGCAGCGGTTGGCCTACGAGCAGGTACTCCATGGTGTGAGCCAGGCACGAGGCGCGGACACCAAGACGGTGGTGATCGTGACCGGTGGTCCCGGCAGCGGCAAGTCGGTCATCGCCCTCTCAGTCATGGGTGAGCTGGCCCGGCAAGGAAGGGCAGTCATGCACGCGACCGGCTCACGGTCGTTCACCCAAACCCTCAGGAAGGTGGCGGGCAAGCGAGCGCCAAGGGTGCAGAAGCTCTTCGCCTACTTCAACTCGTTCATGGACGCAGAGAAGAACGGGCTCGACTGCCTCATCCTCGACGAGGCACACCGACTTCGTGAGACCTCGGTCAACCGATACACACGCAAGGAGGTGCGCCTGGTCGCCCGCCCGCAGCTCGAGGAGCTCGTTGACGCGGCACGGGTGCCCGTCTTCCTCCTCGACGACCATCAGGTCGTACGCCCCGGCGAGCTGGGTACTGCAGACGAGATCGAGGAGTATGCCGTCGCGCGTGGTCTTCGCGTCCGGCGCATCAGCCTCGACGACCAGTTCCGCAGCGGCGGCTCGGAGGTCTACGTCTCATGGGTGCAGCAGCTACTGGGACTGGAGGGCGGCACACCTTCGGTCTGGCCCGGCGACCCGCGCTTCGAGCTGAGGACCGCCAGCTCCCCGGAACAGATGGAAGCGTGGCTCCGCAGGCACCAGGACGACGGGCTGACGGCACGAATCGCTGCCGGCTACGCCTGGCCCTGGAGCGACCCGCGCCCCGACGGCACTCTCGTTCCAGACGTTGTGATCGGTGGCTGGGCGAGGCCTTGGAACTTGCGTGGTGAGCGCTCGGTCGGCGGAGCACCGCCCGCAGCGCTGTGGGCAACCGACCCGGCCGGGTTCGACCAGATCGGGTGCGTCTATACCGCACAGGGCTTCGAGTACGACCACGCCGGCGTCATCATCGGTCCCGACCTCGTGTGGCGCGATGGTCGATGGGCGACCGTGCGTGAGGCGAGCAAGGACCCGGACTTCCGTAGCCGCAAGACGGTCGGTGATGATGACTTCGACCGACTGGTCCGCAACGTCTACAAGGTGTTGATGACGCGCGGGATGCGTTCGGTAGTCATCTTCGCCACCGACCCTGACACCCAGTCGCATCTTGAGTCGCTCATCCCGGGACGACTCAGCGACGACGAGTAGGACATTCATGGAGACGACCGGCTGGACGGACAGGTTGCGCACCTTTGCCGAGGAGCGGGAGTGGGAGCAGTTCCACACGCCGAAGAACCTCGCCATGGCGCTGAGCGTCGAGGCCTCGGAGCTCCTGGAGATCTTCCAGTGGCTCACGCCAGAGGAGTCCGCCGGGGTCATGCGCACCGAACGGGGACAGGCCGTCCGCGACGAGGTGGCTGACGTCATGACCTACCTGCTGCGCTTGGCCGACGTCCTCGACATCGACCTCAATGCAGCCATGGCCGCCAAGGTCGCGGCCAGCGCGAAGCGCTACACCGTCGAGCACTCGAAGGGCAGCGCCGCCAAGCGCTGACCATCGACCGTTCAGCAGAACGTATCTGGACGGCATACGTCGCCTCCTTCCCCCTGTAGCCGCCACCGTGACGGCGCAGCGCAACGCAAGGGAGCACGACATGGCCAAGTACGTCGGGTCTTGGTGGATCAAGGACGGCATCGACGGACGCCGGCTCGAAGCCGAGGGCTTCGCCTCAACGCTGGGCGGTCTGTCCGAGTTCGACTGGACCCAGAACCATGGCGAGAGCGACGTCAAGGAGTCCGACTTCGTCACGACCGCGAGGACGACGCAGCGCAGCGACCAGGTCGACGCGATGCAGATGAGCTCGCACGGCTGGCAGGACGGCTTCCTCGTCTGGGGTGGTGACGTCACGACGAGCGAGGCGGTCGACTTCGGCAAGAACGACCTCGAGATCTTCGCGACGCACGCCTGCGACCTTCTCCACCACGGCTCCGACAACTCGGTCGGGCGCTGGATCCCGGCCTTCTCGCGGCTGCACTACATGTTCGGCTTCCACAACAGCAGCTACTCAGGCGGCGGCCAGAACTCCCGCGGCACGTGGTTCGCGATGTACGCCGCGTGGTTCTACTACGGCCCACTGAGCTGGCTCTTCCGGATCGACATGCCGGTCCGCGAGGCATGGGCCGAGGCCAACGAGATCGTCGAGGGCAGCAATGTCCAATGGGCCTACCTGCGGGCCGAGGCGCCCGGCGCCCCCACCTACAACGAGCGGCTGCGCGCCGCCGAGACCACCGACCCCGTGAGCAACCGGTCCTTCTGGACCGCGCGCGGCACCTGCTGAAGGCCGAGGAGCCAGCCATGCCACTGACATTCGACGACATCGACTTCACGGTCGACCTGCCTGACATCCCCCGGTCCACCCCCGTGGTTTCGCACGCCGCGCCCTGCCTCAAGGAGCACGACGAGACGGCGCGGGCCATCGCCGAGGTTCTCGACATCGACGTCCGCGGCACCGCCCAGGTGCCCCACGGCTACGCCATCGGCAGCAGCCGCGGCCAGGTCGAGGTCTTCGCCGCGAGCGGCGCGGTCCGCGCGCGCAACACCGAGCGGCTCACGGCATACGAGGACGAGAGTCGCCGGTGGGAGGGCGTCGAGCGCGACGACGACGGCACCTACCGGCTCTCGGACGATGTCGGCAAGCGCCTGAGCCATCACGGCCTCGAGGTCCTGAGCCGGGTCGGCATCCGCTCCGAGTACGCCGGACTCGACGTCACCCTCGGCCAGTGGGCTCGGCTCAACGAGGACGGCACGGAGGAGGACTCCGGTCCCGGACGTGCCACCGTCCGTCTCTCGTATGCCGTCCACGGCCTGCCGCTTCTCGGTCCGGGCGCGAAGACGAACCTGCACTTCGACCCCGAGGACGACGGCCAGACCCCGGGGCTCGCCCGGATGTTCCACGTCAACCGCGGCATCGAGACGACCGCCGAGGTCGCGACCCAGTCGCTCGACGAGGCGTTCTCAGGTCTGCTCCGGCAGAGCTGGTCCGGCAAGGGCGTCCGCGAAGGCGAGGGCCGGATCACGATCACGGCGGCGACGTTCGGGCTGCTGGCGCTGCCGGCCGACGTCGTGCAGACGTTCGCGGCACCGACGCTCATGGTCGAGGGTTCGGTCAGCGGCATCGAGGTCGGCAAGGACGAGACGGTGACGGTGCGATTCGGCCAGTACCTCCCGCTCGCCCACCCCAAGGCGCTCGCCGAGGCGGGCTACGGCGGCGGCCAGCTGGAGCCGGGCGTCGTCGTGAGGGGCCGTGCGAAGGGGCAGTGACTCCTGGCGGCCCGCCGCCGCCGGGTCCTGCAGGACGCGTGCCAGGGGACGCGTTCGCAAGGACCGGGAGCGGCACCCTGTGTGGGCGCGCGGGCGTAGCGTCGGTTCATGGACACCACGGCACCCGAACCCACCGCCGACCGACCGGTGATCCCGGAGGGCTACGGCATCCCGACAACGACGAGGGGCCAGCTCGCCTGGGGCGACGTCGAGCCGCGTCTCGTGCGGTCGATGCACTACTGGCTCAGCAGCGTCCGACCCGACGGCCGACCCCACTCGGTGCCCCGCTGGGGAGTCTGGCTCGAGGGCAGGTTCTGGTACGACGGGGCGCCGAGCACACGGCATACGCGCAACGTGGAGCTCAACCCTGCCGTCACGCTGACGCTCGAGAGCGGGACCGAGGTCGTCATCGTCGAGGGCGAGTCCGTCGCGACCCGCGCCGACGCCGAGAGCCTCGGTGCCCGGCTCGCGGAGGCGTTCACGAAGTACGCCGCGAGCGGCTACAACCCAGGGCCGGACTCGTGGGCGGGCGAGGACGGCGGCGGCCTGCGGGTCATCACTCCGCACCGGGTGATGGCATGGTTCTCGTTCCCCACGGACTGCACGCGCTTCACCTTCTGACGCAAAGACACTCCTCCACGTGGCCCCGTACGTCGTCGAGGCGCTACCGGCCACTGACGAGCGTCAGGTGCCGTGCTTCGACGTGCCCTCGTGGGGCGACAGCAGGGCGAGGAACCGCTCGGCGTCGCCTGTGCGGGGCAGGTTGTTGAACATGACGTACGGCGTGGGTCGCCCGTCGACCAGGTCCCGCAGCCGGCGCAGCTCGTCATCTGTATGGACGTGCCGCGAGCCCGTGGTGCCGTGCAGCCGGTAGTAGGTCTGCTCCGGTGTCACGGTCTCGGACTGCATCGGATCGACGACGTGCACGAGGTCCAGCTCGCCACAGAGCTCCGTCACCAGCGTCGTTGGCCAGTCGCCGCGGGGCTCCCACAGCAGCCGACCGGCTGGCCGCTCAACCTGCGACATGAAGCTGCGCAGCCGTGCGATGTTGTCGGCCGTCGGGCGAAAGCTCTTCGGGCACTGGAGCAGCACGGCTGTGGCCTGCAGAACGCGGGCGCACTCGAGGGTCCGTTGCCAGGCCTCGAGGACCGGAGGTGTTGTCCGGAAGGCTCCGACCTGGCCTCGCGCACTGTCTGCCGAAGGCTGCTTCATGCGTCGGTACGTGGGGCTGTTGGACTCGTGCGTGATGACCTGCCACGCCTTGATCGTGAACTCGAAGTTGGCTGGCACCTGCGCCCTCCAGCGCGCGAGCACGGCGTCCGCGGGCGGCTCGTAGAACGTGTGCTGCACCTCCAGGACGGGGAATCGACGCACGTACGAGGACTGGGAGACGGTCCAACCACACAGCCCGACGCGGGCGTCCACGCGACCATCCACTCCTATCAGCTCGGCTGCACGGTCCACTCCGGCGGCTCGTCGCTGCCGGCCTCCTCGTCCTTCTCCGCATCCTCCGCCGTCTCGTGCACGGTCCCCTTGGCGTGGTGCGAGGGGGCGTAGATCGCGTAGAGCTGCAGCGGCTCGTCGCCGGTGTTGACGACGTCGTGCCACGTGCCGGCGGGCACCTGGATCGACCAGCCGTCGGTGACCTCGGTGTCGGTGAGCTCGGTCTCGGACGGACCCATGCGGCATACGCCAGAGCCGGCATCGAGACGCAGGAACTGGTCGGTCTCGGGGTGGACCTCGAGCCCGATCGAGGAACCGGCGGGGATCGACATCAGCGTCACCTGGAGATACTTGCCGGTCCAGGCGACAGCGCGGTATGCCGTGTTGTCCCTGGTCGCCGTCTCGATGTCGAAGGCGTTGGGCTGGGGTCCGTTGTCGGTCGTGCTCATGACGGGAAGGTCCTCTCAGTCGGCTGCCTCGAGCCTAGCCCGGGCGCTGTGGCCGTCGGTCTGGTGCCGCTGCGTCCGGCGCTGCTAGCGTCGACCCACGCAGTTCCCCCACGACGGGACGCATCATGGACATCGCACTGTGGGTCGTCGCAGCACTCCTGGCGGTCGTGTTCCTCGGGGCCGGTGTCACGAAGCTGATGCTTCCGAAGGACGCGCTCTACGAGAAGAAGATGACCTACGTCGAGGACTTCTCCGACGGGCAGATGAAGGGCATCGGAGCCCTCGAGCTCCTCGGTGCTCTCGGGCTCATCCTCCCGGCCTTCGTCGACGGGCTCGAGTGGCTCGTTCCGCTGGCCGCGACCGGGCTGTTCCTCGTCATGGTCGGCGCGGTCCTGACGCACATTCGTCGCAAGGAGGCCTTCGTGCCCCCGCTCGTGCTTGGGCTGCTCGCCGCGTTCGTGGCCATCGGCCGGTTCTGGATCGAACCGCTCTGACGAGCTTATTGCGCTCCGTCAGCTGCTGACGACGGCGCCCTCGACCGCATGCGGATAGGTCGCGTCGCGGTGCTGGAACGACAAGATGTTCGGGTTCTTGATCTCGCCGTCCTGGATCTCGATGGCGCGGGAGATCGTCGGGTCGTCCTTCCAGACGTCCGGGCCACCGAGCACGGTGCGCAGGTGTGGCAGGAGCGCCGAGCTGATCTCCCAGGTCGCGGAGTTCCAGAGGTAGGACGGCGTGTGGTCGACGGCGTAGTAGGTGATGTTGTCACCCACGACGAAGGTCGGCTCCGCGAACGTCGTCGGCTTGGCCCAGCTGAAGCCCATGCCCTCGTCGCAGGACACGTCCACGATGAGGCTGCCCGGGCGGAAGAGCGGCAGGTCCGCCTCGGTGAGGAAGGTCCACGGCGACTCGGTGTCCTGCAGGACGCAGTTCACGACGATGTCGTTGTCGGCGAGGTAGTCCGCCAGGGGGACTCGCCCCTCGTTGGTGACGACCATCGTCAGCGACGGGTCGTCGGCGTGGTGGTCGAGGTGGACGATCTCGACGGAGTGGATCGGGGAGGCGACGGCGGCGACCTTGCGGTTGGTGAGGACGCGCACATCGCCGATGCCGAGGGCGCTCAATGCCGTGACCGCACCGCGTGCCGTGGCGCCGAACCCGATGACCACCGCGCGCAGCCGTCGGCCGTAGCTGCCGGTGGACCCGATCTGCTCCAGCGAGTGGAGCACCGAGCAGTAGCCGGCGAGCTCGTTGTTCATGTGGAACACGTGGAGCAGGAAGCTGCCGTCACGGGACCAGTGGTTCATCGCCTCGAACGCGATGAGGGTCTGCCGCCGGTCGACCGCCTGCTGGGTCAGCGCTTGGTCCTGGACGCAGTGCGGCCAGCCCCAGATGATCTGGCCGTCGCGGAACTCGGCCAGGTCCTCGGCCTGGACCTTGGGCTGCAGGACGATGTCGCACTCGGCGATCAGCTCGGCCCGCGGGCGGACCCCACCGATCAGCTCGGCGACGGCCTCGTCGGACATGCCGAAGGGAACGCCGTACCCCTGCTCGACGAAGATCTGGGACCGGAGGTCGTCGTCGATCCTGGCGAGGTGCTCCGGGTGGATCGGTAGCCGGTGCTCGTTCTCCTTGCGGGAGTGAGCGAGGACGGCGACGGTGAGCAGGGGGTCCAAGTCAGCGCTTCTTCCCGTGGAGGGTGCTCTCGATGCCGGAGGTCGACGTGCCGTCCGCCTTGGCCTTCTTGTCGGCGCGCTTCTCCTTGATCGACTTGCCGGACTTCTTGGAGAGCGAGTGGCGTGGAGATTTGTCGGACATGACCGGCTCCTAGGTGAGGAGACCCGAAGGGTCCCGCTCCTCCGGAGGGTACGCCCCCGCGACGAGGTGACGCTGACTCCCCTCGCGACGAGATGGACCTGTCCAGGAGGGCCGGGGTCCGAAGAGGCGACGCCCAGAGGTTATTGGCGGTTCGTTCTCGCTGAGAATCACCGATTGCAGCCAGCTTCGTTGACTGAACGGCTGTGCCGCAGGCGAATTCGCGCAGACAAAGTTGTGGACAAGGATGGTGCTCGAACGCACGTTCGAGTATGATTGCAGCATGGACGACGACGTCAGCACCGACCCGAGCAGCCTGCGTGGCGCGCTCGAGTCCGCGCGTGCGTCCTTGGCGCAGGTCCGCGATGTCCTCCCGACGCTGACCAGCGCTGAGCTCGCCGAGGCCCTCGGTCTCGTGGACGCGGTGAAGGTCGAGGCGTCTGCGGTGCAGGTCGTCGTCACCACCGAAGCCGCCCACCGCGGAGAGTTCACCTCCGCCCACCGCGGAGAGTTCACCTCCGCCCGTCGCGGTGCCGGGTCGGCCCACGACTGGGTGCGCGAGCACGCCCCGTCCCTGCGGCAGGGTGGCGCCGGCCAGCTCGCGTCCTTCGCGCAGGACGTCGCCCACGCCACTCCCGGCGGTCAGTGGTCGACGTCCGGCCCGTATGCCGGTGCGTATGCCGATCCGAACCGTCCCGAGGGCGTGGTCTGGGCTCGCGTGGTCACCGGTGAGGTCACCGTGCCGCTTGCGCTGACCGCCCTGTCGGAGGTGCGGCGGATGAAGGACCTCCTGCACCCCGAGGCGGTGCCGACGGTCACGACCGCGATCCTCGACCATGGCGTCCAGTGGGGCGCCGCAGAGGCGAAGAAGATCCGGCCGAGGCTCCTGGCCATGCACGGCTTCGAGGGAGAGTTCGACGACACCCAGAAGCGGCTGCGCGCCGGAGCGCACCTGTCGAGCCCGCGGATCCTCGACGGCGACCTCACCGGGTACTCCCTGCAGCTCACCCCTGAGCAGAGCGCGATCCTCGAAGCGGCCCTCGGACCGCTGTCGGCTCCAGCCCCCAACGCGGAGACCGGTGAGCGCGACCTGCGCCCTGTCGGTCAGCGTCGCGCGGAGGCCCTGACGGCGGTGTGCGCCGGCCACGCGTCCATGGACGCTGCAGACCGGGCCCCGGCGGCGGCTCCCACGGCCCTGCACGTCCGGATGAGCCTGGCCGAGCTGCTCCGACTGACCGGCGCCGACCGCGATACGGAGGCGACCGGAGGCGAGGCGACGAGAGGATGCGGCATAGTGATCGGTTCGGTCGCCGAGGGCACGCTCCTCAGCCCGGCCACGCTGCGCCAGCTCGCCTGCGACGCCGACGTCATCCCCGTGGTCCTCGGCTCCGACGGCGAGGTGCTCGACGTCGGCCGCGCGGTGCGGCTGTTCACCCGGGGGCAGCGCCGGGCTCTGTGGCACCGTGACGCCGGCTGCACCTGGCCGGGGTGCACCGCACCACCGGACTGGGCCAAGGCTCATCACCTCATCCACTGGACTGACGGCGGACGGTCGGACCTGTCCAACGCCGCCCTGCTCTGCCAGCGCCACCACACCCAGGTCCACGACCAGCGCCTCATCGCGGACGTCCATCCGCCCGACGAGTCCGGCCGCTCGGTCACGTGGGATCTTGCCCGAGGCAGCTATGACCGCACCCTTCCTGCCCGGCTGGCCGAACAGCGACGAGCCGAGCAACGACGACAACGCCGAGCCGCCGAGCCCGACACCGGCGGACCTGACCCGTGGCTGACCGCTGCGCCTGACGACCCCGACTACGCCGACCGACTTCTCGAGTGGCATGACTGGAGCCTGCACGCCGCCTGAGGTGCCGCTCGGGTGACCGTTTTGACAGGTCACCACGACACGGTGACGTCGACCTCGTCGCCCGGCTCGACACCGAGCGCCCGGCGCACGCTTTTGCGCACCGGAAGCACATACGTGCTCCGTTGGCGCGAGGGGAACACGCTGGTCTGCCACTCCTGCGTCCCGATCCGTACGGTCACGCGGACCGACCCGAAGGCGCTGGCCGGTTCCGCGCGCGTGTAGGCCATCTCGTCCGCGACCTCCGGCGGGAGGTCGACGAAGACCCACGAGTCGGGCTGGTCGCTTGCGGGGTAGGGCGCGCCGGTGAAGCTGCGGTCAGGCACGTCACGACGGTAGCGCCGTGCCACGACACCGGCCCGCCCCGTAACGTGAGCGGATGCCTGAGCCGACTGCCCTGCTTGCCCTGCCCGGACTGGGACTTGGTCCTGAGGCATGGCGGCCCACGCTCGAGCACCTGACGGCTGCCGGCGACCGTCGGGCGGACGTTCTCGTGTGTCCCGGCTACGGCGCGCCGGCCCACCCGCGGCGCGACCTGGATCCACGGGCCATCGCCGAGGCCGCCCTGGCGCGCCTCCCCGCCGGCGACAGCCGTGTCGTCCTGCTGGGCCACTCCGCCAGCTCCCAGCTCGTCGCCCACCTCGCCAGGCTCGACCCTGCCCGCGTGGCGGGCCTTGTCCTCGTCGGCCCGACGACCGACCCCAGGGCGGCGACGTGGCCACGGCTCCAGGCACGATGGCTGGCGACCGCGGTCCACGAGACCCCGCAGCAGGTGCCCGCACTGGCACGGCAGTACACGCGCACAACGTTCCGCGCCATGGCCCGAGCGCTGGACGCCGCACGGCACGACGCGATTCTCGAGACCCTCGACGCGGTCTCGGCGCCCGTCCTCGTCATCCGTGGCCCTCTCGACCGCATCTGCCCGGCGGACTGGGCCGACAAGGTCGCCGCGAGTGGAGGCAGCGGCAGCCGGCACGTCACGCTTGCCGCCGGCGCCCACATGGTGCCGCTCACCCACGGCCACCTCGTCGCCGACGCCGTCGCCGGCTTCCTCACCGAGCTGGACCAGCAAGACGCGTCGGACCAGCCGGCTCAGCTCAGCTGAGCACCGGCCCGAGCGCCGTCCGGTAGTCGCCGACACGCAGGCGCTCGTCGCTGAGCAGCCGGAAGATCGCCGCGCGCAGCATCGCCTGTCGTCGTGGCCCGCTCGACCACCCAGCCATCACCCCGGCATCGGCGCCCATCGACACCACGCCGTCCAGCACGGTCACGGCCTCCGCCCAGAGCACCGGCCGCCAGTACGCCGAGACGTCGATGACCAGAGGGATGCCGTCGGCGTCGAGCAGGACGTTGCCGGCGAGGTCGCCGTGGACGAGCTGGTCGGGCCCGAAGCCGGTGTCGTCCAAGGCGGCCATGAGGTGGGAGACGAGCGGCACCATCTCGTTGGGTATGCCGGTCGGCTGGCTCTCCCCGAACGCCACCCGCGCGGCCCGCGCCCACCGGTCGGTGCGGTCGCCGATGCCCGGCGGAGGAGAAGTGACCCGCGAGGCCAGTCGAGCGTGGAGCAGCCGCCCGGTCGCCAGCAGCACGTCGAGGTCGCGGCACTGCCTCGCGTCCGGCTCGAAGCGGGTCGCGCCCCACCCGTCGACGACCCACTGCAGCTCGCGCGTGGGGATCGGCATGGCCACCCGCAGCGACCGCGGCCGCTCGTGGTCCAGCTCGGCGGCCAGCGGCGCGAGGATCGGGTTGAGCCAGCCGGACACCGCCTCGTCACGTCCGGGCGACAGCACGAGGTCGCCGGCGACGACGCTGTAGCCCCGGCCGCCCGGCACCGACCGGACGTCGTCCGGCACGGCGAAGAGGTCGAGGACGTGAGCTGACGGCTTCACGAGTCCAACCTGTGACACCGGGCCGCGGCGCCGCGCCACGCCGGTGCGCGGTCGGAGGAGGCGGTCAGCGCAGCCCGATGTCCGAGGGCGACAGCCCGTCGACCGCCGGCGGCGATGCTGGGGTCAGCGAAGCCGCCGGCGTCCCTTCGAGGCGGGCGAGCGCTGCCTGCACCGCCGGCCGGTGCTCAGGACGAGCCGCCGACTCGAGGTCCCGGAGGGCGACGAGCAGGCGCTGCACGATGCGCGGGTCCTCGCGGCCCCAGTGGGAGATCTCGTCGAACGCGAGAGCGAGGTGGTCGGCGAAGCTGGGCTCCGGCACCGACACCACGAGGTGGCCGGCCTCGCTCGTGACCTGTCGCGGTGGAAGGGGTCGGGTCGCGAGCCGGCGGAGGAGGTCGTGCAGCTGGTCGATGGCTTGCACTGCGGTCGTGGGGTCGTTGATACCGGGAGAGAGTGCCCGCTCGGCGATGTCGACGAGCTGACGCTGGCCGAAGCCGAGGTCCTCCTGCATGCTCCGCTCGCGCCCCATGTGCACCGCCGAAAGGACGGCGGCGTCCTCCAACGTCCCGTCCCCGTGGACGACCGCCAACGGACCTCCTGTCGGGACGAACTCACCCACCGCCCGCAGGAGCTCGACGCAGACGCCCTGTGTCTGCGCCGCGTGGCCGAGCGCACGGTCGTCGACCCACTGCACCACTCCCGGTCCGTCGGCGAGCACCGTGCGACCCGGCCCGGACGGGACAGGGAGCTCGGCGAGCCGCGGGGAGTCGAGCGGAAAGCGTCGATCCAGCAGCGCCCGTGCGTCGTCCGCGATCGAGGCGATGATCGTCGACGCGCGGATGGACTGCGCGATGTGGTGGATGTAGGCGAGGAAGACCAGCACGGACGTGAGGACGAGGACGAACGCGACGGTGACGGCGATGTGCGGCACGAAGGGGTCAGCCTGCGACGTGCCCCTCACGCCGCGCAGCACGACGAGGGCGTAGACGAACGTCGCCACGAAGACCCCCAGCGCGACCTGGTTGAAGCGGTCCTCGAGGAACGAGCGCAGCACCCTCGGTGAGAACTGGCTGCTCGTGAGCTGTAGCACGACGATGGTGATCGAGAAGACCAGACCGGTGAACGAGATCATCGAGGTGATGATCGCGGCGAGGAGAGCACGCGCACCTTCTGGACCTCCGGCGAAGAGGAACGGCGCGCGCAGCGGGGTGTCGAGGGACTCGTCCATCGCGGTGAGGCCCAGCGCCAGGACGGTGGCGGCAATGGCGAAGCCGAGGGGCAGCGCCCAGAAGCGCTGGCCCAGGCCGACCAGCATGGACCTCACCTTCACGGCGCCCCCAGCAGCTCGCGCACCCGCGGCGCGACCTCCTCGCCGAACAGCCGGATCGACTCCATCCGCAGGTCGTGCGGCAGCCGCCCGTTGGAGTACTTGAACTGGAACCGCGACGCCCCCAGCACCTGCACCGTCGCAGCGATCTTGCGTGCCACCGTCTCGGGCGACCCGCAGTAGACCGCGCCCTCCGGCGAGATCTGCGCCCGGGCCGCACTCTCCGACATCGGCGCCCAGCCACGCTCGCGGCCGATCTTGCGCATCTGGTCGAGGAAGTGCGGCAGGTACTCCTCCGCCGCCTGCTCGTCCGTCGCCGCCACGTGCCCCGGCGAGTGCACCCCGATCGGCAGCCCCGGGTGCCCGAGCTCGTCACACGCCCGGCGGAACAGGTCGGCGAGCGGCTCGAACGCCGCGCTCGCCCCGCCGATGATCGCGATGACGATCGGCATCCCGTACTGCGCCGCCCGCACGACCGACTGCGGCGTCCCACCGACCCCGACCCACGTCCGCAGCGACCCCGACTCGGTCGGCGGCATGACCGGCCCCGCCGCCACCGGCGGCCGCACCGTCCCGGACCACTCGAACGGCTGCTCCGTGAGCACCTTGGCCAGCAGGTCGAGCTTCTCGCTGAAGAGCACCTCGTAGTCGTCGAGCGACAGCCCGAACAGCGGGAACGACTCGATGAACGACCCTCGCCCGACGGTGATCTCGGCCCTCCCGTGCGACATGGCGTCAACCGTCGAGAACCGCTGGAACACGCGGATCGGGTCCTCCGACGACAGCACCGTCACCGACGTGCCCAGCCGGATTCGCGACGTCGACGTCGCCAGGCCGGCCAGCACCGTGTCCGGCGCCGACACCGCGTAGTCCGGTCGGTGGTGCTCGCCCACCCCGAAGAAGTCCAGCCCCAGCCGGTCGGCCAGCTGCCCCTCGGCGAGCACCTCACGGATTACCACCGCCGCCGGCAGCGGCAGCCCGTCGGGCCCGAGGGCGATGTCGCCGAACGTGTCGAGCCCCAGCTCGAGCGGTCGGGCGGGAGCGTCGGACGGTGAGGTCTCAGTCATGGTGCGACCAGCGTAGGCCTGCCGGGCGCGCGACGAGGCTGGCCGGGCCCTGCTCGGCGTCGCCGACTGACCGGCAACCTCCCAGCGAGCGCACGTAGGGTCGCCGCATGCCCGTGACCCCTCTCGCCCGTGCCCTCGACACCGCGCTCGACCGATCCGTCGTGCCCGGCTTCTCGAAGATCGGGTATGCCGTCCGCCGTCGCCTCCCGACGTGGCCGGCCGACCCCGCCATCGGGGCCCTTGCGGGCCGCCACGTCGCCGTCACCGGCGCCACCTCCGGGCTCGGCACCGCCACCGCCCGCCAGCTGAGCGACCTCGGCGCGCACGTCCACCTCGTCGTCCGCAACCCCGACAAGGCGGTCGACATCGCCGCCCAGCTGCGCGGCCCGTCGACGACGTGGACGTGCGACATCGGCGACCTCGACAGCGTGCGGAAGTGCGCCGCGACGATCCTCGCCGAGGGCCCGCCGCTCGACGGCCTCGTCCACAACGCCGGCGCCATGCCCCCCGAGCGCACCGAGTCGCCCCAGGGTCATGAGCTGTCGATGTCGATCCACGTGCTCGGGCCGGTCCTGCTCACCGAGCTCCTCCGCCCGGCTCTGACCGGCCGGGACGCCCGCGTCGTCCTCGTCACCTCGGGTGGCATGTACACCCAGCCGCTCCCGGTCGACGACCCCGACTACACGAGCGGCGAGTACTCCGGCAAGACGGCATACGCCCGCAGCAAGCGCACCCAGGTGGAGCTGCTCCCGGTCCTCACGACGCGCTGGGCCGCGGACGGCATCTCGGTCTACGCGATGCACCCGGGCTGGGCCGCGACCCCGGGCGTCTCCGACTCCCTGCCCGCGTTCGACAAGGTCATGGGTCCGGTCCTGCGCAACGTCGACACCGGCGCCGACACGACGACCTGGCTCGTCGCCTCGCAGCCGCGCCCTCGCGGCGGCGGCCTGTGGATGGACCGCCGCGAGCGCCCGACCTCGTTCCTCGGCCGGACGAAGCCGACCTCGGACGAGCGCCGCCGCATGTGGGAGTGGACCGCCGCGGCCCTCGACCTCACCGCCTGAGCCCGGTGCAGCCGGACGAGTGGCACCGGCACGTCACCGACGTCGCCGCCACCGACGAGCACCTCGCCGCCGAGCTCGCCGACTCCGGCATGCCCGAGCGGTGGTCGCGGCCTCCGGGCTTCCCCAGCCTCGTCCTTCTCATCCTCGAGCAGCAGGTGTCGCTCGCCTCGGCGGCCGCGGCCTACGAACGCATCCGCGCCCGCACTGGCGCCATGACACCGGCGGCCCTGCTGGCCACGACGCCCGAGGACCTGCGCGCCGACGGAGTCTCGCGGCAGAAGGACCGCTACCTGCGTGCCCTCTCCACGGCCGTCGCCACGGGCGCCCTCGACCTCGACCGCCTGCCCACGCTGTGCGACGACGAGGTGCTCGCCGAGCTCGTCGCCCTCCCCGGCATCGGCCGCTGGACCGCCGAGGCCTACCTCCTCGCCTGCCTCGACCGGCCCGACGTCTGGCCGGTCGGTGACCGGGCCCTCCAGGTCGCCGTCGCCGAACGCCTGGGTCTGCCCGACGTCCCCGACCAGGCCGAGCTCGGGGCCATCGGCACGCGGTGGGCGCCCCACCGCTCCACGGCAGCCCGCCTGCTCTGGCACGGCTACCTCGTCCGCCGCGGTCGCCGGGAGACCGTTGTCGACCTCGCACCCTGAGCCACGGGCTGGCGGGGCCCGCCCGTCCACAGCCCCATGGGGACAAGATGGGGACGCTGGTCCAGAAGGTGTGGACAAAGCTCTCCGGGCGGGGGACAACCTGTGCACGACGAAGGCCGTCGAAAGAGGTTTCGTCAAACCCTTGTGGCAGAGGGTCCGTGGGGCGTAGACATCTCCTACGCACTCCCCTCGGGGAGAGCAGGACGCCTCGGAGACGAAGGTCCACACGACGGGTTCGCCCGCCGCGAGCGCCAGGTGACGTGGTGCTCGGGACCGGAGGGGACGAGGCGTCGATCGGGATCGTCACATCGACCGATCACCCAGAAGGGCCCTTGGAACTCATACTTCCAAGGGCCCTTCGCCTGTCCCGGCAGTGGCCGGGGACTGGTCCCGACGAGGCGTTGTACGCCGCGCCGAGTGGGGTGATGATGGTCCTGAGGTGAGCAGGATGGTCGTCACCCTCGGCATGGCCGCGCTGGCGATGTTCTGCGGCCTGACAGCGGTGGTCGTCGCCGTTCGGGAGCGCCCGACGAAGGAGCCGGTGCCTCCCGTGCTCCTCGCCCTCGAGCTGGCCCGGCTGGCCGAGCACCTGCGGGAGGTCGAGGACGGCAACCAGCCGCGCAAGGCCGAACGCCTCGCCGCCAGCACCCTGGCCTACGACCTGGCACTGCGCGACTACTGCCGCAGCGTCGACCTCCCCGTGCCCGAGGGCCGGGGCTCGTTGTCCCGCAGCGAGCGGTTCGAGATGGAGTCGGCGCTGATCGGCCACGGCCACGACTGGTAGCCCACGGCGCAACCGGAAACGACCGGCTCTGACCTGCGACGGTGTTCCGCATGGCCGCCTGCGTACTGTCTCTTGTGAGGACCGCGACTGGCTCGGGCGGAGTCCCAGGCAAGGCCCGCTGACCTTCGGCTACCTTTCGTCAGGCACCTGTTCTGATTTCACCGGGAAATCCAACACATGCTTCATCCGCTCGCCACCGGCCCGGTCGGGCCGCGCTCGGACCGCCCGGCCGGCGCCTGACGCACCCGTTCAGGCGAGGTCGAGGAGCAGCCGCGCGGCGCCCCACGTGGCTGCCGCCAGCGTGGTGGCGAAGGTGACGAGCCAGAGCACTGCGGGTATGCCGGTCAGCCGGCCGAGCACGACCGCGTCACTTCCCGGGTCGCGACGGCCCGTGCCGACGAGGGCGCCGAGGTGGCGCCACGCCCCGACGAGGAGCACCAGACCGGCGGCCAGCACCACCCACGCCTGGGTCTCGTCGTTGCGCCACCACCACAGCGCCCCGACGCCGGCGCCCGCGGCGAGCACGGTGAGCAGGGTGCCGGCCGAACGCACGAAGGCCAGCACGACGACCAGGGTGAGCAGCGTGCCGAAGAGGAGCGCGCCGGCATACCCCCGGGTCGCCGCCCACAGCATGAGCAGGCCGACGAGGGCGGGCATCGGGTAGCCCGCCCAGGTCGTGACGACACGGCCGAGCCCGCGCGCGGGGCCGACCGTGACCGCGTGCCCCGACATGTCCCCCCGGACGACGAAGCCGGTGAACCGGCGGCCCGAGGCGACGCCGACGAGGGCGTGGCCGAGCTCGTGCACGAGAGTGACGACGACGCGCAGCCGCAGCCACAGCGCCGGGACGAGCACGACGACCAGCGCCGCGAGGACCGCCAGGGTGAGCCCGCCGGTGGCGAGGCCGGGCGTGGCGGCACCGAGGCGGGTGCTGAGGTCGCTGCCGACGTCCATGGGGGCAGAACGTAGCCGTCGAGCCTGTGACCGCGCCTGTGCCACCGAGATGTGCACTTTCTGCAGTTCAGGTCAGGGGTCGGCACAGCGTTTGCTGGTGCGAACCGATGTGCTCAACGCCCGCCCACCTAAGGGATCCCTGTGGCTCGCCCATCCCGCCTCATCCCGCTGACGTTCGCGGTGTCCGCGCTGATCGCCTGCGGCGCTGCGCCGGTCGTCAGTGCGCTCCCGTTGCCGACGCCGACCGCGTTCCCCGTCCAGCTGGTCACCGTCGACACACCGACGCGCCAGCACAAGGCGCTGCTCCAGACGCTGGGCCTCGACCTGACCGAGCACGCCGGCCACGACTACGTCGAGGTGGTCCTGCACCGCGCCGCCGACGCGGAAGCGCTCCGGGCCGCAGGACTCACCCACACGGTCCGCATCCCCGACCTCACCCGGCGCGAGGCCGAGAACAACCGCACCAACGCCACCTTCGCGGCAGCCAACGCGACGACGGCGCTCCCGTCGGGACGCAACGCCTATCGCACCCTCGCGGAGTTCAACGCGGACATGGCCGCGCTCGCGGCCGACCACCCCACCCTCGTGAAGCAGATCACCCTCAACCGCCGCAGCCTCGACGGTCGAGAGGTCAAGGGCGTCGAGATCGGGCGCAACGTCACCGCAGCCGAGGACGGCAGGCCGGTCTTCGTCATGCTCGGTGTCCACCACGCTCGCGAGTGGCCGTCGGGCGAGCACGCGATGGAGTTCGCCGTCGACCTCGCCAAGGGCTACGGGGACGACCCGCGCATCACGGCGCTTCTGGACCAGGCTCGAGTCGTCGTGGTCCCGGTCGTCAACGTCGACGGGTTCCACCTCTCGCGCACCGATGGTGCCCTCATCGATCTCCGTGAGGCAGACGGCGGTGGCACGGCCTCGATCCTCGGCACCCCCGGCAACGCCTACAAGCGGAAGAACTGCCGTGTCATCGACGGCCAGAACACCCCGGACGGCACGTGCGCTGCGGCCAGCGCGACGAGCCCTGGCGGATATGGCATCGGGACCGACCTCAACCGCAACTACGGCGGGTTCTGGGGTGGCCCGGGCGCGTCCGACCTGGGCGCCGACCCGACCTATCGCGGCGCCGGGCCCTTCTCCGAGCCGGAGACGGAGAACGTCCGCGAGCTCGTGAGCAGCCGCCAGGTCACGACGCTGATCACGAACCACACGTTCTCCAACCTCGTCCTGCGGCCCAACGGCGTCGCCCCGGACACCATCGGTCAGGACGGCCTGCCCGTGGGCAACGCTCCGGACGAGGAGGGCATGAAGGCCCTCGGCGCGCGGATGACGGCGCAGAACGGCTACTCCAACCAGCACGGGTGGGAGCTCTACGACACGACGGGCACGACGGAGGACTGGTCCTACAACGCGACCGGCGGCTTCGGCTACACCTTCGAGATCGGTCCGGACGAGTTCCACCCGCCCTTCCCCAAGGTCATCGACGAGTACCTCGGCGCGGGCGCGTACGCCGGCAAGGGCAACCGCGAGGCCTACCTCATCGCCCTCGAGAACGCCGTCGACCGTGCCACCCACTCAGTGGTCACGGGCAAGGCCCCGGCCGGTGCGACGCTGCGCCTGCGCAAGACGTTCGCGACCCCGACCTGGTCGAGCTCGGTCTCGGACACGCTCGACACGACGATGGTGGTCGGCCCGACCGGTCGCTACACCTGGCACGTCAACCCCTCGACGCGTCCCGTCGTCCAGTCGCGCCAGATCCGAACGCTGGCCGGTGAGCCGACGAAGAGCGAGACGACCACGGGGACGACCGCCCCGCTCGCCTCGACCGACACCGAGTTCGTCGTCGACCGCCCCGCGTCGGTCATGGAGGTCAGGCTGGACTGGGTCACGCCCGACGACTTCGACCTCGAGGTCTACCGCAAGGCCGCCGACGGCACGCTCACCCTGGTCGGCTCGTCCGGCAACCTGCCCGGTGAGAAGGAGCGAGTCCTCCTTCAGGACCCGGCCCAGGCGACCTACGTCCTGCGGGTTCTCAACTACGCCGCGGTCTCGCCGACGTGGACGATCACGGCATCCCTGTTCGACGCCACCACCTCGATGACGGGTGGGCTCGTCGAGGCCTGGACACTCACCTGCGAGCGTGCCGGCCGAGTGCTCCAGACCATCCCGGTGGTCGTCGAGCGCGGACAGCAGGTCAAGGCCGACCTTCGCACCTGCGCCACCGCCTGGTCGAAGGGGTGACGGTCCCAGCCCTATGACGAACGGGTCGTATGCCGTGTCCCCTGTCCACGGCATACGACCCGTTGGCAGTGCGGGAGGCGGGGAGGCTGGGGCTCAGGCGCGAGGGTCGGTGCGCTCGATGTGGGTGGTGAGCGTGGACCGGAGCGTGTCCGCGGAACGGGAGCGCAGCAGCGAGACCAGGTGCTCGTGCTCGCGGACGAGCCCCCGCATGTGCGTCGTGGTCGTCGCCTCACCCAACCGCCCGAGCCGGACGAAGGCGCCGAGCTGGGCGAGCATCCGGGACAGCGTCGGCATCCGCGCGGCCCCGGCGAGAGCGAGGTGGAACTCCTCGTCGAGGCGGAGGAAGGTCTCGGCCTCTGCGGCGTCGGCGGCCCGGCGCTGCTTGAGCACGAGCAGCTCGAGCCGGTCGAGGTCGTCGTCGTCGCGCGTCGCGCACGCCTGCTGCGTGGCCGCCGCCTCGAGGGCGACGCGCAGGGTCGTGATCTCGCGGCGGTGCTCGGGGGAGACGTCGACGACGAGGAGCTGGCGGCGCGGCCCGGTCTCGAGGAGGCCGTCGCTCTGCAGCCGGCGCAGCGCCTCGCGGACGGGCGTGCGCGAGACGGAGTGCTGCTCGGCCAGCACGACCTCGTCGAGGGGCGAGCCGGCGGCGAGGGCGCCGGACATGATGTCGTCCAGCACCGCCCGCCGCACGCGCTCCGCCTTGGTCGCCGTCGAGGCCCGGGCCTCCGTGGTCACCGGTCCTACTTCGCGAAGATCTGCGACTCGTCGGCGAAGGCCTTGAACTCCATCGCGTTGCCCGCCGGGTCGAGGAAGAACATCGTCCACTGCTCGCCGGGCTGGCCCTCGAACCGCAGGTAGGGCTCGATGACGAAGGTCGCCCCGGCCTCCTTCATCTTCGCCGAGAGGTCGTGGAAGTCCTCGACCGCGAGCACGGCGCCGAAGTGCGGCACCGGGACCTCGTGCGCGTCGACGTGGTTGTGACCGGCCGGGCCGGGGTGGACGGCCACCTCGTGCGTGACGACCTGGTGGCCGTAGAAGTTCCAGTCGATCCACTGCTCGGCGGAGCGACCCTCGGACAGGCCGAGCACGCCGCCGTAGAACGCGCGGGCGGCGGCGATGTCGTCGACGGGGACGGCGAGGTGGAAGCAGGGACGAGCGGTCACGGCATACTCCTTGGTCGTTGTGTGCAAGTCGCTTGAATGTATACAAGTGAGGTGGAGAGCGCAACGGCGTACCGTCGGCGAGGTGACCTTCGACGTCGTGGGTGCGGCATACGACCGCTTCATGGGCCGCTACTCGAGACCGCTGGCGAGCGTGTTCGCCGACTGGGTCGGGGTCCGGCGCGGGGACGAGGTGCTCGACGTCGGCTGTGGACCCGGAGCGCTGACCGGGGTGCTCCTCGAGCGGGCCGGGGCGCCGCACGTGAGCGCCGTGGACCCGTCGGCGCCGTTCGTCGAGGCCTGCCGCCGGCGGCACCCCGCCGTCGAGGTGCTCTGCGCGCCCGCCGAGCGGCTGCCGTTCGCGGACGGACGCTTCGACGCGGCGCTCGCCCAGCTCGTCGTCCACTTCATGCAGGACCCGCGAACCGGCCTGGCCGAGATGGCCCGGGTCACCGGCGGTGGTGGCCGGGTGGCGGCGTGCGTCTGGGACCTCGCCGGCGACCGCTCACCGTTGAGCCCGTTCTGGTCGGCCGCCCGTCGGCTCGACCCCACCGTCGCGGACGAGTCCGACCGGGCGGGGGCGCGGGAGGGGCACCTGGCCGAGCTCGCGCGGGAGGCCGGCCTGACCGACGTCGAGTCCGCCGAGCTGTCGGTGACCGTGACCCATCCGGGCTTCGAGGAGTGGTGGGAGCCCTACACGCTCGGCGTCGGCCCGGCCGGCGACCACGTGGCCGCACTCGACCCGCACGGGCGGGAGGCGCTGCGCGAGGAGTGCCGGTCGGCGTTCCCGGCGCGCGGCCCGTTCGACGTGACGGCCGTCGCCTGGGCGGTCCGGGCGCACGCCTGACCCGGCACCCGGTCTTGTGTGCCGCCGGGCCGCACGACAGGCTGGGCGGGTCAGACCTCTCGACGACCAGGAGCACCCCATGGCAGGAACCACCCGTACGGCCTCGAACCACTGGGAGGGCGACCTCTTCACCGGCAACGGCCGGGTGACCCTCGAGTCCTCCGGCCTCGGCACCTTCGACGTCAACTGGCCCTCGCGCGCCGAGGAGGCGAACGGCAAGACCAGCCCCGAGGAGCTCATCGCCGCGGCGCACTCGTCGTGCTTCAACATGGCCTTCTCCAACGGCCTCGCCAAGGCCGGCACGCCGCCCACCTCCCTCGACACGACGGCCGCGGTCACCTTCGTGCCCGGCACCGGCATCACCGGCATCGTGCTGACCGTTGCCGGCTCGGTCCCCGGGATGTCCGCGGAGGACTTCCAGGCGGCGGCCGAGGACGCGAAGGAGAACTGCCCGGTGAGCCAGGCGCTCAAGGCCGTGCCGATCACGCTCGAGGCGAGCCTGTCCGAGTGACCTCCCTCGTCTCGCGGCTCGGGCTGGCGCTCGTCAAGGGCACCCGCCACACCGACCGGGACGAGATCGAGCTCGACGACCACGGCCCTGTCGGCGACCGCACCTGGTGCGTCGTCGACAGGGCCGCGGCACGTGTCCTGCGGACTGTCGAGAACCCGCGGCTGCTGCGGCTCTCGGTCGGCGCCGACGGCGACCGGCTCGTCGTGACGACGTTCGAGGGGCAGACGACGGAGGCCGGGACACGCGACGCTGCTGGCGGCACACGGGCGTTCGACTACTGGGGACGCGGGGCACGGATCCGGCTGCAGGACACGCCACTGAACGCGGTCTTCTCCGACGAGCTCGGCCGCGACGTCGTGCTGGCGCGCGCCGAGCGGGGCGACGTCGTCTACGCCGACCCGGTCTCCATCGTCACCACGGGCGCCCTGCGTCGCCTCGCGCATTCGCTGCGCGAGGGCGGGTATGCCGTTCCGTCACCTCTCGACGTCCGCTTCCGGGCGACGGTCACGCTCGACGCGACGGACGACCCGCCGCCGGGGACCCGGCTCCGGCTCGGGACGGCGGTCGTCGAGGTGACGGGTCAGCTCGAGCGGTGCGCCGTCATCGACCTCGACCCGGCCACGGGAGAGCGCACCGGGTCGCGGCTGCTGGAGCGCACCCGGACCCTGGACGGCCGGCTGCTGTTCGGCGTCGGCGCCCGCGTGGTGACTCGCGGAACCGTCAGGCGCTCCGGCTGACGGCCGGCTGCCGCGAGGCGGCGGCTGCCACCTGCTCCGCCACCTCCATGGCCGCCCGCCTCGCGGCGCGGCTGGCCCCGATGGTGCTCGCCGACGGTCCGTAGCCGACGAGGTGGACGCGTGGGTCGCGCGCGGCGGTCGTGGCGGCCTGGACGTTGCCCGGCACGCGGACGAGCGGGATTCCCCCCTCCGGTCCGCGCAGCCCGAGCGGGCCGAGGTGGTCGACGGCCGAGCGGAACCCGGTCGCCCACAGGATCGCGTCGGCGCGCTCGAGCGTCCCGTCCGGCCACCTCGCGCCGTGCTCGTCGAGCCGGTCGAAGACCGGACGCGGGTCGTCGTACGCGCCCAGCCGCGCCGCCTCCTGCTCCTGCTCGCGCAGCATGAGGCCGGTCGCCCCCACGACGCTCGTCGGCGGCAGCCCGGCGACGACCCGCCGCTCGACCTCGGTGACCACCTGCAGGCCGACCTGCGGGTCGAACTCGCCGGTGCGCCACTGCGGCGGGCGGCGGGTGACCCACACGACCTCGGCGACGGGCGCGAGCTCGCCGATCAGCTGCACCGCGGACGCCCCCGCGCCGACGACGAGGACGCGCCTGCCGCGCAGGTGCTCGGCTCCGGGGTAGGTGGCCGTGTGGAACTGCTCGCCGGCGAAGTCCGCCGCCCCCGGGTAGGAGGGCCAGTTCGGCCGCGTCCACGTACCCGTCGCGTTCACCAGGGTGCGGGTCCGCCACCGGCGGGCACCGCCGTGGACGACGAGCAGCTCATCGTCGCTCGTCACCGCGGTGACGTCGACCGGCCGCTCGACCGGGACCTGGAGCTCACGCTCGTACTCGGCGAACCAGCTCGGGACCGCGACGTTGGCGCGCTCCCTGGAGCGAGTCGGCGCCGGCCGGCCGGGGAGGTCGGCCACGCCGTGGACGTCGTGCATCGTCAGCGAGTTCCACCGGTGCTGCCACGCGCCCCCGGGTGCCGGGTTCGCGTCGAGGACGAGGTGCTCGACGCCACGCTGGGTCAAGAAGTACGACGCGGCCAGACCTGCCTGGCCGCCGCCGACAACGATCGAGTCCCACACCTTCACATCTCGTTGAACGCGAAACGACGACGCGGTATGCCGGTCCGTGCTGACCCGCAGGGGGTCCGACGGCACGGGCGGACGGCATACGTGCGGCTTCTGGCAACGAACGCGTCACGAGAGCGCAACACGAGGGGGCTCGTTCGGTCGAGTCTGCCAACCGGCAGGGGCTTCGTTGGGCAGGTGCTGCCAATGAGCGGTCTCCTGCCGACCCAACAGACTTTCGGGCACACCGAGGAACCGACCTGCAGCCCTCCCATGCGTCGGTCCCGTCCACCAGAGGACTCGCCATGACCCGATCGCGCACTCGCTTCACCTCCTCGACCGGCACCGGACGCCTCGCCCGCCGCGCCGCCACGACCCTTGCCTTCGCGTCGGTCTCCGCCCTTGTCCTCGCCGGCTGTGGTGGCGGCGAGGAGGGCGACTCCGGCACCGGCACGGACGCCGGAGACGGTGGCGACAAGCAGGTCATCGCCGCGATCTTCTCCGGCCCCACCAACGACGCGGACTACAACGCGATCGGCCTCAAGGCGCTCGAGGCCGCCAAGGCCGAGGGGGCCGAGACCTCGTTCAGCGAGAAGGTCGCCGTCACCGACGTCGAGGCCCGCCTCACCGAGGCCGTCGGCGACGGTGCCACGGTGGTCTGGACCCACGGCTCGCAGTTCTACGACGCCACCGCCAAGGTCGCCAAGAACAACCCCGACGTGAACTTCATCGCGGAGTACGACGGCCTCCCCAAGGACCAGCCGGCCAACGTGTGGACCATCGACCGCCAGTTCCACCTCGGCTTCTACGGCATGGGCGTGTTCGCCTCGAAGCTGAGCAAGACCGGCACGGTCGGCTACGTCGGTGGACTCTCGCTGCCGTTCTCGATGGCCGAGGTCCACGCGATGGAGCAGGCGATCAAGGACACCGGCGCCAGCACAACGGTCAAGCCGGTGTGGACCGGTGACTTCAACGACGCAGCCAAGGCGCAGCAGTTCTCCACCCAGCTCCTCGGCCAGGGCGCCGACGTCATCGTCGGTTCGCTCAACCAGGGCTCGACCGGCACCTTCCAGGCCTTCGAGGGCCGGCCCGCCGGCGACGGCTGGGTCACCGCGAAGTACACCGACAAGTCCGCCGCCGCCGGCGAGCACTACGCCGGCACCCTTGAGTACGACTTCGAGAAGCCGCTGGCCGACGTGCTCGCCAAGATCGCGGCCGGCGAGGAGAAGGGCAACTACCTGCTCGGCTTCGACACCGGCGTGACGATCAAGATGGCCGACGGCGTGCCCGCCGACGCCAAGGCCGCGGTCGAGAAGGCCATGGCAGACGTGAAGTCCGGTGCGGTCAAGGTCGAGCTCAACACCGCGAAGATCGGCTGACCGTTGCTCAGGATGGCCGGCATCCGCAAGACCTTCGGGCCGGTCGTGGCCCTCGACGACGTCGACTTCACCGTCGCCGAACGCGAGATCCACGGCCTGCTCGGGGGCAATGGCGCCGGCAAGACGACGTTGATGAACGTCCTCTACGGCCTCTATGCGCCTGACGCCGGCATGGTCTCCGTCGACGGTCGCGAGGTCGAGATCCGCTCACCGCGAGACGCGATCGCCCACGGCATCGGCATGGTCCACCAGAACTTCCTCCAGGTGGACGTGTTCACCGTCGCCGAGAACATCGTGCTCGGCACCGACTCCTCCGCCCTCACCGCGGCCGACGGCTCCGCGCAGACCCCGGCGCAGCGGATCACCGAGCTGTCCGAGCGGTTCGGCCTGACCGTGGACCCGGGCGCCCGCGTCGCCGACCTGCCGGTCGGGGTGCGTCAGCGCGTCGAGATCCTCAAGGCGCTCTACCGGGGGGCCCGCATCCTCGTCCTCGACGAGCCCACGACCAACCTCACCCCGCAGGAGGTCGACGACCTCTTCTCGTCGATGCGTGCCATCGTCGACGACGGGATGTCCGTCGTCCTCATCACGCACAAGATCCGCGAGACCATGGAGGTCTGCGACCGCATGACCGTCATGCGCGACGGCCGCTGGATCGCCACGGTCGACAAGGCCGACACCACGGCCGACGACCTCGCCGCCACGATGATCGGCGAGGTCGCGGGTGGGGACGCCGAGGCGAAGGCGCTGGCCGAGGCCGCGCAGGTCGCCCTCGGTGAGGAAGAGCTCGGCGAGGCCTCGCTGGGGCACCCCGACGCGGGTGCGCCGGCAGGTCGGTCCGGGGGAGAGGCCGCGGACACGGTGACCCATACCCCTGCACGGGTCACCGTCCGCGGTCTCACCGTCGCAGGACCCGGGGGCAAGCCGCTGGTGGACGACGTGTCGCTGTCGCTGCGCCCCGGCGAGATCCTCGGCATCGCCGGAGTCGCCGGCAACGGCCAGGGCGAGCTCGCCGAGGCGCTCACCGGCACCCGCACGGCCACCGGTTCCCTCACGGTGGACGACGAGGAGCTCGTCGGCCGGCCCACCGCGACCTGGCTGCGCAGAGGCGTCGTCTACGTCCCCGAGGACCGGCAGCGGGACGGCATCCTTCCGGGGGCCGGCATCACCGAGAACCTCGTCCTCGGCTCGCACCGGACCCGGTCCAAGGCCGGGATGATCAACTGGCGGGCCGCGCGCGCCCAGGCGGTCGAGGCGATCAAGGAGTTCAGCGTCAAGACGCCGAGCGCCGCCACCCCATGCGGCCAGCTCTCCGGCGGCAACATCCAGCGCGTCATCCTTGCGCGGGCGTTCGCCCACGAGCCCAAGCTCCTGCTCCTGCACAACCCCACCCGTGGCCTTGACATCCGCTCGACCCAGTTCGTCTACGACCGGGTGCGCCGGGCCGCGGCCGACGGCTGCGTCGTCATCGTCATCTCCGAGGACCTCGACGAGGTGCTCGCCCTCGCCGACCGCGTCACCGTCGCCTACTCGGGTCGACTCGTGGGCGAGTTCCCTCGCGGCGAGGCCAACCCCTACGACCTCGGTCGCCTCATGACAGGAGTCGGCGCGTGAGCAACGACCTCGCCCGGGGCCCGGGTGCCACCGAGGTCGACGACGTCGCCGTCGCGCCGCCGTTGTCGCAGCGGGCTCGCTCGCTCGCCTTCGCCGCGATCCCCTACGTCGTCGCGGTGCTGGCTGCGTTCCTCGTCGTCGGCATCATCATCACCGTCCTCGGGCACGACCCGACCAGGGCGTTCCGGGCGGTGCTGACCAACTCCTTCCGCAACCAGACCGGGTTCGTGCAGACGCTCCACAAGTGGGCGCCGCTGACGCTGCTCTCGCTGGCGTTCGCCATCCCTCTCGGCGCCGGGCGCTTCAACATCGGTGGCGAGGGCCAGATGATCCTCGGCACCATCGGCGCCGCCGCTGTCGGCATCACGCTGTCGGACCTGCCGCTGGTCGTCCTGCTGCCGCTCGTCATCGTCGTCGGCGTCCTCGCCGGTGCGGTCTGGGCGGCGATCTCGGCCTGGCTCATGGAGTCCTTCAAGATCAACGAGATCCTGTCGACGGTGCTGCTCAACTTCGTGTCGTTCGAGGTGCTCGACTACGTCGCGTCGGTCGTCTGGTCGGACCCGGGCGCGGGCGGGGCCGTGACGCTGCCCGTCGGTGAGGGCGCCGTCCTCCCCGGCATCGGTCGGCCGCCGATGCACACGGGCGTCCTCCTCGTCGTCCTCGTCTCGGTCGTCGCGGCGGTGATGGCCAGGCGCAGCGTCGCCGGCTTCGAGCTGCGTGCCGTCGGCCTCAACGAGCGCGCCTCCAAGCTGCACGGCATCCGCACCGGGCGGGTCGCCGTCACCTCGATGGTCGTCGGTGGAGCCCTGGCCGGGCTCGCTGGGGCCATCGAGGTCGCCGGGGTGCACCAGCGCACCCTCGAGGGCGTCCAATCGAACTTCCTCCTGCTCGGCATCATCATCGGGCTCATCGCCCGCGGCTCCCTCACGGCCGTGCCGTTCGTCGCGTTCGGCATCGCCGTCCTCGAGGTCGGCGCCGGCTCGATGCAGCGCGTCTCCGGGGCGCCGGTCGAGATCGTGCTCATCCTCGAGGGGCTCATCCTGCTCTTCCTCCTCATGTCCGACGTCGCGACCGAACGGTTCCGGCGGGCACGAGCCTCACGCGCCGCCAAGGGAGCCCTCGCATGACCGAGTTCCTCACCCTCACGATCACGGCGATGGTGCCGTTCCTCTTCGTCGCGCAGGGGACCATGCTCAGCGGTCGGGCCGGCATCTTCAACGTCGCGCAGGAAGGGCTCATGCTCCTCGGTGCCGCGGTGGGCTACCTCGTCTCGCTCAAGATGGGCGGCAACCTCGTCGGCCTCGTCGTGGCCGCCCTCGCCGGGGCCGTCGTCGGGTTCATCCTGTCCTGGGCAACCACCTCACTGCGGCTCGACCAGTTCGTCGTGGGGCTCGCCCTCTTCTTCCTCGCCGGCGGCACCGCCTCGCTCCTCTACCGGATCGTCATCGGCAACGACGAGCCCCCGCGCATCAAGCCGCTGCCCGACCTCGTCCTCGGGCAGGACGCTATGGTCTTCGTGGCGATCGGCCTGTCCGTGTTCCTCTGGTGGTGGCTCTACCGCACCGACGCCGGCATGCGCCTGCGCTCGGTCGGGGAGAACCCCAAGGCCGCCGACTCGCTCGGCATCAACGTGGCCCGGACCCGCATGTGGGCGGGCACGGTCGGAGCCGCGCTCATGGCCGTCGGTGGCGCCTACCTGCCCATGGTCTTCTCCGGCGTGTATGCCGACGGGATCGTCGCCGGTCGCGGGTGGCTCGCGATCGCGCTGGCCTTTTTCGGTGGCTGGCGGCCGCAGTTCATCCTCGCCGGGGCGGCGTTCTTCGCCGCGATGGACGTGCTCGCCCAGCGGGCGCAGGTCTCCGGCATCGGCATCCCCCACCAGTTCGTGTCGATGCTGCCCTACGTCGCGACGCTGCTCGTCATGGTCTTCGCGCTGCGCTGGGCCCTGGTGCCTCAGTTCCTCGGCAAGAACTACGACCGCGAGTCCCGCATCGTCGGATGAGGTTCGAGCACCACGGCGCCCTGCCGGTCCCCTGAAATTCCCCGTTGCGCCACGGCGACCCGGGAGCACGGACTACATTTCCCGGGTGCAGGGGAACGGTGGTCAGGGGACCCGGGCCGGGAGACGGCTCGTGGTGGTCGTCGCCTGCCTGTGCGGGCTCGTGCTCTCCGTCGTCGGCGCGTCCGGTGTCCTCGCGCTTGCCGGTGTGGTGTCGTCCCCGTCATCGACCGTGGCGGGCGTGGCCCCTGCACCGGCGGCGGTCCCGACCACGCCGGGCCCAGCCACCCCGACGGCTCCGGCGCCCACGGTGACGGTGACGCTTCCACCGACTCCCGCGCCATCGGCGCCGCCCACCGTCGCGGCCCCCACGCCTCGACCTCCCACCCAGACGCCCCGTCCGGCACCCACGGCGGCCCGGCCCGGTGCGACGCTCCACCCGGTCGTCGGCATCACCGACGGCGACACGATCAAGGTCCGGGTCGGCGGCACGACCGAGCGGGTCCGAGTCATCGGCCTCGACGCTCCCGAGCTCAGGGGCGCGGAGTGCTGGTCGCAGAAGGCGTCCAGCAGGATGCAGAGCCTGGTGCAGAGCCGCTCGGTGCAGCTGGTGGGCGACCCGACCCAGGACGACCGCGACCGCTACGGCCGCCTGCTGCGACACGTCGTCACCGCCGACGGAAAGCTCGTCGCACAGGCCCTCATCGAGGGCGGCTTCGCCAAGGAGTACACCTACGACCGGGCCTACGCCCACCGCGACGCCTACCGCGCCGCGCAGGACCGGGCCCGGAGCAAGCGGCTCGGCGTGTGGAGCGCCGCGTGCGCCGCTCCCGCACCGGTCGCACCGGTCGCACCGGTCGCACCGGCGCCCACCGCAGCCCCGGCGGCGCCGGTCAGGCCCTCGGGGAGCTGCGTCATCAAGGGCAACATCTCGTCGTCGGGGGAGAGGATCTACCACGTCCCCGGTGGCGGCAGCTACGACGTCACCGTCATCACCGCGAGCAAGGGCGAGCGCTGGTTCTGCAGCGAGCAGGCGGCAGAGGCGGCCGGCTGGCGCAAGGCGCGCAACTGAGCCGGACGGCTCAGCGGAGCGCGGGCACCCGGCGGCACACGGCATACGTCACGGCAGCGGCGAGCGCCGTCGCGACGGTGCCCCACGCCAGGTCCACGGCGACGATGGATGCCGGGAAGCCCTCGATGACCGCGAGGCTGGTGAGGTCCCACGTCGCGTAGGCGACGAAGCCGAGCACCCCCCCGGAGACGAGCGCGCGTCGCGACGACTCCTCGGCCAGGGCCGGGCCGGTGGCGAAGTACGTGATCCCGAAGACATAGATGACGTAGAACGCCACGGCGGCCAGCGCGTTCGGCTCCACCGCCAGGAGACTCCCCAGCTGTGAGTCGTAGAGCGGGCGCGCGACGATCCCCAGCCACAGACCGTCGAGCACGCCGAACGCCGCGGCTGCGACGGCATACCGCCCGACCCATCGGAGCATCAGTCGCGCGCCGGCAGGTGGGCGTCCAGCCAGGCGATGACGTCTGCGGTGACCTCGTCACGGTTGGTCTCGTTGAGCATCTCGTGACGTGCGTCCGGGTAGATCGTCAGCGTGACGTCGGAGAGCCCGGCGGAGCGGTAGGCCTCCGCCACCTCGCGCACGCCCTTGCCGCCGCCACCCACCGGGTCCGCGGAGCCGGAGAAGACGAGGACCGGCAGGTCGCGGGGCACGGCGGCGAAGGCGGCGCTCCGGTTGATCTGCTGGAGCCCGCCGAGCAGGTCCGCATAGAACGCCGCGCTGAAGACGTTGCCGCACAGGGGATCGGCGACGTACTTGTCGACCTCTGCCTCGTCACGCGAGAGCCAGTCGAAGTCGGTGCGCGCCGGCTTGAACGCCGCGTTGTACTGCCCGAAGGTCAGCTTCGTCATCAGTCCGGACTGGTGGCGACGACCGCGCACACGCGACTGGACGCCGGCGACGGCCTTGCCGACCGCGGCGAGCGGGCCCGGGTTGCCCCCGGTCCCGGAGAGGACGAGGCCGGCGAGCCGGGCGCTGTGCAGCGCGGCGTAGGCGCGGCTGACGAACGACCCCATGCTGTGGCCGAAGAGCACGACGGGGAGGCCGGGGTGCTCGGTCTGGGCGAACTCGGTCACCGTGCTGACATCGGCGACGACGGTGGACCAGCCGTCGCGGTCGGCGAAGATCCCGTGGTCCGCCTTGGCCGCGGTGTGCCCGTGCCCGCGCTGGTCGTGGGCATACACCGCGTAGCCGGCACCGGTCAGCGCCTCGGCGAACCGCTCGTAGCGGGCGGCGTGCTCGGCCATGCCGTGCACGATCTGCACCACCCCGTGCGTCGGACCGTCCGGCAGCCAGCGGTAGGTGTGCAGCGAGGTGCCATCGACAGCGCTGACGGCGAGGGTGCTGGACTCCATGGACGGCTCCTGTGACGGGGTGGGATCGCGGGTGCCGACGCTACCCGCTGGGCGTGGCGCTCGCGGCCGGTTGTGGTCGCGCTCTCCGCGCGGTATGCCGTGTGGTCCCGAAAGGGCGCTGTGCACTGCTGCGCGAGGGCGCAGCAGTGCACAGCGGGTAATGCGAGGAGGTGAGCGTCAGCCTCGGTAGCCGCGGGACTGCGACGAGAACGCCGCGGCGCCACCGGTGCTGCCCGCGCGGCCGGCACCGGAACGCTGGCCGCCACCGCTGCGCTGGCCGCCGGTGCGCTGGCCCGAGGAGGCCTGACCGCCGCGCGTGGTGGACGAACCACCGCGTGCGGAGGAAGCGTTGCGGGAGGTGCCGGAGCGCTGCCCGCCCTGACCGCCGGAGCGGCCCGCGCCGGAACGCTGTCCACCGGAACGCTGGCCCCCACCCGAACGCTGGCCCCCACCGGAGCGCTGGGTCTCGCCCTGCGAGCCACCAGGGGTGACGAAGCCACCGGGGAAGGAGCGCTCGCCCGGTGCCAGCTCGGTGAGGAGCGGGTGCGAGGAGTTGACCTTGGTGGTGGTCGGAGAGATGCCGGCCTTGCGGGTGAGGTCGCGCACGTCGCGAACCTGGTCATCCGTCATCAGCGTGACGACGGTGCCCGAGGCGCCCGCCCGAGCGGTGCGACCGGAGCGGTGCAGGTAGGCCTTGTGCTCGACCGGCGGGTCGGCGTGGATGACGAGGCCCACGTCGTCGACGTGGATGCCACGGGCCGCGATGTCGGTGGCGACGAGGGTCTGCGCCGTGCCCGCGTGGAAGGCGTCCATGGTGCGGGTGCGTGCGTTCTGGCTGAGGTTGCCGTGCAGCTCGACCGCGGGGATGCCCTCGGCGTTGAGCTGGCGCGCGATCTTCTTGGCGCGGTGCTTGGTGCGCGTGAAGACGACGGTGCGGCCGGGAGCGGCGACGAGGTCGACGAGCACGGGGAGGTGCCCGTCCGCGGTCACGTGGAGGACGTGGTGGCTCATCGTAGAGACCGGCGACTGGGCCGAGTCGGCCTCGTGCGTCTTCGGGGAGGACAGGTAGCGCTTGACGAGGGTGTTGATGGCGCCGTCCAGGGTGGCCGAGAACAGCATCCGCTGGCCGTCACGCGGGGTGCGATCGAGGATGCGCTTGACGACGGGGAGGAAGCCGAGGTCGGCCATGTGGTCGGCCTCGTCGAGCACGGTGATCTCGACCGCGTCGAGGTTGACGTGGCCCTGGCCGATGAGGTCCTCGAGCCGGCCCGGGCAGGCGACGACGACGTCGACGCCGCGGGCGATGGCCGAGACCTGCGGGCCCTGGCCGACGCCGCCGAAGACGGTCTTGGACGTCAGGCCGAGGGCCTGCGCCAGCGGGGCCAGCGCCTCGTCGATCTGGGTGGCGAGCTCGCGGGTCGGGGCGAGGATGAGGGCGCGGGGGCGCTTGGCCTGGCGGCGGCGGCCGTCGGTGGCGAGGCGCGCGAGCACCGGCAAGACGAAGGCGTAGGTCTTGCCCGAACCGGTTCGGCCGCGTCCGAGGACGTCGCGGCCGGCGAGGCTGTCGGGGAGCGTCGCGGTCTGGATCGGCGTCGGCGAGGTGATGTCGCGGTCGGCGAGGACGCGGACGAGGGAGTCGGGGACGCCGAGGGCGGCGAAGCCCGAGGTGGTCGTGGGACGGGTCAGGGTGGTGTCAGTGGACACGAAGGAGTACTCCAGAGAGTTCTGATGCAGTCGGTTCTGCCCGGCACGTTCCGAGATGTGACGCACGGACCAACAGCGGTGTTGGCGTCGTCGTGGGTCCCTCGGTCGCGGCGCATCGGCATCGACAGTGAGAAAGAAAGAAGCAGTCCGTGGCAGAACAGACAGGACCGCTGACGAGAACACTACTCGTAAGCGCTCGCATTCCCCGCATCGGCGACCGGCCGGGCCCGTCCGGCGCGCGACCGCTCCCGCCTAGACTGACGCGGTGGCGATGAGGCTGATGGCGGGAGTCGACGTCGGGGGGACCCGGGTGAAGTCCGTCCTCGCCGACGACGAGGGCTCAGTCCTGTTGTCGCACACGGCATCCACGCCGGAGCGTCCCGGGGCAGGTGTCGTCGACGTCATCGTCGAGACCGTCACGGCTCTGCTCGACGCGGCCCGCGCCGAGGGGGTCGACGGCCGGCTTGCGGCGGTCGGCGCGGTCGTGCCCGGGCTCGTCGACGAGGCCAGCGGGTCGGCGTCGTGGTCGGCGAACCTCGGCTGGCGCGACCTGCCCCTGCGCGACCTGCTGCTCGCCCGGTTCGACGTGCCGGTCGCCGTGGGGCACGACGTGCGCGCCGGGCTGCTGGCGGAGTTCCACGTCGGCGCGGCCCAGGGCGTCCCCGATGCCCTGTTCGTGCCGCTCGGCACCGGCATCGCCAGCGCCCTGCTCGCCTCCGGGCGGGTCGTCGCGGGCACCGAGTGGACCGGCGAGATCGGCCACGTCACGGTCCAGCCCGACGGCCCCCTGTGCGGTTGCGGTCGACTCGGCTGCCTCGAGGCGGTCGCGAGCGCCTCGGCCCTCGGTCGCGCGTGGCGCGAGCTCGGGCGCGAGGGTGACGCCGAGACCCTCAGCCGGGCCGTCGCCGAGGGTGACCCCGAGGCAGTCCGTCTCTGGCACGGCGCCATCGACGCCCTTGTCCGCGTCATCGCCCCGGTGTGCGCCGCGGCCGGGACCCGCGTCGTCCTCGTCGGAGGCGGCTTGGCTCAGTCGGGCGCCGTCCTGCTGGAACCGTTGCGCGACAGGCTCGTCAGCGCCCTCGGGCACGACCGGATCACCGTCTCGCGGGCCGCGCTCGGAGACCGCGCGGGCGCGCTCGGAGCCACCCTTCTCGCCCTGGAGGCCGCCGCGTGATCTTCACCCTGACCCCCAACCCGGCTCTCGACATCACGTATGCCGTGCCGCGGCTGCACGTCGGCGAGAGCCACCGCGTGTCCGTCACCGGCGTGCACGCCGGCGGCAAGGGCCTCAACGTCGCCGGGGTCCTGGCCTGCATGGGGGTCGAGCACGTCGCCATCGCGCCGATCGGCGAGCGCCAGCGCGACTTCTTCATCGAGGACGCGGCCCAGCGCGGGTTGCGGCTGCGGCACGTCGAGTCACCGGCCGCCACCCGCCGGTCGGTGAGCGTCTTCAGCGCCGACGGGAGGGCCACGGTCCTCAACGAGCAGGGTGACGTGCAGCCCCAGGAGGTCTGGGACGAGATCACCGGCATCCTGGGTACCAGCGTCACCCCCGGCGACGTGCTCGCCGTCTCCGGCAGCCTGCCGCCCTTCACCAATGACGACGTCCTCGTCGACCTGTGCCGGACGGCGGCCGAGGCGGGCGCCGAGCTCGTCCTCGACGGACGCGGCAACTGGGTACGCGAGGTCCTCCGCACCACCCCAGCCCTTGTCAAGCCCAACGCCTCAGAGGCCGCGTCGATGACCGGCGCCACCGATGCCGAGGAGGCGGCGCGGGCGCTGGTCGACCTCGGCGCCTGGGCGGCGGTCGTCTCCCGTGGCGCCGACGGCCTCGTCCTCGTCACCGCGAGCGGCCAGGTCGTCCAGGCGCGGCCGCGGACCCCCTCCGAGGGCAACGCCACCGGCGCCGGGGACGCGCTCACTGCCGCGATCGCCTGCGGTCTCGACGGCACCGCCCGCGACGAGGTCGACTGGCCCGAGGCGCTCCGGGTCGGTGTCGCCTGGTCGGGCGCCGCCGTCCGCCAGACCGTGGCCGGGGTCATCGACCGCACCGACGTCGACACCCTCCTCGACGACGTCGAGATCACCACCCGCTCCTGATCCAGTGACCTCCCTGTCCGCCTGACCTCCCCCGGACAACTTTCGACCAATAGGTCACGAATCGCGCGGGCAGTTCGTGACCCTATTGGTCGAAAGATGTCGAAGGGCGGCCGGGCGGGAGGTGGGTCAGGTTCGGGCGAGGAGGCGGAGGAGGCGCTCTGCCTCGGCGGCGACGGCGTCGCGGGCGGCGCCGAGGTACTTCCGAGTGTCGACGGTCGGCGAGGACTCCAGCCTTGCGACCATCGCCTCGGTCCACACCTGGTTGAGGTGGGTGGCAATGTTGACCTTCGTCATCCCGGCCGCCACCGCGGCAACGAGGCCGTCGTCCGGCACGCCGCTCGACCCGTGCAGCACCAACGGCACCGGCACCTGCGCCGCGATGGCCGCGATGAGGTCGGTGTCGAGCACCGCCACGCGCTCGGTCATGGCGTGCGAGCTCCCCACCGCCACCGCGAGGGCGTCGATGCCCGTGTCCGCGACGAACCGCGCCGCGTCGCCGGGGTCGGTCCGCGCCCCGGGCGCGTGCACCCCGTCCTTGCCGCCGACCTCGCCGAGCTCGGCCTCGACGGAGATGCCCGCGGCGTGGCACTGCTCGACCACCCGTCGCGTCGTCTCACGGTTCGCCTCGTCGGGCAGCGTCGACCCGTCGAACATCACCGACGTCAGGCCGAGCCGCACCGCCTCGTCGACGAGGTCGACCGACTCGGCGTGGTCGAGGTGGACGACGACCGGCTGGGCGCACGCCTCCGCGATCGCCAGCGTCGCCGCCGCGATGGGCCGCAGCGAGCCGTGGTAACGGACACAGTTCTCGCTGATCTGCATCACCACGGGGAGCGAGGAGCGTTCCGCCGCAACGGCATACGCCTCGGCGTGCTCGATCTGGATGACGTTGAACGCCGTCACCGCCCGCCCGGCGGCACGCGCCTCGGCCAGCAGCGGCGCGAGTGTGGTCAGGCTCATCAGGGAGCGTCGTCGAGGATGATCGACCGGGTGAGGTTGCGGGGCTCGTCCGGGTTGATGCCGGCGGCGAGCGCCCGCGCCAGGCAGTAGCGGTGCAGCCGCACGAGCTCGGCCATCGGGTCGACGTCGCGGTGCTCGAAGTGCGCCCCGGTGGCCCGGACCTGCTCGGCCAGTCCCTCCGGCACCTCGCCGATCGCCCACGTCGCGCGGCCGGGAGCGGCGATGGCGATCGGGCCGTGCCGGTACTCCATCGCCGGGTAGGACTCCGCCCAGAACTGCACCGACTCGCGCAGCTTGAGCGCGGCCTCGTGCGCCAGGCCGACGGTCCAGCCGCGCCCGAGGAAGCTCACCTGCTCGACGTCGGCCAACCCGGCGTATGCCGTGTCGTCGCCTTCTGCGAGCACCGCACGCGCGTCGGCGATCGCCGCATCGAGCGACTCGCCGAGGGAGGCGCGCAGGAGGGCGAGGACGGTCGTGGCGAAGCGGGTCTGCACGACCGACTGCTCGTCGACCTCGGGCAGAAGGATCGTCGACGCAGCGGACTCGGCGACGGCGGTGCCCTCGGTTGCGACGATCGCGACGTGCGGGGTGCCCGTGGCGTTGAGCGCCTCGACGACCTCGATGACCTCGGACGTCGTCCCCGACCGGGTGATGACGACGACCCGGTCGTAGCCGCGGGCCAGCTGGTGCTCGCTCGCCGCGAACGCGTCGGTGACGCCCTGACCCAGGGACTCGCGCAGGACGGCATACGCCTGGCCCATGAACCACGACGTGCCGCAGCCGATCGTCGCCACGCGCTCGCCGGCGCGGGGGAGGAGGTCGGCGACGAGGGGGAGGCGGGCCACGGCGGCGGCCCAGTCGTCGGGCTGGGTGGCGATCTCCTGCTCGAGGTGGGTCACGGAACGTCCTCACGTCGGGGGTGGGCTGCGCGAAACTGATCGAGCCACACCCTAAGTGGGCAGAGTCATGCACGACAACCCCAACGGGGTGCGCGAACTGCGCGTAGAGTCCCCCCATGCTTCCCACCAGCGAGGCGGTCAACGACGGTCCGCGCCACCGCGCCTCGCGGCTGTCCGCGATCCTCGACCTGCTGGCCACGCGCGGCGGGCTCAGCGTCAGCGCCGCCGCGGAGGAGCTGGACGTCTCGGAGGCGACGATCCGGCGCGACTTCGCCGAGCTCAGCCGCCGCCAGCTCGTCACCCGCAACCACGGCGGGGTGGTGGCGTCGTCGGTCGCCTACGAGCTGCCCTACCGCTACCGGTCCACCCAGCACGACACCGACCTCGACCGCATCGCCAGGGCCGCTGCCGCCCTCGTCGCCCCGGGCGCCGTCGTCGCGATGAACGGCGGCACGACGACGACCACGGTCGCCCGTCGGCTCACGGCCCGGGACGACTTGCGCACGCCCGGCCTCACGCTCGTCACGAGTGCGCTCAACATCGCGGTCGAGGCGGTGCTGCGCCCGCACGTCCGCTGCGTCAGTCTCGGCGGGATCCCCCGCCCCGAGTCGTACGAGGTCACCGGGCCCCTCGCCGCCGCCGGACTCAGCCAGTTGTGGATCGACGTCGTCATCCTCGGCGTCAACGGCCTGGCCGTGCGTGAGGGCGCGACCTGCTCGCACGAGGACGAGGCCGCGGTCTCCCGCCTCATGGTGGAGCGCGCCCGGGACGTCATCGTCGTCGCGGCCGAGTCCAAGCTCGGTGAGCGGGCCTTCACCCAGATCTGCGCCGCCACCGAGATCACCCACGTGGTGACCACGGCGCCCGAGACGCACGAGCAGGTCCGCGGGCTGCGCGCTAGCGGTGCGACCGTGCACTGCGTCTGACAGCCGGGGCGCTTACGCTCAACCCATGCCCGAACAGACGCTGTCCGACTTTGCCGCGACGACCCTGACGGGGGAGGAGCAGGACCTCGGCGCGTATGCCGGCAAGGTCGTCCTCGTCGTCAACACCGCCTCCGAGTGCGGTTTCACCCCGCAGTTCACCGGGCTCGAGGAGCTGTGGAAGGCCTACGAGGACCGTGGCCTGGTCGTCCTCGGCTTCCCGTGCAACCAGTTCGGCGGCCAGGAGCCGGGGGGCGCCGAGGAGATCGGCGCGGTCTGCCAGCGCAACTACGGCGTGACCTTCCCGATGTTCGACAAGATCGAGGTCAACGGCGACGGCGCGCACCCGCTCTATCAGTGGCTCCGCCAGGAGAAGGGCGGCCTCCTCGGCTCGAAGATCAAGTGGAACTTCACGAAGTTCCTCGTCGGCCGCGACGGCCGCGTCCTCGCACGCTACGCCCCGACCGCGACCCCCGAGTCCCTTACCGAGGACATCGAGAAGGCGCTCGCCGAGGGCTGAGCCGGCGGCCGGGCGCGACCTGGCTGTCCGGCATACGCCGACGCGCGTATGCGCGAATGTGATCGGAAATCGGCAATCTCGGTCACGTTTGTCATTGCGCAGCGCCCGAACACGCCTTACGTTGGCTCCCAGCCGGGTCCGGGCGCACCACAGCGCACCGACAGAACCGGGAGCTGATGGGAGAGTCATGAGGTCGACAAGGAAGTCCGCCCTGGTCGCGGGTGCCGCCTTCGCGGTGCTGTTCGCGGGAGCGTGCGGTGGCGGTTCGGGCGCCGGGGACGCCAGCGGCGGAGACAGCAGCGCCGGGGGTGAGGAGGCGAAGACGATCAAGCTCGTCGCCGCCGAGTACTCCAAGGACAACACCAAGGCCTTCTGGGACGCGTTCGCGAAGACCTACAGGGAGAAGACCGGCTACACCCTCGAGGTGCAGGTCGTCAGCTGGGACACCATCGACCAGCAGTCCTCGACGATGATCCAGAACAACCAGGCGCCGGACATCCTCAACCTCAACGCCTACGCGAGCTACGCCAAGGACGACCTGCTCCACGACGCCGACACCGTCCTGCCGGACAACGTCAGGTCCGACATCCTCGAGACCTTCGTCAAGTACGGCACCTACGACGGCAAGTTCTACGGCTTCCCCGACCTCTCCAGCGCCCGCGCCCTCTTCTACAACGCCGACCTCTTCACGCAGGCCGGCATCGCCGGGCCGCCGAAGACGTGGACCGAGCTCGAGGACAGCGCGAAGAAGATCGCGGCACTGCCCGGCGGGAACGCCGGCTACGCCCTCCCGCTCGGCCCCGAGGAGAGCCAGGGCGAGTTCTCCATGTGGCTGTTCAACAACGGCGGCGCGTGGAAGGACGGCGACTCCTGGGCGATCAACTCGGAGCAGAACGTCGAGACGCTCACCTTCCTCAAGAAGCTCACCGACGCCAAGCTCACCCAGAACAACCCGGCACGCACCAACCGTGCCGACGCGTTCGACCTCTTCAAGTCCGGCAAGGCCGGCATGGTCGTCGGGTTCAGCCCGCTCGCCGGTGACCTCGACAAGGACAAGAAGGTCAACTACGTCGTCGCGCCGTTCCCGAGCAACGACGGGACGGAGAGCAAGACGTTCGGTGTCACGGACTACCTCATGGCGTTCAAGAAGCCGGGCAACGAGAAGGCCGTCAAGGCGTTCTACGAGCTCTACTACCAGCCTGACCAGATCAACACCTTCATCGAGAAGGAGGGCTTCCTCCCGGTGACCAAGACCGGGGTGGAGAAGTTCCAGTCCGACCCCAAGCTCAAGGTCTACCTCGACACGCTGCCCAACGCGCAGCTCACCCCGACCGACGACCCCGCGTGGGACAAGGTCAAGCTCGCGGTCCAGCAGAACCTCGGTGGCGCCATGTCCGGCGACCCCAAGGCCGTCCTCGACGGGCTCCAGAAGACCGCTGAAGCGAGCAAGTGAGCACGACCCGCACACCCGCCCCACGGCATACCTCGAACGGGTATGCCGTGGGGCGCGTTCGTCCGCTCATCGCCCTCGCGTGGCTCGCGCCGTCGCTCGCCCTGATCTTCGGTGTGGTGCTCTTCCCCGCGGTGATGCTCTTCCAGGCCTCGCGCGGCGAGTACTCCATCACGGGGCTGCGCAAGGGCGGCGCCGGGTGGGACAACTACACCAAGGTCCTCGAGCACCCGGACCTCGGCACCGTCCTCACCAACACGGTGGTCTGGGTCGTCGCCGTCGTCGCGCTGACGATCGTCATCTCCCTCGGGCTCGCGCAGTTCCTCGTCAAGAGCTTCCCCGGCCGGCGGTTCGTGCGGTGGGCGATCATCGTGCCGTGGGCGGCCTCGCTCGTCATCACGGCGCAGCTGTTCGTCCTGCTCTACGACTACAACTACGGGCTGATCAACCACGCCCTGAAGTCGATCGGCCTCATCGAGACCTCGATCGACTTCCTCGGCGACGACTCCTGGACGATGGCCTCGATGGTGCTCGTCGGGGTCTTCGTCTCGCTGCCGTTCACGATCTTCGTCTTCATCGCGGGCATCAACGCGATCCCCGACGACGTGCACGAGGCGGCGGTCGTCGACGGTGCGTCGCCGTGGCAGCGCTGGCGCCGCGTGACCCTGCCGTTGCTGCGCCCGGCCCTGCTCGTCGCCACGGTGCTCAACGTCATCTACGTCTTCAACAGCTTCCCGATCGTCTACACGCTCAACGACCGCAACCCGGGCTACCTGCACGACACGACGATCACGTTCATGTACAAGCTGGCCTTCAAGAGCCAGGAGAAGGACGTGGGCATGTCGGCCGCGGCCGGCGTCATCAACGTCCTGCTCATCCTCGTCGTCGTCGGGATCTACCTGAAGATCGTCAACTGGCGCGAGGAGACCCGATGAGCGCGGTCACGCAGTCCCGGGGCCGTCGCTGGGGGCTCTCGGTCGCCGGCGCGCTGCTCGCCATCACCTTCCTCCTGCCCTACGTCGTCATGCTGCTCGGTTCGCTGCGCTCGTCCTCGGACAACAAGGCGACCCCGCCCTCGTTCCTCCCGCGGGTATGGCAGTGGTCGACGTATGCCGACGTGCTGGGTGACGAGCGCTTCCTCGCCTGGCTGCGGACCTCCCTGCTCGTCGGTCTCGCCTCGACGGCGATCGTCGTCCTCGTGGCGGTGCCCGCCGCCTACATGACCGCGCGCTACAAGTTCCCCGGCCGCACGCCGTTCCTCCTGCTCGTGCTCATCACCCAGATGTTCTCGCCGACCGCTCTCGTCGTCGGTCTCTACCGCGAGTTCTTCGAGCTCAACCTCATCAACACGTACGCCGCACTGATCCTCACCAACGCGGCGTTCAACCTCGCGTTCGCGGTCTGGATCCTGCACGGCTTCTTCTCGTCCATCCCGACGGAGATCGAGGAGGCGGCGCTGCTCGACGGCGTCTCGCGCTGGCAGTCGCTGCGGAAGATCATGCTGCCGCTCACCCTGCCGGGCCTCGTCACGGCGACGATCTTCACCTTCATCGCCGCGTGGAACGAGTACGTCGTCGCGCTCACGCTCATCATCGACGACTCGAAGAAACCGCTCACCGTGGGCTTCCGGTCCTACGTCACCGGCTACGAGCAGAACTGGGACCAGCTCTTCGCCGCCTCGGTCATCGCGGTCGTGCCCGTGGTCATCCTCTTCGCGCTCATCGAGAAGCACCTCGTCGGAGGCCTCACCGCCGGCTCCGTCAAGTAACCCGCGCCTCGTCTGCCTCAGTCACACAAGGCGCGGGGTTGCGGGCTCTTGGTCGGTTGTCCCGAAAGCCGAGTCGCGGATGCCGGCCCAGCCCTAGCATCGGCTCAGGGAGCGGCTCCTGAGCACCTCGCTCGGTGGGAGTCGAGGCCACACCCGGTGGCCGACCCACCATGACCAAGGAGCACGACATGCGCCGCACCACGATCTGCTCAGCAGCTGCCGCACTCGCTCTCGCAGGCTCGGTCGCCCTCGCGTCCCCCGCTTCGGCGGCGGCCGACGGTCCCTCCAACAACGCCTCGTGCGTGGGGGTCGTCTTCGTCCCGCAGGCCACCGGTGACCCTGGTGCCATCGCCCGGCGGATCGCGGAGATCAAGGGCTTCATCGACATGCCGTGGGGTCAGGTCGTCAGCGACCTGCTCGCCCGCGACGACACCGCCTGCAGCTGACGGCGGTCCGGTAGGTGCCTGCTCCGCAGCCCTAGGCTGGGGCGCGTGAACGGACTCGTCGACCTGCACTGTCACGGCGCCCTGGGCCACGAGTTCGGGCACGACGCGGAGGGTTCGGCCGCGGCGGTGGCGCACCACCGTTCGGCTGGCGTCGGGTCCGTCGTCGCCTCGCTGGTGTCGGCCCGCCCCGACACCCTCGTCGGGCAGGTCGCGACGCTCGCGCCGCTGGTCGCCGCAGGGACGCTGGCCGGCATCCACCTCGAAGGACCGTTCCTCTCGGAGGAGCGCCGCGGCGCCCACGACCCGTCGGTCCTCACCGACCCCGACCTCGCCCTCGTGGAGTCGCTCGTCACGACCTGCGCCGAGGCGGGGGCCCCGAACGCGCTGGTGCAGTGGACGTTCGCGCCCGAGCGCCCCGGTTCCGGCGAGCTGGTCGCTGCACTGGCACGACACGGCATCCTCCCCGCGGTCGGGCATACGGACGCCTCCGCGGACGTCATCTCCGCGGCGCTGGCGTCGATCGCGGACGCGTGCGGTCGTCCGCCGCTCGTGACCCATCTCTTCAACGGTATGCCGCCCTTCCACCACCGTGCCGGCGGTCCCGTCGCGGCGGCGCTCGCGGCGGCGGCGCGAGGGGACTGCGTCGTCGAGCTCATCACTGACGGGGTGCACGTCGGCACCGAGGTCGTCCGGATGGTGTTCGAGACGGTCGGGCCCGAGCACGTCGCGCTCGTCTCCGACGCCATGGCCGCGACCGGTCTCGGCGATGGCGCCTTCGAGATCGGGCCCCTCGAGGTCGAGGTGTCGGGCGGCGTGGCCCGGCTGGCCGACGGCGGGTCGGGCCGCGGCTCGATCGCCGGCTCGACGTCGACACTGGCCGAGTGCGTGCGCTGGGCCGTCGAGGTCGCGGGCGTCGCCGAGGCCGACGCCCTCACCGCCGCGACGACCACCCCGGCCGCCGTCCTCGCCTCCTGACCCCCGTCCGGCAGCAGGGGTCAGCGGGAGGGGGTGAGGATCCGCAGGGACGACTCGATCGCGACGTCGTCCCAGTCGCCGGCGCCCTTGAGCATGTAGTGCCCCAGCGGGCCCATGTCGACGAGCTCGGCGTGCGCGGCCACCGACCGGGCGCGCGCGACGTACTCCCGCGTCCGCGTGAAGGAGGTGAGCCGGTCGCGCCGGCCGTGGGCGGCGACGAGCGATCGCCCGGCGAGCGTGTGCACCGGGTCGGTGCGGTCCCACCAGGGTGCGAGGGCGACGACGCCGACCACAGAGGGGTCGTCGGCCACGTGCACCGCGACCCTGGCGCCCATCGAGTGGCCGAGGAGGATGACCGGGCGGTCGCCGTGGGAGGCCCGGACCTCATCGAGGGCCCACCGGGCATCGGCGACCCGGTCAGCGCCGCCGTTCCACCCGCGGGCGGCGTAGCGGAGCAGCCACACCGCGGCGCCGGACTCGTGGGCGCGGCCGGCGATCGAGCGCGCCATCCATGCGGTGCGCTGCCACGAGGCGCTGCCGTCGCCGACGACGTCGGCAGATCGCGGCTTGCCCCCGTGGAGCATGAGGATGAGGGCGTTCGGGGACTCCGGCCCGTCGAAGCGGGTCAGGAACGGTGATGAGGTGGCCACGTCAGGAGTTCGGAGCGGGGAAGCCGGGCGGATGGGTCAGCGCAGCAGGGCGCGCAGCGACTGGATGGTGTCGGCCTCGCTCGCCGGCTTCGCGTCGATGCCCACGCGGTAGCGCTTGACCCGGGCGAACCGCAGCGCCACCCCGCCCGGGTAGCGCGACGAACGCTGCACCCCGTCGATGGCGATCTCGACGACGACCTCGGGCCGCATTGTCAGCGCCCAGCCGTTGTCGTCGGTGCCGAAGTCGGGGAAGGTCTCGGTCTGCCACCGCAGCAGCTCGTCGGTGAGCCCCTTGAAGGTCTTGCCCACCATGACGAAGCCGCCCGGCGGGCCGAACTCGCCCTCGGGGTCGCGCGCGCCGAGGTGCAGGTTCGACAGCCACCCCTTGCGCCGCCCGGACCCGCCCTCGACCCCGAGCACGACGAGGTCGTAGGTGTGCACCGGCTTGACCTTGACCCAGTGCTTGCCCCGCCTCCCCGCGGCATAAGTCGAGTCGATCGCCTTGACCATGACGCCCTCGTGACCCGCAGCGAGGGCGTCACGGGAGACACGGTCGGCCACCTCGGGATCGGAGGTCACCTCGCCCGCGATCCGGTATGCCGGCCCGATCCGTTCCAGCACCGCGAGGCGCTCCGAGAGCGGTCGGTCGATGAGGTCCTCGCCGTCGACGTGCAGCACGTCGAAGAACCTGGGCGCGAGCACCTGCTCGCGCGACTCGTCGGCCCCGAACCGGCTCATCGTGTCCTGGAAGGGGCGGGGCGAGCCGTCGTCGTCGAGCATGAGCGTCTCGCCGTCGAGGATGACCGACTCGACCGGCAGCGCCAGCGTCACCTCGACGATCTCGGGAACCCGGGCCGTGACGTCGGCCAGCGACCGGGTGTAGACCCGCACCTCCGACCCGCTGCGGTGCACCTGGATGCGGGCACCGTCGAGCTTGTGCTCGACCGACGCCTCGCCGGTGACGAGCAGGGCGGCCCCAACGTCGGCGGCGGTCGAGGCGAGCATCGGCTGGATGGGGGTGAGAACGGCCAGCCCGACCCCCGCGAGCTCCTCGGGCGAGGCGAGGGCGAGCCGGACGGTGCCGGGCAGCGAGCCGCTCAGCATGACCGCACGCCGGACGTCGGCCAGGGGGAGCCCGACGGCCTTGGCGAGCCCGTCGGTGAGCACCCCCTCGAGGGCGCCGGTGCGCATCTCGCCGGTCAGGGCGCGGACCAGGTGCTCCTGCTCCGGCGCGGTCGCCCGCTCGAGGAGGGAGACGAGTGCTGCATGACGCGTGCCCACCGAGCCGGAGCCGGACAGGCCGGCGATCTCGTCGAGCACCGCGTCGACGTCGCCGACGGTGAGCAGCGGCTCGCTCGACGGGGTCGCGGCGTCCCTGGCGGTGAGCACGGTCCGGTGGCCCAGCCCGATCGAGCCCTGCCGGATGCTGCCCAGCAGCAAACCCACGGCCGCCTCGGCCTCGTCGGGGGTCAGGGCACGCAGCACCCCGGCGAGCACCTCGGTCTTCGCGGTCCGCGAACGCGTCGCCACGAGCGCGTCGGCCGCCTCGACGAGGCGAGCGAGCGGCATACCTCCGCTCGGAAGGGCGTCGCTCACTCGGCGGTGGGCTGCTGGCCGGCGATGTTGACCATCCAGCCGATGCCGAAGCGGTCGGTGCACATGCCGAACTCGTCGCCCCACATCTGCTTCTCGAGGGGCACCATGACCTGGCCGCCCTCGGACAGCTTGTCCCAGTAGCCGTGGAGCTCGCCGCTGTCGTCACCGGAAAGGCTGATCGAGATCTGGGAGCCCTGGGAGCCGGGCATGCCGGGTGGGGTGTCGGAGGCCATGAGCGTCAAGCCGCTGGACTCGAGCTGGCCGTGCATCACCCCGTTGGGGTCGGCCTCGCCGGGGTCGCCGAAGTCGCCGAACGTCGAGATGGTGAGGTCACCGCCGAAGACGCCCTGGTAGAACTCCAGCGCCTCGCGCGCGTTGTCGGCGAACTGGATGTAGGGGTTCAGTGTCGTTGCCATGAAAATCACCGTAGACCCGTCCCCCGACAGGCGTCAGGCGTTCCGGGGGACGGGTTGACAGGGTGCGGGGTGGGTCAGCGGCCGTGGCGCCGGTAGGCGTGGATCACCGACGGGCGGGGCTGGCCGTCACCGCGGTAGGGGAACCGGGAGACGACGTTCTCGGGGCTCGCCCCGTTGACCTCGCCCGGGTGCTGCACGGCGACGATGACCGAGTCGGGACCCAGGATCGTGGGCCCACAGGTCTCCGCGCCGACCGGCACCGAGAGGAACTGCTGGAGCCGGCCCTTGTCGGCGCCCTCGAGCGGCATGACGTAGAGCGCGTCGCAGTGGTTGAGCGTCCCCGGCATGCCGTCCGTGGAGATCCACAGGTTGCCGGCCTCGTCGAACGCGACGTTGTCGGGGCAGCTGATCGGGCTGACCTCGGACCTGTCGTAGCCGTTGAAGTAGGTCTGCGGGTCGCTGGGGTTGCCGGCGACGAGGACGATCTTCCAGGTGAAGGTCAGGGCGCCGTGGTCGCCGCCCGCCTCGGTGATCTCCGTGACGTGGCCGTGCTTGTTGGCGGCCCGCGGGTTGGCCTCGTCGATCTGGGCGGGCGTGCGCGCGGTGTTGTTGGTCATCGCCGCGTAGATGCGCCCGTTGACCGGGTTCGGCTGCACGTCCTCGGGGCGGTCCATCTTCGTCGGGCCGACCTGGTCCGCGGCCAGGCGCGTCCAGATGAGGACCTCCTCGACGGTGAAGCCGGGGACCTTCGAGACGCCGTCGACGACGAGGGGCAGCCACTCGCCGCCACCGTCGTACTCACCGTCGGCGGCACCGTCGCCGTCGAGCTTCGCGACGTAGAGGTCGCCCTCGGAGAGCAGCGTGAGGTTGTGCTTCCGGTCGCCCTCCCGGTAGGTCTTCGCGGAGAGGAACTTGTAGATGTAGTCGAACCGCTCGTCGTCACCCATGTATGCCGCGACGCGCCCGTCCGCGGTCAGCGCGACAGTGGCTCCCTCGTGCTTGAACCGGCCGAGGGCGGTGTGCTTGACCGGCGTCGAGGTGGGGTCCTCCGGGTCGACCTCGACGATCCACCCGAAGCGGTTGACCTCGTTCGGCTCGTCGACGACGGAGAAGCGGTCGCGGACCCGCTCCCAGCCGCGTCCGCCGGAGGTGATGCCGTAGCGGCGGAGTCGGCCCTGCGGGTCAGGCGCCCCCGTGGCGCGGAAGTACTGGTTGAAGTTCTCCTCACCCGACAGGTAGGTGCCCCACGGGGTCTCGCCGCCGGCGCAGTTGTTGAGCGTGCCGAGGATCCGCGTCCCCGTCGGGTCCTCGGAGGTCCGCAGGTGCACCGACCCAGCGGCCGGACCCGAGACCGCGAACGGGGTGTCGGTGTGGATGCGGCGGTTGCGCTTCCCGCCCTGGACCCAGCGCCACGGCGACCTCGCGTCGCGGCGGGCGACCTCGGTGATGGTGATGCCGTGGGCGGCGAGGACGATCTCGAGCTGCTCGTCGGTGAGGTCCGCCGACGACTGCACGCCGCGGAACATCAGCTCGTCGTTGGTGTACTCGTTGTTGAACGCGAGCAGCCCCTGGTGGGCGCCGTTGTTGCCGGGGCCGCCCTGCATGAACTGCGTGTAGTCGGCGTTGTAGCCGGCCTGCTCGCGCTGCGCCTGCGGCGTCTGGTTGTCGAAGTCGAATGCTGGCGTGCCGTCGAACAGCGGGTCGCCCCACGAGATGATCGGCGCCCACGCGAAGCCCTCGGGCACGACGACCGCGTCGGTCGAGGCGGGGGTCGGCGCGATGCCGGTGAAACCGAGCGCGCTGCCCTTGCCGGCGGAGGCAGCGGCACCCGCAGCGGCAGGTGAGGCGGCCGGTGCGGCGGCGGCGGACGGCATACTCCACGCCGTCAGGCCGACCAGAGCGGCACCAGCACCCCCCGCGCGGAGGGCGGCGCGGCGCGAGAAGCCGGCGGCGACGAGGTCGCCGAAGTACTCGTTGTCGGAGGTATTCGGCACCGGCTGGTCGCAGGCGTCGCCGCAGCGGTACTGGCAGGTCATCGAGCTGCGACCGCCCTCGTGCGAGCGGAGAAAGAGTGGGAGGAGTCGAGTGGGAGAAGTCATGTCGGGTCCTTCGTCAGGGAGCGGTGGAAGCAGACCGGTGCCGACGCTATGGACCCGCGGGTGCCGCCTCCCGTCGTGCCGGTGAACGCCGAATGTCGCCTTGTCGACACGTCGGCGGTGGTAGGCAGGGACGCATGTACCTCGAGAACGTCGTCGTGGACGCAGAGCACCCCCAGCGGCTCGGGCGGTTCTGGGAGGAGCTGCTGGGGTGCTCGACGCTGACCGACGAGCCGGACGCCTTCGAGACGCGGCTGTCGGTGCCCGACGGCCCGGCGCTCGACCTCTGCTTCCAGCGGGTCTCGACCCCTCCGACGCCGAACCCCCGGCTGCACCTCGAGGTCTACGGCGGGGAGCCGGACGCGCAGGACGCCGTGGTCCGGCGCGCGCTGGAGCTCGGCGCCCGCCACCTCGACATCGGCCAGCGTGAGGTGCCGTGGGTCGTCCTCGCCGACCCCGAGGACAACCCCTTCTGCGTCATGGAGGACCGGGCCGAGTACGCCGTGTCCGGGCCGCTCTCGTCGCTTCCCCTCGAGTGCGCCGACGTCGAGCGCGACGCCCGGTTCTGGTCAGAGCTGTCCGGCTGGGTGCCGGTCGACAGCGTGATGCCCGGCGCGCTGCGCCACCCGAGCGGCCGTGGGCCCCTGCTCGAGCTGTGCCCGGAGCGCCGGCCGGCGGCTTCGGGAGAGAAGAACCGCCTGCACCTCGACCTCCGGCTCGAGGCGGGGGACGACCCGGACCTCACCGCGGCACGGCTGCTGGAGCTCGGCGGAGCCGTCGTCGACCACGACTGGGGCGACCTGCCGTGGAACGTCTTCACCGACCCTTCCGGCAACATCCTCTGCCTCCTGCCGGCGCGGTCCGTCACCGACTGAGGCGCAGCACCCCCGAGGCGAGCATGGCGGCGACGCCCTCGGTGACGAGGCGCTCGGCGTCGGGATGCGTCCCGAGAGCCTTCACGACGGCGGCCTGCGCTTCCGCGACGGTGAGGGGCCGGTCGGCGCGGTCCCAGACCACCTCGCCGACCGGGCCGAGGCGGACCTGGGACTCCCCGACGAGCACGAGCGTGCCGCCCTCGCCGTGGACGGCGTCGACCCACGGCGCGCGCTCCACCTGCATCCCCGGGCCGATGCCACCCACGTCCCGCGGTGCTCGCGGACCGCTTCCGGGAGCAAGCCGGGAACGGACGGGCAAGGGCGCGCCCGGCGTGCTCGTCCAGGGCGTCCGCTCGCGGTCGGTCGAGCCGGCGAGGAGGTCGCGCACGATCTCGACGCAGTCCCCGATCTCGCGGTAGCGCAGGACGAACGGACCACCCGACTCGCTCACCAGCGCGGCCAGGCGGTGCAGGGGTCGCTCGACGAGCGGCAGCGCCGACGACTGGGCGATGACCGCGAGCAGTCCGTCGACGAGCGGCACCTCCACGAGCTCCGGCACCTCGTGTGCCGGGTCGCGCTCGAGGACGGCGACACCACGCAGGTATGCCGTCCCGGTCACCTCCCGCAGGCCCAGCTCGTCGGGGCTGAGCTCGTGCTTGTCCCACGGCGCCCTCGGGTCGGTGACCACGGAGACCGGCTTCGGGTAGGGCGACACCCGCCCGTCCGGCTCGACCGCGACGGTCTCGTCGCTGACGTAGCCGAAGTGCCGCCCGAGGGTCGCGGCCGCGGTGGACTTGCCGGCACCCGAGGCGCCGACCAGCGCCACCGCCCGGTCGCCTTCGCTCAGACCGACGGCGTGCAGCAGCACCGCCGACCCCCGCCGGCGGCGCAAGGAGGCGAGCGTCACCGCGCGCGAGACGGCATACGGGTTCCCGGTCGACACGGGGAAGGGGAGGACGCCGTCGTCACCGGTGGACGCGTCGGCGACGCGACAGCGGGACCAGAGCTGGCGCAGCCGCTCGCCCTCCGCTGCGGTGAGCGAACCGGTGCCGAGGCTCCACCGTGCCCCGAACGCGTCGATCACCCACTCCCCGGTCACGGTGCACATCGTGGCAGGTGGGCTTGCGCGGGGAGTCATACTGATGTCGCACGATCGCCCGCAGAGGAGCACGCATGACCGACACCGACCTCACCGTGGATCCGGCCATGCCACCGGAGCCGGCCACCGAGGTGTTCGCGGATCCCCACGGGGCGCTGCTCGAGGAGATCGGCGGGGTCCTCGACTCCGTCGACGAGGTGCAGGAGTACCTCGACCGGGTCGTCCACGCGGTGCGCCGTCACGTCACCGGCTGCGACGAGGTCGGCATCACGCTCCTGCTCGACAACCGCCCGAGCACGGCCGCCTACACGACGGTGACCACCCTGGAGATCGACTCGGTCCAGTACCAGCTGGACGAGGGTCCCTGCCTCGACGCGGCGCGACTGCGACGGGAGTTCGTCGCCTCGTTCGCGGAGCCGGACGACCGCTGGCCCAGGTTCTCGGCGGCCGTGCGGCGCGACGGCGTGCAGTCCTGCCTCGCGCTGCCGCTGATCAGCGGGGAGCAGTGCGTGGGTGCGCTCAACCTTTACGGGAACGAGCCCCGGGCGTTCGACGCGTTCGAGGCCTCGGTCGCCCGCCTCGCCGCCGGCCGGGCCGCCGACGCGGTCGTCGCCGTGGTCAGGCTCGACGGTGCCCAGCGGCTCGCCGGCCAGCTCGAGCAGGCCATGGCCAGCCGGGCCGTCATCGAGCAGGCCAAGGGCGTGCTCATGGCGGTGCGCGGCATCGACGAGCGCTCCGCGTTCGACTGGCTCCGCCAGACCTCGCAGAACCACAACGTCAAGCTCCGCTCCCTGGCGGAGAACGTCGTCGCCGGCGTCAGCACCGTCACCTCCGAGAAGTCCTCGACCGGCTGAGCCGGCCACGCGGACTAGAGTCGGCTCATGGCCCGCCCGCACCTCGCCGCGCTGATGGAGGACGCGTGGAACCGTCGCAAGGGTGGCGTGCTGCGCGAACGCGGCTGGGGGACGAAGATCGTCCCGCACACCGGCTACGGCAGCACCGGCTTCATCCGGGTCCTCGCCCGGGTGCTCATGTCGCGCGACCCCATGCGGCAGGCGTCCGGTGACGCGGCCGCGAGCGTGCAGTCGCTGAGGTCGGCCGACGAGGAGACCCGCGGCTGGCGGGCCTTCATCACGACCCCGGCCATCGACGTCCCCGTGACCGTCCGCATCGGCGACCGCCGGATCGACGGCCGCACCGACCGCTCCGGTCTGGTCGACCTGACCATCCACGGTCACGGGCTCGGCCCCGGCTGGCACCGGGTCGAGATCACCTCACCGCTGGCTCGTCCGCGCGAGGCGTCGGTCCTCGTCATCGGGACCCGGCAGACGTTCGGGATGGTGAGCGACATCGACGACACCGTGCTGTCGACCTCACTGCCCCGGCCGCTCATCGCCGCGTGGAACACCTTCATCAAGGCCGAGAACACCCGTCACCCCGTGCCGGGCATGGCGACGTTCTACCGCGAGCTCCTGGACTCCCACCCCGGTATGCCGGTCATCTACCTCTCGACCGGCGCCTGGAACACCGCGCCCTCGCTGACCCGGTTCCTGCGCCGCAACGGCTACCCGCCCGGTCCGATGCTGCTCACCGACTGGGGTCCGACGCACACCGGCTGGTTCCGGTCGGGCCAGGACCACAAGCGGTCGGCCCTCGCCCGGCTGGCGCGCGAGCTGCCGCACGTCCAGTGGCTGCTCGTCGGCGACGACGGCCAGCACGACCCCAAGATCTACACCGACTTCGCGTCTCGCCGACCGGAGGCGGTGCGCGCCATCGCGATCCGCCAGCTGAGCCCCGGCGAGCAGGTCCTCCAGAACGGCATCCCGGTCTCCAACGACGACCTCGCGCCGGCGCACACCGAGGACATCGCGGCTCCGGTGCTGCGCGCTCCCGACGGCTACGCCCTGGGGAGGCTCGTCGCTCCGGTGGTCGAGGACGACCTCACCGACCACGAGGCCGGCGCGCGCGCTCTCGAGGCCTCCGACATGTGGGGAGTGTGAGCCGGTGCCCGAGCTGCCCGAGGTGCAGGCCCTCGTCGACTTCCTCGCGGCCCGGACGTCCGACCTGGCCGTGACCGGCGTCGAGCTCGGGTCGATCTCGGTGCTCAAGACGTTCAACCCGCCGCCCGAGGCGCTGGTCGGTGCCCCCGTCGACGGGGTCTCGCGCCACGGCAAGTTCCTCGACCTCGACTGCGGCGGGACGCATCTCGTCTTCCACCTCGCCCGCGCGGGCTGGCTCCGCTGGTCGGACGCGCTGTCGACCACGCGCCTGCGACCGGGCAAGTCGCCCATCGCCCTGCGTGTTCGCCTGTCCGACGGGTCCGGCTTCGACCTCACCGAGGCGGGCACGAAGAAGTCGCTCGCGGCATACATCGTCTCCTCGCCCTCGGAGGTCCCGGGCATCGCGCGGCTGGGACCCGACCCGTTGGCGGACGACTTCTCGCTCGAGGCGTTCCGCGAGATCCTCGGCGGGCGCAAGCAGCAGGTCAAGGGCGTGCTGCGCGACCAGTCGATCCTCGCCGGCGTGGGCAACGCCTACTCCGACGAGATCCTGCACGTCGCCAAGCTCTCGCCGTTCGCGATCGCCGCGAAGCTCGACGAGGACGAGACGCAGCGGCTGTATGCCGCGATGCGCGAGACGCTCGCCGCTGCGGTCCTCGCCGCGTCGGGCAAGCCGGCGGCCGAGCTCAAGGACGCGAAGCGGTCCGGCATGCGCGTGCACGGACGCACCGGCGAGATCTGCCCCGAGTGCGGCGACACGGTGCGCGAGGTGTCGTTCGCCGACTCGGCGCTGCAGTACTGCGCGACGTGCCAGACCGGCGGCAAGCCGCTCGCGGACCGTCGCACGAGCAAGTTCCTCAAGTAGCCGTCGGGCGGAGGCCTGAGGACACGTGTCGGGGCCTGTGTGACGGGTCGGGGCATCACGCGCTCCCGACCGGCCACGCAGCCCCCGACTCGTGCCGTCGCGTACCGTCGACGACATGAGCGACTTCCCCCAGGTTCCGGTCTCCGACCTCGCTGACGACGCGGTGATCCTCGACATCCGCGAGCAGGACGAGTGGGACCGCGGGCACGCCCCGGGGGCCGTGCACATCCCGATGAGCGAGCTGCCGGCCCGCGTCGACGAGCTCGCACCGTTCCTCGACCGCGACGAGCCGCTCGTCATCACCTGCCGCAGCGGTGGCCGCGTGACGCGCGTGATGCCGTGGCTCGAGCAGCAGGGCTACGAGGTCGCCAACCTCGACGGTGGGATGCGGGCGTGGCACGGCGCAGGCAAGGCGATGGAGACCGCCGACGGCAGCGAGGCCCAGGTCCCCTGAGCCGGGACTCTCAGAGCGGCACCGGCTGGAACTCGCTCGTCACGCGGACGTGCTCGGGGGCCAGCCACGGGCGCACTGTGCCCAGGATCTCCTCGAGGGTCTGCGTGTCGAGCGCCATCACGTGGACGTCGAGCCCTCCGGTGCTGCCCCCGCCGCCCATCGAGAGGATGTCGAACCGCGCCCGAAGTGCATCCCGCGCGGCAAACACCTCCTTCTCCGTGGGCAGGTCTCGCCGCTCCACGCACAACCCTCCGGTCCAGTGCCGGCGGAGCTCGGAGAGGACCGGGTCGGCGTCCCCGGTGACGAGCACGTTGAGGAGGGACGAGCCGTCGGAGACCCATGAGGTGACGTAGCCGTCGATCGTGGGGAGGAGCTCGTGGAGCGCATTCTGCTGGTCGGCCGAGCCCCCGCCGGCTCGCCCGCCTCCCCCGTAGGGGTCGTCGCACAGCTGCGGGAAGGTGCGGGCGGTGGGGCTCGGGACGCTGACTCCCGGCGGTGCCGTCCGGCTCACCGGACGGGTGAGCGTGACTGTGCCCCAGCGCCCGGCGTCCGGGTCGAACCGACCGACCACCCACACCGAGGAGCTGCTGAACGTCCTTCCGAGAGCTCGCTCCGGCCCCACCGCGTCCCAGTCCACGTCGCCGACGAGGGTGGGGCCACTGCACTGTGGTGGGTGTGATGCGACCACCGGCCCGACGCACAGCTCGACCGGGCTCGTGGAACTGTCCTGCATCAGCGTCCCCTGGGCGGTGACCTCGGGTCCGGACGCCGAGGTGGCGGCACTCGCGCCAACGCCCCCCGTCGCCGGAGGGCGGTCCGTCCCGCACGCCGCGACGGAGAGGACGCTGAGCAGAGCGAACGCCGCGGTCGGTGGGCTGGGTCGCATGGTGCCTCCTGGTTTCCCCTTGGACGCGGTGGTGGAGCCCGTGGTTCCGCCGCGACACGGCATACCTGCTTATTCGGATGTATGCCGTCCGCGCTAGACGAGCGGATACGGTGCGATCGTGGATCCCATCCGTAACCCCTACGCCCCCGGCGCCGGCCAGCGCCCACCCGAGCTCGCCGGTCGCGACGAGCAGCTCGACGCCTTCGAGGTCGTGCTCGAGCGCGTCTCGCGCGGGCGTCCGGAGCGCTCCATCGTCCTCACCGGCCTGCGGGGAGTCGGCAAGACGGTGCTCCTCAACGCGCTGCGGTCGGCCGCGGTCCGCGCGAAATGGGGCACCGGCAAGCTCGAGGCGCGCCCGGACCAGTCCCTGCGCCGCCCGCTCTCGTCCGCGCTGCACCAGGCCGTGCGCGAGCTCGGGCACCCGAGCGACGACGAGGTGCAGCACGTGCTCGGCGTCATCAAGGCGTTCGCCCAGCGTGACGCCCCGGCCGGCGCGAAGCTGCGCGAGAAGTGGAACCCCGGCATCGACGCGCCCGCCGCGTCGGGTCGCGCGGACTCCGGCGACATCGAGATCGACCTCGTCGAGCTCCTCACCGACGTGGGCGGGCTCGCGTCCGACACCGGGCGCGGCATCGCGGTGTTCATCGACGAGATGCAGGACCTCGGCCCCGACGACGTCTCGGCCCTCTGCGCGGCCTGCCACGAGATCTCGCAGTCGGGGCTCCCGGTCATCGTCGTGGGGGCCGGGCTCCCGCACCTGCCCGCCGTGCTGTCGGCGTCGAAGTCTTATTCGGAGAGGCTCTTTCGCTACTCCCGGATCGACCGGTTGCCGCGCGCTGCCGCAGATGCCGCGCTCGTGGTTCCGGCCCGTGAGGAGAACGCGGCCTACGAGCCGGAGGCACTCGACGCGATGTATGCCGCGACCGGCGGCTACCCGTACTTCATCCAGGCCTACGGCAAGGCCGCGTGGGACCGGGCGCCGTCCTCGCCCGTGACGGTCGACGACGTGCGGATGGCCGCGCCCGAGGCGGAGTCGGAGCTGGCCGTCGGCTTCTTCGGGTCCCGCTTCGAGCGGGCGACCCCGGGGGAGCGGGAGTACCTGCGAGCCATGGCCGACGTCGCGCTCGCGATCAGCGAGGGTGGCGAGGAGGAGCTGGACGACATCGAGTCGGTGCCGACCTCGGAGGTCGCGGCCCACCTCGGGCGCAAGACCCAGTCGCTCTCGCCGGCCCGCGACGCTCTCCTCAAGAAGGGCCTCATCTACTCCGGCGAGCGCGGCCGCATCGCCTTCACCGTCCCCCACTTCGGCCGCTACCTGCGCGAGCAGACCGCCTGACCGGCGCCCCTGGACCCAGAGGTCACCCGGTGCGTTCGGCCAGGGAAACGACGATCCCTTCGGGCCCACGGACGTACGCCATGAGCCAGACACCGTCGTACTCGCCGATCCCGCCGACGAGCCCGAACCCGTCCTCGGCCAGGCGGGCGACCTGTGCTCGCAGGCCGGTCACCTCGAAGCACACCGTGCGGATCCCCAGCACGGTGGCTATCGCGTCGGGGGACCCGGGCTGGCTCGAGGGCCGGTCGAAGCGGGAGAGCTCGATGCCGGTTCCTCCGCCCGGGGGCCGCAGCATGACGATCTCGGTGCGGGCGTCGGGGATGCCGATCACCGTGTCGAGGAACTCGCCCTCGACGACGGTGCGGCCCTCGACCTCGAGTCCCAGACCCACGAAGAACGTCGTGACGGCGTCGAGGTCGTCGACGGTGATGTTGACGTGGTCGAACGCCGTGATCCGCGAGGTGGCTGCCATCCCCCGATTCTGCGACGTGCCGGGCGCCGCTGGTAGGAAAGGTCCGTGCCGATCCTCCCGAAGGACCAGATCCCCGGCTCGTCACGATCCGTCGCGGCGGCAGCCTCTCCGACGACGACCACCGGCTGCTGGCCGAGTGGGCCCTCCAGTGCGCCGAGCACGTGCTCCCGATCTTCGAGGACGCGGTGCCCGACGACCCCCGCCCGCGCGAGTCGATCGAGGTCGGTCGTCAGTGGATCCGTGGTGAGGTGCCGATGAAGGTCGCGCACCAGTCGGCCTTCCGCGCCAACGCCGCCGGTCGAGGAAGGCCGGACCCGGTGAAGTTCGCGGCACTCGCGGCGGGCCAGGCCGTCGCGGTGGCGCACGTCGCGGCGCACGACCTGGGCGCAGCGGCATACGCCATCCGGGCGGTGGGAGCGAGCGTCAGCCGGGAGGACGCGGCCAGCGCGCAGGCGCAGGAGCGCGAGTGGCAGCGGTCACGGCTGCCGGACCGCGTCCGCGAGCTCGTCCTCGACGACCACCGGCGTCGCAGCGCCCTCTGCTGGAACGTCTTCGACGACTGAGGTCAGCCGGCCGGTGCGGCGGTGGGCGGCTCCTCCGTGCCGCCGCCGGCTCCGCGCAGCGACGTGCAGACGCACGCCCGGTTGCCGTCCGGGTCGGCGAGCACGGTGAAGGACGGCGCCTCCGAGTCGTCGACCACCACCCCACCGGCCGCGACCGCAGCTGCGATGCGGGCGTCGGCCACCTCCGGCGCCACCCACACGTCGAGGTGGAACCGCTGCCGCGGCGTCTCGTGCTCGTCGGTCTCCTGGAACCACAGGACGGGCACCCGGCCGAGCGGGTCGCACACCTCGTCGCTGATGTTGCCGTGACCGCTCGCCTCCGTGCCGCCGGTGAGCAGGGCCGCCCACACGGGCGAGAGCGTGGCCGCGTGGGCGGTGTCGAGCCCGAGCTCGATGGCGATGATGCCCGCCGGGTCGGCGACGAGGCGGTGGTCGGCGGCGACCTGCGAGATCCGGCGGGCGAGGTCGACGTCCCGCTGGGTGACCCCCACGACGACGTGCTCGACGCCGAGTTCGTCGCGATGCACCGCGTCGCCGCTCAGCAGGGTGAGGTCGACCGAGCGAGCATCGAGGCGCACCCGAAGGTGCTCGCCGACGTCCTCACCCACCTCCACGAGAGTGGTGGCGAACCCCGCACCCGCCCGGAGCGACCCCACGGCATACCGCGCATGCAGCCCCTGCGCCAGCTTGCGCCAGTCGTCGAGGTCGGACTGGGCGATCTGCGCGTTCGTGAGCATGTCCATGACCCCGACGCTAGCGAGCACCGGGGACACCGCGGTGGGAGACGGACCGGCCCCACGACACGGAGTCGTGGGGCCGGCCGGGACGTCACCCGGGGCTGTCGCCCTCAGGGGCGGTCGAGACCGAACGTGTAGGCGCCGGATCCCGAGTACGCCTTGACGCGCCAGGAGTAGTAGCCCGCCGTGCCGGTGTACGTGACGCGCTCCTGCGACGTCGTGCCGACGCCGCTGGCGACGACGACCCAGCTCGAGCCGTTCCAGCGCTCGAGGTAGAGGTCGAAGTCGGCGCCGGTCGGCCCGGTGATGCAGCCGACGTGGGTGCCGGCGGACGCGTAGTACTCGTCGTTGGCACCCGGGTGGTAGGCCGTCCCGCCGGAGGCCAGCGAGCCGCTCTCCCGCTCGGGCATCGTGCTGCACGTCGTCGGCGTCGGCTCAGGGGTGGGCGTGGTGGAGCCGGCCCCGATGTGGAGGAGCCGGTTGGGGGAGCCGGTGCCGATGTTGGTCAGGCGCCCGTTGGTCGCGTTCCCGATGATGGCGCTCGAGACGCTGGCCGGGGAGGCGCCGGGGTTGGCCTGGAGGTGCAGGGCCGCGGCGCCGGCGACGTGCGGGGCCGCCATCGAGGTGCCGCTGATGGTGTTGGTCGTCGTGTTGCCGGTGTACCAGGCCGAGGTGATGGTGGAGCCGGGCGCGAAGAGGTCGACGCACGAGCCGATGTTGCTGAAGCTCGACCGGGCGTCGGTGTTCGTCGAGGACCCGACGGTGAGGCCGGCGGCGACGCGACCCGGAGAGCCGTTGCAGGCGTTCGCGCCGGAGTCGTTGCCCGCGGCGAGCGAGTAGGTCACGCCGTCGGCGATCGAGTTGCTCACCGCGGTGTCGAGGGCGGACGAGGCGCCGCCGCCGAGGCTCATGTTGGCGACGGCCGGTGCCCCGGCCGTGTGGTTCTGGGTGACCCAGTCGACACCGGCGATGACGCCGGCGTTGGAGCCGCTGCCCTGGCAGTCGAGGACACGGACCGCGACGAGGCGCACGTCCTGGGCGACGCCGTAGGTCTCTCCGCCGACCGTGCCGGCGACGTGCGTGCCGTGACCGTTGCAGTCGTCGCTGCCCCGCCCGTCGGCGATCGCGCTGTAGCCGGCCACGGCCCGCCCGCTGAACTCCACGTGGGCCGTGCGGATGCCGGTGTCGATGACGTATGCCGTGACTCCCGCACCGGACTGCGCGTAGGTGTAGCTGTTGTCGAGCGGCAGCGTGCGCTGGTCGATGCGGTCCAGGCCCCACGTCGCCGGCGACTGCGTGTCGCTCGCGCGGACCGGCGCGTCGGCCTCGATCCAGGCGACGTTCGGGTTGCGCCGCAGCCCCTCGAGGGCCTTGGGCGTGAGCCGGGCAGCGAAGCCGTCGAGCGCCGCGCCGTAGGAGTGCGTCACCTGCGCCCCGTCGTTGCGGGCCTGCGCCTCGGCGCTGCGGACGCTGGCGCGGCTCGACCCCTTGTCGAGGACGACGATGTAGCGGCCGTCCGTGGCGGTGCCCGTGACGGGCGCGGGCGCGTTCGAGGGGGCCGTCGCGCGGGCGGCGCTGCGGGTGTCGGGGCCGGGGGCACTGCTCGCCGTGGCGGCCACGGTGAGGCTGCTCCCGGCGAGGGTGACGACGAGGGCGAGCCCGAGTCGTGTGCGAGTGGTGGTCATCTTCGATCCTTCCGATGGGGTGGACGGCCACGACCCTGACAGCGACCGGTGCTCGGCGCTCGGCGAGAGAGGGGTTAACAGTTAACTCAGGTGCTCGGCAGCCTCCGGCCAGTCCCACCGCAGCCCCGCCGTCCCGGGGGTGTTGTCGGGGTGCACGACCGTGGCGCGGTGCTCGACGTCGAGGCCGACGAGCGACTCGCGCTCGTGGGTGAAGGCGGTGACCGCGTCGGGGCGCGCCTGGGGGTGGAACTCGACCTCGATGAGCAGCTCGCGCAAGGGAGTGCGCAGCCGCCTCGTGTACTCGACGTCGAGTGGTCCGTTGCCGGCCCACGCCAGCTCGTACTCCACCACCACCGTCTCGCCTCGGCGCAGGGGCTGGCAGAAGTGCAGCTCGGCGCCGACGACGCCACCGGCCTCCTCCCGCTCGACCCTTCCGACCCGGGCGCCGCGCAGGACGCGCAGCTCCGGCAGCGGGACGGCCGGGTCGTCCTGCTGGTGCAGGAGCACCCTCCGGTCGGGCCCGTCGCACCGGGCGCGCATCGCCTGCCGGACGGTGAGGCCCAGGTGCCGCCGGTCGCTGCCGAGGCGCAGCCGGTCGTGCAGCATGATCCGGTCGAGCTCGGTGTCCCAGGTCGTGTCGAGACGCGCGAGCACGGCGGCCGGCGACGGATCGGACCAGAGCGTTCCCAGGTCGCGGACGGCCTTGCGGCGAGGGCGTTCGCGCACGGCGGGCAGGACCCGGGCGAGCTCTCCGCGCTGGAGACCGAGGACGTCCTCGAGGTGGGGCAGCGTCGTCAGCGACGAGCGGCGGCCCGGCTGGCTGCGGCCGGACTTCCAGTAGCTGAGGGTCGCCACGGAGACTCCGACGCCGCGGTCGTGGAGGCGGGCGTGGATGCGGTCGAGGCTGAGCCCACGCTGCTCGATCGCCCGACGCAGCGTGTCCGCGAAGGTCGCTCCCGAGTCGGACATTCTCCCGATACAACCACGGGTCGCGGCGGTCCGCTCGTCGAGAGCTACCGGCCGGTATGCCGTCCGCCCACCTCTGCCGGATCGGCTCCTCGGTCCCGTTCGTCCGCCCGGAGGAAGTAGGCGCCGACGCTGCCGGCGAGGGTGCCGAAGACGATGACGGACACGCCGGCCAACCCCACCTCGGTCACCCGGGCGTAGACGTCGGTGGGACCGAGGGGCTCGCCGGTGATCGCTCCCATCGCGGTGGCGTGCAGCGCATCGGCGAAGGTGGGGAAGTCGCTGAGCAGGAAGAGCAGCTGGCTCACCGACAGCACGGTGATCACCCACAGCGCCGCGAGCCAGCCGAGCCGGCTGCGCAGGGCGGAGGCGGCCGAGCGCGAGCCGCGGACCGCTCCCGACAGGACGCGACCGGTGCGCAGCAGGCGAGCCGCACGCACGAGCCGGAGGACCCGGAGGAAGGGGAGCACGATGAAGAGGAGCTGCCACCAGTTCGTGCGAAGGAAGCGGACCGTGTCGGGGGCGACCACGGCCCGGGCCACGAACTCGGCGGCGAAGACGGCCCACAGCGCCCAGCCGAGGACGCCCAGCACCGAGGACAGCCCCGACCCGGCCTCCGCGAGCTGCTCACCGAGGATGACGAGCACGAAGATGACGCCGAGGGCGCTCATCACCGGCGTCAGCCGGTCGAGCAGCTCCTGCGCCAGGTGCTCCCGCTGCTCCGGCGGGCGTGTCAGGACGCTCATGCCCCATGTCTACCGGCGCCGGACCGACTCGTGCCCCGCCACGCCTGCGGCGCAGATGGTATGCCGGAGACCGGGGACGTCCCTCGTCCCACCGACCGACCCCGGAAGGCGAGCATGACCGATGGCTGAGCACCCGGCATACATCCACACCGTTCTGGACTGCGAGCGACCTCGGGAGCTCGCGGAGTTCTACCGGCAGCTCCTCGGGCTGGTCTACCGGGCAGGCGACGAGGCGCCGACCGACGGCAGCCCGGACGACTCGGACTGGCTCGTCCTCACCCGCCCGGACGGCACCCGGCAGCTCGCGTTCCAGCAGGAGCCGGAGCACGTCGCGAGCACCTGGCCGGACCACCGCGTGCCGCAGCAGCTGCACATCGACTACCTGGTGGACGACGTCGAGGCGCTCGAGCGCCACAAGGACACGGCGCTCCGGCTGGGAGCCGAGCTGCGGCTCGACCGCAGCGACGACGAGGCCGAACCGCTCTACGTCCTCGCCGACCCGGCAGGTCACCCCTTCTGCCTTCTCACCCATCGGGGTGGGTGAGACTCTCCGCATGTCCATCGAGGCCCTCAACGAGCTCCTCCTGCAGCACTCGGCTGCAGCGTGGGTCGTGCCGGCGATGTTCCTCTTCGCCGCCCTCGACGGCTTCGTGCCACCGGTCCCCAGCGAGTCCGCCCTCATCGGCCTCGCCGCGGTGGGGGCCTCGACCGGGTCCCCGAACTGGCTCGCGCTCGGCGTCGCGGCCGCGGCCGGCGCCTGGGTGGGGGACAACGTCGCCTACGTCCTGGGGCGGCGCGGTCGGCTCGACCGCCTGATGGAGCGCACGCGGCGTCGCCGGAAGGCCATGGATTGGGCACGCGCCCGACTGGCGAACCGTGGCGGCGTGATCATCGTCGTCGCCCGCTACGTCCCCATCGGCCGGGTCGCGGTGAACCTCACCGCCGGGGCGACCCACTTCCCCCGGCGCCGGTTCATGGCGTTCACGGTGCTGTCGGGCGTCACCTGGGCGATGTGGTCGGTGGCGCTGGGGGCGCTCGCGGGCGGCTGGGTGGAGAACAGCCCCCTCCTCGCGGCGGCCGTGGGCGTCGGCGTGGCGGTCGTCGTCGGCCTGCTCGTCGAGCGCCTCGCGCGGCTGCTGCCGCTGGGCGACGCGGACGACGAGGATCGTGACCAGGCCGACGTGACGTCGAGCCGACCCGAGACAGAGACACCCGAAACCCGCTCGAGGAGAGGCCATGATCACCGTCCACCCCGTACCCGGCCCCGGCGCCGAGGACGTGCTCGTCGCGACCCACGGACCCCATGCCGGTGACGTCTTCACCGGCACCGAGGACGGGGCAATCTGGCAGGTCTCGCCCGACGGCGCCCGGCTGCGTCGCGTGGCTCGCACCGGCGGTCGCCCCCTCGGGATCGAGCAGGCTGCGGACGGGCGGCTGCTCGTCTGCGACGCCCACCGCGGACTGCTGTGGGTGGACGTCGACAGCGGGAGCATCGAGGTCCTCGAGACGGACGTGGACGGCATACGGATGCGGTTCTGCAACAACGCGGCGATCGCGGCGGACGGCACGGTCTGGTTCTCGGACTCGTCGCGCGTGCACGGCATCGAGGAGTGGAAGGCCGACTTCATCCGCGTGACGCGCACCGGCCGGCTGATGCGCCTCGCGCCGGGAGGCAGGCCGGAGGTCGTGCTCGACGGGCTCGCGTTCGCCAACGGTGTCGCCCTCAGCGCCGACGAGGCGTTCGTCGCGGTCGCGGAGACGGGCGGACGGTGCGTGACCCGGCACCATCTCACCGGCGCTCGGGCCGGGACGACGGACCTCCTCGTCGGCGACCTGCCGGGCTACCCCGACAACATCTCGCGGGGCAGCGACGGGCTGGTCTGGGTGAGCATCGCCTCGCCCGTGGACCCGGTCGTCGAGCGGCTCTTCACCCTGCCGCTGCCGCTGCGCAGGGCCGTGACGCGGATCCCGGAGCGACTCCAGCCGGCCCCGAAGCAGACCGTCCGGGTCCAGGCCTTCGACGACACCGGGGCCCTCGTGCACGACCTCGACGTGCCCGCGGACGGCTACCACATGGTCACGGGCGTGCGGGAGCACGAGGGCCGCGTGTGGCTCGGCAGCCTGCACGAGCCGGCGATCGCGGTCCTCGACCGCTGACTGTCGGCCGCTCGGTCCATACTCGGTCGATGGACATCCCCACCGCGGCCGACGTGCTGCGCGACAAGGAGCAGTCGCTGCTCGACGAGCTCGCCGTGGTCACCCGGCCCTTGGGCGACACCGGGTCGATCTCGTTCGGCAAGCGCATCGGTGAGGGCACCTCGCTCGCCGTCGACCGGCTGACCTCCGTCACCGTGCAGGAGGGGCTGCTCGCCACGCTGGCCCAGGTGCGGGTGGCGCTGGCGCGGACCGAGGACGGCACCTACGGCACCTGCGAGGTGTGCGGCGAGCCCATCGGGGAGGAGCGCCTCGAGGTCCGGCCGTGGGCGGTTCGGTGCGTCGCCGACAGCTGAGCGTGTGGCACCGTGAGGTGGTCGGTCGGTCGAGCTGAGGGGTGCTGGTGGGTTCGCGCGGGTGGGGAGTCAAGGTCGGCGTCGCCGTGGTGGTGGCGGCGGTGCTCGGTCTGGCCGTCTGGGGTGGGCTGACCTACCTGAGCGGGCGGGACGGCGAAGTGGTGCGACGCGCCGCCGAGCGGGTGGCCTCCGGCATGAGCGAGGGAGAGCTGACCGCCGGCAATATCGTCGACGACTCGGGGGCGACGCCTGACCTCGCAGCCCTCGTCGAGGACATGGGGGGTGCACAGCACACCGTGCGGGTCGCCTCCGTGACCGAGCCGGCCGATGGCAGTGCCGGGGCGACGTTGGCGCATGAGTGGACCCTGCCGGGGTCTGCGGTGCCGTGGACGTACGAGACGCAGCTCGACCTGCGCGAGCGTGACGGCACCTGGGCGGGGATCTGGTCACCGGACGTGCTGGCCCCCGACCTGGCGGCCGACGAGACCTTGCGGCTGGCCCGGGTGCAGCCCGAGCGTGCCGACATCGTCGCTGCGGACGGCACGCCGATCGTCACCCAGCGCGACGTCGAGCGCATCGGCATCGACAAGACCAAGGTGGAGGCGCAGGAGGCGCTCACCTCGGCCGCGGCCCTGGCCGAGGCCCTGGGGATCGACAGCGCCAACTACGTCGCCGCCGTGCGCAACGCGGGTCCCCGGGCGTTCGTGCCGGCGCTCACCGTCCGCACCGGCAGCCCGGAGGCGGCCGCGGCGCGGCAGTCCTCGGCGCCGGGCATCCTCATCGTCGCCGACCGGCGGGCGCTCGCGCCGACCGCGTCGTTCGCCCGACCGATCCTCGGCATCGTGGGGGAGGCGACGGCGGAGATCATCGAGGAGTCCGGTGGCGCCGTCGCCGCCGGTGACCAGGTCGGGATCGGCGGCCTCCAGGAGACCCTCAACGACCGGCTCGACGGGCAACCGGGCGTCACGGTCTCGGCGGTCGGGGCCGGCGCCGACCCGCGCGTGCTCTTCGAGACCGCACCGGAGAAGTGGGGACCCGTGACGGTCACCCTCGACATCGACACCCAGCAGGCCGCCGAGACCGTCCTCGCCGACGTCGCCCCTGCCTCCGCCATCGTCGCCATCCGCCCGTCCAGCGGCGCGATCGTCACCGCCGCGAGCGGTCCGGGCGGCAAGGGTGCGTCGACCGCGACGCAGGGCCGCTACGCCCCCGGGTCGACGTTCAAGACCGTGTCGACGCTCGCCCTGCTCCGTGCCGGGACGACTCCGAGCACCAGCGTCGAGTGCACCCCCACGGTGACCGTCGACGGCCGCTCCTTCAAGAACGTCGACGGCTACCCGGCCTCTGCGCTGGGGTCGGTGCCGTTCACCTCGGCGTTCGCCAACTCGTGCAACACCGCCTTCATCCGGGCCGGTGAGCCGCTCGACCCGGACGCACTGCCGACGGCTGCGGCCGGACTGGGCCTCACCGCCGAGCCGTCGCTCGGTCTGCCGTCGTTCCTGGGGTCGGTGCCGGAGCCGGAGCCCGGCACGGACGAGGCCGCGTCGATGATCGGGCAGTCCAAGGTCCTGGCCTCGCCGCTGGGGATGGCGACGGTGGTGGCCTCCATCGCGGCGGGGAAGCCGGTCACCCCGCAGCTGGTCGTGACGAGGGACAGCGGTGACGTCAGCACTTCGAGCCCCTCGGCGACTCCGACTCTCCGGCCGGGTCCGACCGGGTCGAGCGCCCCTCCCCCGCCGCCCGAGGCCCCCGTCACCGCAGCCGAGGCCGCGACCCTGCGCGAGCTCATGCGCGGCGTGGTCGAGCAGGGCAGCGGCCGCTTCCTCGCCGACGTTCCGGGCGAGCCGGTCCTCGCGAAGTCGGGCACCGCCGAGTTCGGTGACGCGAGTGCCCTCAAGGAGCGCGCCTGGATGATCGCGATCCAGGGCGACCTCGCCGTCGCGGTGTTCGTCGAGGAGGGCGAGGGTGGTGCCGCCACCGCCGGCCCGCTCCTCGAGGCGTTCCTGCGCGCCGTCGCCTGACCCCGAGCCACCCCCCTATCCCGGCACCTACTGCACCGTCAGGCGTGCGATCGCCCCGCCTACGGTGCAGTAGCCCGGGTGAGAGGGGGGCGGGAGCGGGAGGGGCGAGGGGCGGCCCGCGGTGGTCAGCGCTTGAGGGCCTCGAGCCGGCGCAGGGCCTCTCGTCGCTCCTCGGCGTGGTCGACGATCCGCGCCGGGTAGCCGTGGGCGTAGCCGTCCTCGTGCTCCCACGGCTGGTGGGCGGCCTTGCCGCGCAGGTGCGCCAGCTCGGGCACCCAGCGCCGGACGTACGCGCCGTCGGGTCGAACTTCTCGCCCTGCGTCACCGGGTTGAAGACCCGGAAGTACGGCGAGGCGTCCGTGCCCGTGCCCGCCACCCACTGCCAGCCGTGGTTGTTGGAGGCGAGGTCACCGTCGACGAGGTGGTCGAGGAAGTGTCGTGCCCCGACCGGCCACCACACGTGCAGGTCCTTGGTGAGGAAGCTCGCCGTGATCATCCGGACCCGGTTGTGCATCCAGCCCTCGGCGAGCAGCTGCCGCATCCCGGCGTCGACGATCGGGTAGCCGGTCGTTCCCGTGCGCCACGCCTCGACCGCGTCCGACTCGTCGTCGTACGCCATCCCCCTCAGCGGCTCGCGCAGGTCGGACCACGAGCTGGTCGGGTTGTGCCACAGCACGTCCGCATAGAACTCGCGCCATCCGAGCTCGTCGACGTAGGTCTCCTTGCCCTCCCCGCGGCGGCTCGCGAGGTCGGCCAGCAGCGTGCGCGGGTGCACCACCCCCAGCTTGAGGTAGGGCGACATCCGTGAGGTGCCGTCCACCGCCGGGCGGTCCCGGTCGTGGGCGTAGGCCGGAAGCGCGCCCTCGAGGAACTCCCGCCACCGGGCGGCCGCCCCCGGCTCACCGGGGACCGGCAGCTCGGGCAGGTCCGGCGCCGCGAGCGCGTCGCTGACGGCATTGGTCGCCTCCGCGTCGTTGCGGACCTTCCGCAGCGGCAGCGTCGACGGCCGGGGCGCCGGGTCGGGCCAGCCGTGCGCCCGCCACGCCTTCGCGAACGGGGTGAAGACCTTGTATGCCGTCCCGCTCCCGTTGGTCACGAGACCGGGCCCGACGGCATACGGCGTCCCGGTCTCGACCCAGTCGACACCGGCAGCCGCGAGGGCGGAGGCGACGGCCTCGTCGCGTCGACGGCCGTAGGGCGTGGTCTCCCGCGTGACGTGGACCGACGACGCCCTGACCCGCTCGGCCAGCTCCGGCACCACGGTGCGCGGGTCGCCCCAGAGCAGGGTCAGGGCGTCGTCGAACTCTTCACGGGCCCACTGGAGGGTGGCCGCGAGCCAGGCTCGGCGGGCCGCCCCACCGCCGGCCCACAGCGCCGGGTCGATGACGTAGGCGACGACCAGGTCGTCACCCGAGGCGTCGCGGGCCGCGAGCAGGGCAGGGTGGTCGCTGCGGCGCAGGTCGCGGCGCAGCCAGAGGATCGAGGTCACGCCTCGATCGTGTCATCCTCAGACGGGAACCGGCCCCGTGTAGTAGCGCTGGACGTAGACCTTGGTGATGAAGACGGTGCCCGAGCTGAGCGCCGCCCCGGGCTGGAACGTGTTCGCGGCCCCGGCGTGGGCCTTGGTGCACCTCGTCACGTCGTAGCCCCAGTGCGAGAAGGAGGCGATGGTGCCGAAGGCCTGAGGCTGGAGGTTGGCCGAGCCGCTGCCACGACCGACGACGCAGTAGCGGTAGCTGACGTTGGAGGCGGTGCTGAACGACCTGCCGAGGTAGGTCCACGAGCTCTTGGAAAGGTACTTGCCCACCGAGGCCGACGAGATGGTTCCCCATCCGGCTGCCTGGGCGGGAGCGGCGGCGGAGACGCTGATGCCCGCCGTGAGGGCGGCTGCGGCTGCGGCGCCGAGAAGTCGAGTACGCATGGTGGTTCTCCCCGAGGATCGTCGATGACCGACCACCCGGCCGGTCCCGAGAAGTGTCACCGGACACGTTGCCGATGGGACCCCACGAAAGCGCGGACCTCGGCCAGCACGGGTGGCCGGCGGGGCCGGGTCAGGTCACGAGTGCGCATCCGAGATGACGACGGGGTACCGGAGCGGTCGTCAGGTTCCTAGGGTGACCTCCCGTGATCTCGGTGTCGTCGGTGCTGTTCTACGTCGCGTTCCTCCTGCTGTGCGCCCTGGCCGGAGTGGCGTTCGCCGCCCTGGGGGACGTCTCGGCGCGACGCGGCATCGCCGTCGCCAGGCGTGGCGGAGCGGTCACCGTGCCCGTGCTCGTCGGCTCCGGTGAGGGGCAGCACCGGGCCCACGCCTACGTCGATGGTGACGACGTCGTGGTCATGGGACCACGCACCCACCTGCGAGTGGCGCGGACCACCTTCCGCGACGCCGGCCAGCGGCGCTCGGTCGTCAACGAGGAGTGGATGGAGTTCGCCGAGCAGCGGGGCTTCGTCGACGCCTCGGGTCAGCGCCACCTCGTCGGCGCGGTCGAGGAGTGGGGGCCCGCTCTCGAGGCCCAGCTCGACGGGTCCGCCCGACGGGCGAGCCGCTGGCGCCGGATCCGGGCCGCCATCCCGACCAGTCCGCTCGCGATCACCGTCCTCGGACTTGTCGCTTGCGCTGCCTTCCAGGGCCTGTGGGCCATGGGTCGGGACGTTGACGCGACGATGGTGCGTGCGGTCGAGTACGCCGACGAGGGATACACCGACTGCGGGGTGCGGTGGCCCGACAGCATCGACGGGTCGGTCTCGGGCGGCTACGCCGAGGTCGACTGCTACGAGCCGTACCCCGCCGTCGGCGACACCGTCCCGGTTCGCGCCCTGGCCTTCCCGTTCGAGGGCAGCGCGTTGGACAAGGAAGGGACCTACGAGGGCCTGACCTCCGTCACCGCGGGTCCGGCACTGCTCAGCCTCCTCGTCCTGGGGGGAGTCACCCTGACCCGGTTGCGCCGTCCGGCGATCCGCCTGGGGCGGCTGGCCACCCCCGAGGTCAGGGTGGCGCCGGCCGTCGAGGTCGCTGCTGACGCGGACCTCCTCAGCCTCGTCGAGGCGCTCGAGGTCAGGGAGGGGTGGGACCGGGACGGTTCCGGAGCGCCGCCCGAGCAGTCGGCCTGGGCACCCATCCGCATCGCCCTCTCCAGTGCGTGGTGGTGGCCCGCGGTCGTGCTCGGGGCGGCCGCGTTCCTCGCCTTCGAGCTGCCGATGCCGCTGCAATACGGGCTGGGGGCAGGTGCGGTCGCCGCCTTGGCCTGGGCACTGGCGCGGTCGGTCGGGACGCTCCTGACGGTCCGACGCGCGTATGCCGGGCCGGTCACGTCCGAGTGGGACTACCGGCTCGTGCGTGACGTGGACGACGACTGGTGCGCGCTGCTGGTGCTGGGCCGCACCCCGCAGTGGATGGTCTACCTCGCCGGCCCGCAGCACCCACCGGTACGGGGCCGCTGCGGAGTGCGCGGTGAGCTGGTCGACGGTGGCGCCATCCACCTCCGGATGGCCGGAGAGTTCTGGCCGACGAGCTCACCCGTGCTGCGGGTGGACGAGGAGATCCTGTCCGACATCCGGGAGGACGTCGCCCACCGCCTCGGTCCCGCGGGTGGTCCGCAGGCGCGCCCCGGCAGCGGCGCGGTCGGGTAGGCCCCGGGAGCCCGATCCTCCGGCGCGGGGACGCCGCGCGAGCGGTCAGCCGGTCGCGCGGAACCCTCGCAGCCGCAGGCTGTTGGTCACGACGAACACCGACGACAGGGCCATCGCCGCACCGGCGAGCATCGGGTTGAGCAGGCCGGCCGCGGCCAGGGGGATCGCCGCGACGTTGTAGCCGAACGCCCAGAACAGGTTGCTCTTGATCGTGGACAGGGTGCGCCGGGCGAGGCGGATGGCGTCGGGCGCGACACGCAGGTCGCCGCGCACGAGGGTGAGGTCGCTCGCCTCGATGGCGACGTCGGTGCCGGTCCCCATGGCCATGCCGAGGTCGGCGGTGGCCAGGGCGGCCGCGTCGTTGACGCCGTCGCCGACCATCGCCACGACCCGGCCCTGCTCCTGGAGCCGTCGCACGACGTCGACCTTGTCGGCCGGCAGCACGTCGGCGATGACGTTGCCGGGGTCGATGCCGACCTCGGCCGCCACGGCTCGGGCGGCCTGCTCGTTGTCGCCGGTGAGGAGGTGGGGAGTCAGTCCCAGCTCGCGCAGGCGCGAGATCGCTTCTGCCGACGTGGGTTTCACGGTGTCGGCAACCGTGAGGATGCCGCGTGCCTGCCCGTCCCAGCCGATGACGACCGGCGTCGCGCCCGTGCTGCGGGCGTCGGAGAGTGCGGCCTCCAGCTCCGGTCCGACAGCGATCGACCAGTCGGTCAAGAGCTGGGGGCGGCCGACGACGACGGCCCGTCCGTCGACCACGCCCTGCACGCCGAGCCCGTCGGTGCTCGTGAAGCCCTCGACGGGGAGGCGGTCCAGGCGGGCGGCCTCGCCGCCGGTGACGATGGCCCGGGCGATCGGGTGCTCGGACCCGTGCTCGATCGAGGCGGCGACGGCCAGCACCGCGTCGCGGTCCTCCCCGGCGGCCGGGACGACGTCGCGCAGGGTCATCTGCCCGGTCGTCACGGTCCCGGTCTTGTCGAGGACGATCGTGTCCACGCGGCGGGTCGACTCGAGCACCTCGGGGCCCTTGATGAGGATGCCGAGCTGCGCGCCGCGCCCGGTGCCGACCATGAGGGCGGTCGGCGTGGCCAGTCCGAGGGCGCAGGGGCAGGCGATGATGAGCACCGCCACGGCAGCGGTGAACGCGGGCGTCCAGCCGCCACCGGTGCCCAGCCAGAACCCGAAGGTCCCGACGGCGAGGGCGATGACGACGGGGACGAAGACGCCGGAGATGCGGTCAGCGAGACGCTGCACCTCGGCCTTGCCGTTCTGCGCGTCCTCGACGAGCCGGGCCATCTGGGCGAGCTGGGTGTCTCCGCCGACGCGGGTGGCCCGCACGAGGAGCCGGCCACCGGAGTTGACGGTCGCGCCCACGACCGGGTCGCCGACACCCACCTCGACGGGCACGGACTCACCGGTGAGCATCGAGGTGTCGAGGGCCGAGGCGCCGTCGGTGACGACGCCGTCGGTCGCGACCTTCTCGCCCGGGCGGACGAGGAACTCGTCGCCGACGACGAGCTGCTCGACGGGGATGCGCTCCTCGCGGCCACCGCGGAGGACGGCGACGTCCTTGGCGCCCATCTCGAGCAGTGCGCGCAGGGCGGCGCCGGAGCGCCGCTTCGCCCGGGCCTCGGCGTAGCGCCCGGCGAGCAGGAAGGTGGTGACCCCGGCCGCGGCCTCGAGATAGATGTTGGAGCCACCGTCACTGCGCTCGATGGTGATCTCGAAGGGGTGCGTCATGCCCGGGGTCCCGGCGGTGCCGAGGAACAGCGCGTAGAGCGACCAGCCGAAGGCGGCCAGCGTCCCGACCGAGATGAGCGTGTCCATCGTCGTCGCGCCGTGCCGCAGGTTGACCCACGCGGCCCGGTGGAACGGCCAGGCGCCCCACACGACGACCGGCGCAGCGAGCACGAGCGAGAGCCACTGCCAGTACGTGAACTGCAGCGCCGGCACCATCGCCATCGCGACGACCGGCACCGTAAGCACGGTCGAGATGAGGAGGCGGTCACGCAGTGCCCGCGTCGGGTCGGCCGGCGCCCTGTCATCCCCCTCCGCGCGAGGCGCGTCGGGCGCGGGAGGCAGGGTCGCGGCATACCCGGCCTGTTCCACGGTCGTGAGCAGGTCGTCGGGTGAGATGGTCTCGGGGAACTCGACCCGCGCCTTCTCGGTGGAGTAGTTGACGCTCGCGGTGACGCCCTCGAGCTTGTTGAGCTTCTTCTCGATCCGGTTCGCGCACGAGGCGCAGGTCATCCCGGTGATGTCGAGGTCAATGCGCGTGGTCACTGCTGCCTCCTGACGGCAGGTCGGCGGGCGAGCCCGCGGTGACGGTGAAGGCGGCTGTGCGCACGACGCCGGCGTGCTGGAAGTCGAGGAAGAGCCGGTAGGTGCCGGGACTCGGCACGGCGGCGACGAAGGGGACCTCGGGCCCGGGCTTGGTGGTGCCGTCGCCGGGGTGCCCCTCGGGGTGCACGTGGAGGTAGGCCAGGTCACCGGTGCGCAGGGCCACGAGGTGGCCGTAGGCGCCGAGGTAGGGGTCGAGGTCGGTCACGGGGCGGCCCTCACGGCTCACCGAGAGGGTGAGGTCGGAGTCGCTGCCCGGTGTGAGGTCACCCGCGAGCGTCACGGTGTAGCCGTCGACCGTGGCGGTCCGCACGTCGTGCTCGGGTGGCGCGACGGGCACGGGGGCACCGGCGACCGAGACGTCGGCGCCGAGGGTGACCGGGTTGCCTCCACGGGGTGCCGTGTCGGCGAAGACCCGCCAGCTCCCGGGCGTCAGCGCGAGGGTGGTGCTCCACACCCCGTCGGCGTCCCGGGTCGGGTGGACGTGCTGGAAGCCCGAGAAGTCACGGCGGACCGCGATGAGGTGCAGCTCCTTCTCGTGCTGCGGGGTGTAGTCGAGCACGGGGGTCCCGCTGGGGCCCTCGATGAGCAGCTGCACCGGGGTGCGCGGGCCGGCGGGCAGGTCGGTGTCGAGCAGGCGCAGCGTGTAGCCGTCCTGGGAGACCTGGAGCCCACCGGGGAGCTCGGACGTGGCTTCGGGGCTGGGTGACGCCACCGACCCCGACGCGCTGGACGACTCGTGCGTCGCGCCGTCGTGTGCCGGCGCGGCCTCGACCGGCCCGAAGGCACGGCCGGCGGCGAGCGTGATGCCGAAGACGGCGGCGAGGGCGGCGAGGAAGCCGACGACCCGCAGGGAGGTGCTCATGCCAGCTGGTAGCCGGCCTCCTCGACGGCGGCGCGCACGGCGTCGTCCTCGAGTGGCTCGGTGCTGGTGACGGTGACGGCTCCGGTGGCGAGGTCGACGTCGACCTTCTCCACGCCGTCGAGCTCGGTGACCTCCTCGGTCACGGAGGCGACGCAGTGGCCGCAGGTCATGCCGGTGACGGTCCAGGTCTGGGTGTTCATCGTGTGCGCTTCCTTCTCTTTCATCTCGCCTCGTGTGCCTGAGCGGAAGTCCTGGCTTCCGGTGGGGCACACAAGGCGCGGGGTGGGGGTGGGGTCAGTGGGGTCAGGACTTCACGAGGCGGGCGATCGCGTCGCTCGCCTCCTTGAGCTTGACGTCGGCCTCGGGTCCGCCCTGACGCGCGGCGTCCGCGACGCAGTGGCTCATGTGCTCGTCGAGCAGCCCCAGCGCGACGGACTGGAGGGCCTTCGTCATCGCCGAGATCTGCGTGAGGATGTCGATGCAGTACTTCTCCTCGTCGACCATCTTCTGGATCCCGCGCGCCTGGCCCTCGATGCGGCGCAGTCGCTTGAGGTAGTCGTCCTTGTGGCCGGCCGCGATGTACGCGTGCTGGTGTCCGTCGTGCTCTGTCATGCGTCGATACTATACCCCCCTTGGGTATACCGCAAGGGGCGGAGGCGCGTCAGTGCCGCCCGTGGCGGTCGCGGCTGCGGAGGCGACCGGCCGGGAGCTCGGGAGCGGGCAGCCAGCTCAGCCGGCCGGCATACCCCTCGACCTCACCGAAACGCTCAGCGCGGGCCTGCCACTGCTCGCGGAAGGCGACGATCTCGTCGTGGTCCCGCCCGATGAAGTTCCACCACATGACGATCGCCTCGTCGTAGGGGGTGCCACCGAGCACCACGGCGCGCGTGGGCTCCTCGGCGACGACCGTGAGCTCGGCGAGCCCGGCGTCGACCACCCCGAGGTCGCCCCGCTCCAGCGGCGTCCCGCAGAACGTGACCCGCCCGGTGTCGACCAGTAGGGCGTGCTCGTATGCCGTGTCCGCCGGCACCGTCCACGACGCACCTGCCGCGAGCGTCACCTCGGCCCCGAGGAGGGGGGTGCGGGTGGTGATGGGTGAGGCGTGGCCGCCGAGCTGCCCGATGAAGACGCGCCCCTCGACGCCATCGGCCAGAGGCACCACTGGTGCGGCGTGGTGCTGGAACTCGCGCTCGAGGTCGCGGTCGGCCTCGGGTAGCACCACCCACAGCTGGACGCCGTGCAGGGTGCGTGTCGCCGACGTCGAGACCTCGGAGTGGGCGATGCCGTGCCCGCTCGTCATGAGGTTCACCTCGCCGGGGCGGACCATCGCGTGGACGCCCCCGCTGTCCCGGTGCTCGACCTCGCCCTCGAAGAGCCAGCTCACCGTCTGCAGGCCGGTGTGCGGGTGGGGCGGCACGTCCATGCCGCTCGTCGCGGCGACGTCGTCGGGTCCGTAGTGGTCGACGAAGCACCACGCGCCGACGAAGGAGCGGTCCCGGTGGGGCAGCGTGCGCCGCACCGTCATCGAGCGGGGGCCGCCCAGCGGCACCTCGCGGGGGGAGAGGACGTGGACCTCGGACATGGTGTTCCTCGGGGCTGGCGCGGTGGTGTGGTGGGGTGGTCTCATGACCAGCATGGCTGATGACGTCGTCGTGACGAACAACCCGGACCGCCACCGCTACGAGGCTCACCTCGATGGAGAGCTGGCCGGGTTCGCGGCCTACCACCTCTCGCCCGGAACCATCGCCTTCACCCACACCGAGGTGGACGACCGCTTCGAGGGGCGGGGCGTCGGGTCGGCGCTCGCCCGGGCGGCCCTCGACGACGTCCGTGACGCGGGCGGGCGCGAGGTCCTGCCGCTCTGCCCGTTCATCCGGTCGTGGATCGAGCGCCACCCGGACTACCGCTCGCTCGTGCACGTCGCCCCGGACGGCGAGGTCGCTGCCTGACCCGGGCTCAGCCGGGAGGGCCCTCGTCGCCGAGCGGCTTCTGGAACCACGTGACGTCACGCCACGCGCCGTGCTTCCAGCCGATCCGCTGGTAGGTGCCGACCTCGTCGAAACCCAGTGCCCGGTGCAGCGTGACGCTCGGGTCGTTGGGCATCGTCACGCCGCCGCACGCCATCCGCATGCCGAGCGACTCCAGGCGACCGAGCAGCGCGGCATACAGGGCGCGTCCGAGCCCACCACCGCGGGCGGTGACGTCGACGTAGACGCTCACCTCGCAGGAGAAGCGGTAGGCCTCCCGGGCCTTGAAGGGGCCGCCGTAGGCGTACCCGACGACGGCACCGCCGCGCTCGGCGACGAGCCACGCGTGTCGCTCCTGGGCGGCCGCGATCCGGCCGGCCATCTCGTCGGCGGAGGGCGCGACCTCCTCGAAGGTGGCCGTCGTGTGCTCGACGTAGTGCGCATAGATCGCTGCGCAGGCGGCGGCGTCCTCGCTCGTCGCGTCGCGCAGGAGCACGCCCGGGCCCGGGTCCATGGCGACATCCTCCCCGACGACACCGGCGCTCAGCGGGCGCGGCTCACCCGGGCCTCGTCCCACACCGGCTCGGGCGTCTCGACGACCCGGCCGTCGCTGCCGAAGACGAGGAAGCGCTCGAAGCTGCGCGCGAACCACCGGTCGTGGGTCACCGCGAGCACCGTGCCCTCGAACGCCGTGAGCGCCTGCTCCAGCGCCTCCGCCGAGTGCAGGTCGAGGTTGTCGGTGGGCTCGTCGAGCAGCAGCAGCGTCGCCCCGCTCAGCTCGAGCAGCAGGATCTGGAAGCGCGCCTGCTGCCCGCCCGAGAGCGAGTCGAAGGTCTGCTCGCCCTGCCGGGCCAGCTCGTAGCGGTCGAGCACCCGCGCCGCCTCCTCGCGGCCGCGGCCACTGCGGTGCTCGTCCCCGCGGTGGAGGATGTCGAGCAGGGTGCGGCCGCGCAGCGCGGGGGAGTCGTGCGTCTGGGCGAACCAGCCGGGACGGACCCGCGACCCCAGACGGGCGACGCCGCTGTGCCGCACGGGCTCCGGGGCGATGTCCCCGACGGGCCGGTGCTCGACGTCGGGGTCGCTCCCGCCGGAGGCGAGCAGCCGGAGGAAGTGCGACTTGCCCGAGCCGTTGGAGCCGAGCACCGCGACGCGCTCGCCGAACCACACCTCGAGGTCGAACGGCCGCATCAGCGAGTCACTCACGGGGGTGCCGGGGTCGGGAGCGAGCAGCTCGAGCCCGGTGCAGACGACCGCGCGCTTGGCGGTGCGGCCGCCGGTGAGGCGCATCTTCACGTTCTGGCCCAGCGCGACCTTCTCCGGCGGCCCCGCCTTCTCGAAGCGGTCGAGACGCGTCACCGCGGCCTGGAGCCGGGAGGCCATGTCGGAGTTGTATGCCGCCTTCTGCCGGTACATGACCACGAGGGCCTTGATCTTCGTGTGCTCGTCGTCCCAGCGGCGACGCATCTCCTCGAGCCGGTCGTTGCGGTCCACCCGGGCCTGGTGCCACGTCGCGAACGAGCCGGGGTGGGTCCAGGCCGTCGCACCGTTGGCGCCGGGCTCGAGGGTGACCACCGCCGTGGCCACCCGCGAGAGCAGCTCGCGGTCGTGGCTGATGAAGAGGACGGTCTTGTCCGAGGCGATGAGGCGCTCCTCGAGCCAGCGCTTGGCGGGCACGTCGAGGTAGTTGTCCGGCTCGTCGAGGAGCAGCAGGTCCGAGGGGCCGTCGAGCAGCGCCTCGAGCACGACCCGCTTCTGCTCGCCGCCCGACAGGGAGGTGACGGCACGCCACTGGGCCCGTTCGAACGGCATGCCGAGGGCCTGGGTGGTCACCGTGTCCCAGACGGTCGTCTCGAACTCGTAGCCGCCGGCGTCGCCCCAGTCGGCGAGGGCCTGGGCGTAGGCCATCTGCGACGGCTCGTCGTCGACCTCCATGATCCGCAGCTCGGCGGCGTCGACGGCGCGGGCGGCGGTGCGGATGCGCTCGGGCGCGACGGAGACGAGCAGGTCGCGCACGGTGGAGTCGTCACGCACCTTGCCGATGAACTGGTTCATCACGGCGAGGGTGCCGGAGAGGGTGATGGCCCCCTCGTGCGCGGCGAGGTCGCCGGAGATGATCCGGGTCAGGGTCGTCTTGCCGGTGCCGTTGGGGCCGATGAGCGCGACGCGCTGGCCCTCCCCGACCCGGAACTGGACCGCGTCGAGCAGGGGGCGGCCGTCGGGGAGAGTGAACCCGACCTGGTTGACCTCGAGATGTGCCACGGGAGTCGAGTCTCCCTCGTGGTGGGCCCGCCGTCACCCCGTTTTCGCACGGCGACCGCCGCCGCGGCGCGGGTAGGTTTGTGGACATGGCCACGGACGCGCAGCACCCCCTCGACCTGTTCGGCATCGACGGGCTCCTCGGTGCCGACGACCGGGACATGCGCGACACCGTGCGCACCTTCCTCGCCGCGGAGGTCCGCCCCCATGTGGCCGGCTGGTTCGAGTCCGGCTCCGTGCCGGTGCGCGAGCTGGCGCCGCGGCTCGGCGAGCTGGGCCTGCTCGGCATGCACCTCGAGGGGTACGGCTGCGCCGGGACGAGCGCGACGGCATACGGGCTGGCCTGTGCCGAGCTCGAGGCGGTCGACTCGGGCGTGCGCTCGCTCGTCTCCGTCCAGGGCTCGCTCGCGATGTTCGCGATCTGGCGGTTCGGGAGCGAGGAGCAGAAGCAGGAGTGGCTGCCGCGGATGGCGGCCGGCGAGGCGATCGGCTGCTTCGGCCTCACCGAGCCGGACTACGGGTCGAACCCGGCCGGCATGCGGACGCGCGCCCGTCGCGACGGTGACGACTGGGTCCTCGACGGCACGAAGATGTGGATCACCAACGGCTCCGTCGCCGACGTCGCGGTCGTCTGGGCCCGCACGGACTCCAGCGACGGTGAGACGGTGCGCGGGTTCGTCGTGCCGACCGACTCGCCCGGCTTCTCCGCGCCCGAGATCACCGGCAAGCTGTCCTTGCGCGCCTCCGTGACGTCCGAGCTCGTGCTCGAGGGCGTGCGGCTGCCCTCGTCGGCGATCCTCCCGGAGGCGCGCGGCCTCTCCGGCCCGCTGTCGTGCCTGTCGGAGGCGCGGTTCGGGATCATCTTCGGGGCGCTGGGAGCGGCTCGCGACTGCCTCGAGGTGGCCATCGCCTACACGCAGGACCGCGAGATCTTCGACAAGCCGCTCGCCGGCTACCAGATCACCCAGACCAAGCTCGCCGACATGACCCTGGAGCTGGGCAAGGGGATGCTCCTCGCGCTGCACCTCGGTGCGCTCAAGGACGCCGGCACGCTGCGGCCCGAGCAGGTGTCGCTGGGCAAGCTCAACTCGTGCCGTGAGGCGATCGCCATCGCCCGCGAGTGCCGGACCCTGCTGGGCGCGAACGGGATCGCGCTCGAGTACTCCCCGCTGCGGCATGCCAACAACCTCGAGTCGGTCCTCACCTACGAGGGCACCTCCGAGGTCCACCAGCTCGTCATCGGCCAGGCGCTCACCGGGCTGCCGGCGTTCCGCTGAGGGAAGAATCCGGCCGGATAGCGGTTTATCAGCTGGGGCCTAGACAGGCCTAGCGGCACACATCGAAGGAGAGACATGACGGAGAGCTCGTTCGTCACCGACTACGAGGCCGCCCGGGAGCTGTTCGCCCGGGGCGACTACCGCGAGGCCGGAGTGCTCTTCCTCGAGCTCGTCGACCGGAGCGCCCTCGAGCCGCCGCTGCACGGGACGACGGAGCTGCGGCTCTACCTCGCGCGGTCGTACTACCACTCGGCGCAGCTCACCCGTGCCGAGGAGATCCTGCGGGCGATGCTCGTGGACAACCCGGACGACCACTACGCGCTGCTGCTGCTCGGCCGCACGCTGCAGCGCCAGTCGCGCCACGACGAGGCAAAGCCGCACCTGGCGATGGCCAAGCTGCTCGGCGGCTACGACATCGACGGTCCGGAGCTCCCGGGGCGCTGACCAGGCCCGCTCATCCCTTCGCGTATGCCGTGGAGCTGCGCGGGTGCTCCCGCACGTAGTCCTTTCGGACCAACCGTGGACAAACCTTCGACAAAGCCTTGACAAAGGGTGGACAGGGGAGTTGTCTAGGCACAGCACCTCAGACCGCAGGGGCTCAACAAGACCAAGGAGAACGACATGAAGAAGCTCGCCACCACGGCCGCCGTCCTCGCCCTCGGAGCCGCCACCGTCGCGGTCGCCCCCGCCGCCAGTGCCAAGCCCGACACCGGGTGCATGCAGGCCGGCATCGCCGTCCTCAAGGACGCCGGACTCTTCTCCACCGTCGCCGAGAGCGGTCTGCCGATCGCGACCGCGGTCGCCGTGGGCGTCAAGCCCCGCGCCACCACCGACGTGGGCTCCCTTCCCGCCACCCTCCCGCTGAGCACGGTCCTCGCGGACCACCGCGCCGGCGACGACAGCCTGTTCATCTACCCCTGGTGCTGAGGTAAGCCCCGACCTCGAGCACCCGCCCCCACGCGCCGCCCCTCACCCCGTACACGGGTGGGGGGCGGCGTCCTGCTGCCTGGGAGCTCGCTCCACGGCGCCACGACGACGCCGGGGCCAGCCGGCGCAGGGGGAGCGGGTCAGGCGGGAACGGGACCGTCCGTGCTCGAGGGGACCGAGTCGAGAGCGACCCGGAGCGCGGCGATGCCCTCGCGGAGGCCGTGGCCCAGACGCTGGGCGCCCGTGACGTCGTCCTGGTACCCACCGCCCACGGCCACGACGAGCCCGGGGTGGTGCTCGACGAGCCGGTCCACCACGGCCTGAGCGGGGACGACGTCGGCGAGGCGGGGGACCGACATGACCGCGCCACCGGCCCGGCGCACGGAGACCGCCACCTGCCAGTCCTCAAGCGGCAGGTCGGCTCCGAGGTAGGCGGTGTTGAGCCCCGACTGGCGGGCGGCCACCGCGAAGGCGAGCAGCCCGAGCTCGTGACGTGAGCCCGGGGGGAGCCCGAGGACGACGAGGGGCCCGGTGCGCTCGCAGGCCGTCGCGTCGTACAGCCCGGCGAGGCGCCGCTGCACGGCATAGCTGATGAGGTGCTCGCCCGCGGCGGTCATGCGACCGTCGGCCCACGCGCCGCCGACGGCGTTGAGCACCGGCATGAGCCACTGCTCGGCGACGACGGTGAAGGTGTCGCGCGCGAGGGCGCGGTCGAGGACCGCCCCGACCCGCTCGACGTCGAGCTGTCCCGCGGCGTCGAGGAGCTCGTCGAGCTCGTCGAGCGACGCGTGGACCGGCGCGGACCCCCCGTTCGTCGCCTCCACCGCCGCGAGTGGCCGGGTCGCTCCTCCGCCCACGCGCCGGAGCGTCTCTGCTGCGGCCTCGCTCGCGGTCCACCCGTCGTTGACCAGGGCGGCCATGATCGAGAGCGCGCGCACGTCGTCGTCCGAGTAGAGGCGGTAGCGACCCTCGGAGCGGGAGGGCGCGACGACGCCGTAGCGGCGCTCCCACGCCCGGAGCGTGGCCACGCCGATGCTCGTGAGCTCGGCTGTGCGCTTGATCGTGTACATGGTTTGTACAGCGTAGTCCCGCCAGCCCCGGCTGGCTATCGCATCGTGGCGCTGCGGGCTTCGAGCGCCAGGAGGTGCTCCTTGGCAGCCGGCCCGCCGGCATACCCACCGACGTCCCCGTGCACCGCACCGCCGGCCGGCAGCACCCGGTGGCAGGGCACGACGACGCACACCGGGTTGGCCCCCAGGGCCGACCCCACGGCGCGCGCCGCACCCGGCCGGTCGATCGCCGCCGCGAGCGCGCCGTAGGTCGTCGCGGCGCCGTAGCCGACCCGCGAGGCCAACCGGGTGAGCACCGACCGCTGGAAGTCGCTGGCCAGCACGAGGTCCGGCGTCACCGAGAACTTCCTCGTCCGCCCGTCGAGGTAGTCGGCCAGCTCGCGCCGGACCCCGTCGAGCCGCGACGGGTGGCGCAGGACCCGCGGTGACACCACGTCGGCCACCCGCTGCAGCCACGCGGACTCCGCCGCGGCATCCGGGACGTAGACGCTCGTGACGAGACGACCGTCGGCCGTCATCGCGAGCAGCAGCCGGCCGACGGCGGTGTCCTCGAGGGCATACGACACGTCCGACTCGGGCAGGACGGGCGGGTGCACCGCCGGGTCGAAGGACGGAAACTCGGTGGTGGTCATCGCAGCTCCTCGGCGTCGAGTCGGAGGGTGGCGAGCGCGTCGGACACCAGCCGGCGGCTCATCGTCGGGGTGGTCCCCAGGGCGGCCGCGACGGCACGGTGGTCGAGGTCGCCGACGTACTTGAGCACGACCGCCTCACGCTGGCGGGGAGGCAGGGCGTCGACCCGAGCCCACAGCCCGTCGTCCGGCACCACCGGTCCGTCGATGACCGGGGCGGTGGGCAGCGTCGACGGGTCGTCATGGGCCACGGTGCGACGGCCGGCGCGGTGCGCGTCCATCGCGCAGCGGTGGGTGATCGTCAGCAGCCAGCCCTTGAGGTTGCGTGTGCTCGTGACGCGCGGATAGGCCGCGAGCGCCTGCGTCCACGCCTGTTGCGCGACGTCGTCGCCGAGGTTCGGCCCGGCGAGGGCGTGCGCGAGGCGACCGACGTCGCGCCAGTGCGCGTCGACGAGGCTCTGGAACGGGGGCAGGCTCACGATGGGACAACGGTATGCCGCGAGGTCGTGTGAGTCGTACGCCTCACCACGGGTGCCGCGGTGCCACGATGGAGGCGTGGATGCTCCGACAGCGAGGCACCTGCTCGAACGCACCCGTCCCGTCGTGGTGGCCCACCGGGGGGCGAGTGCCGAGGCCCCGGAGCACACCCTCGCCGCGTACACGACGGCCTTCGACCTCGGCGTCGGCGGGATCGAGTGCGACGTCCGGCTCACGGCCGACCACCACCTCGTGTGCGTGCACGACCGACGCGCCGACCGCACGAGCAACGGTGACGGAGTGATCTCGACGCTCGAGCTGGCGCACCTCGAGGGCCTCGACTGGGGCAGCTGGAAGCGGCTCGACGACGGGACCTCCGGCGAGCAGGCCGACCGCGACCCCGAGCGCGGGCGCCTGCTCACCCTCCGCAGGCTGCTCGACGCCCTGACCGCGCAGCACCACGAGCTGCTCACCCTCATCGAGACCAAGCACCCGACGCGCTACGGCGGCCTCGTGGAGCGCCAGCTCGTCACGGTGCTGCGGGAGTTCGGGCTCACCGGGGGCGACCGGCCACGCCTGCCGCACGTGCGCGTCATGTCGTTCTCGCTGCTGGCCCTCTTGCGCATGCGGGGCCTGGCTCCGGACGTCCCCCTCGTCTACCTCGTCGAGCACTCCGCTCCCCGGTTCTCGTGGGACGGCTCGCTGCCCACCGGCATCACGAGCGTGGGCCTCGACATGCGGATCGTCCGCCGCACGCCGTCGGTCGTGCGCGCCCACCAGCGACGGGGGCACACCGTCTACGTCTGGACCGTCAACGACGACGAGGACGTCGAGCGGTGCTTCGAGCTCGGCGTCGACGTCATCATCAGTGATCGGCCGCGTCACGTTCTCGCCCTGCTCGACTAGAGTCCCGCACGTGACCTCAGCGGACAGCGACGCGACCAGGACGCCACGGGACGGCGGTCCCGCCCTCGACGAGTTCGGCGGGACCATCGGCCAGGGCCAGGTCCGGACGATCCGGGCGCCCTGGGGCGCCTCGACGGTGACGCGGGTGCGCCACGCCGTCGTGCTCGACCTCAGGGCGCGCGACCTGGCCGAGCAGACCATCGACGAGTCCGAGATCGTCGTCTCCGAGCTGATGACCAACGCGATCCGTCACGCGCGTCCCCTCGCCGACGGCTGCCTCCGGGTGCGCTGGAAGGTGCGCGGCGAGGTCGTCGAGCTCGAGGTGACCGACGGTGGCGGCGACACCGCTCCCGTCCCCGCGCCGGCCGCCGTGTGGGTGTCGAGCGGCCGCGGGCTGCGCATCATCCGCTCGCTCGCCCACGAGTGGGGCGTCGGCGAGGACAAGGGCGGACAGACGGTGTGGGCCGCCGTCGGCGGCCCCAGCCGCCGCCGCGCCACCTGACCGGCGCCTGCCGCGCCGCCTGACCGGCGCCTGCCGCGCCGCCTGACCGGCGCCTGCCGCGCCGCCTGACCGGCGCCCGCGCGCCGCCTGACTTGAGCACTCCTCTCCCGGCACTACGCTGACCGCCATGGGCAAGGCTTCGCGACGACGCAGGACCACCGACGACTCTGGCGCACCCACCGCGCGGCAGCGCTCTGCGCCCGTCCCCTACGTGAACCGTCCCTTCGAGGGGCTGCCGCAGGAGACCGAGTGGGTGGCGATCCGCGAGATCCTTCCCGCGGCCACCGCCTCGGTGACCTTCGCTGACGGCCGGGCGCCGGAGGGTGCGGAGCGCGCGACCATCGCCACGGTGCTGCCCATGGCCTGGCCGGCCGTCCACCGTGCGGACGGCACCGTCCTCGTCGGCACCCAGTCCGGCTCGACGAGCGGTGACCCGAGCCGTGACCTCGCGGCCCAGCTCCTGGCCGGGGCCGCCGCCGAACCCGGCAGCGCCGTCCAGCACGTGCCCGCCGCCACCGGTGACACCCCGCGGCTCCAGGACCTGCTCGACACCACGGCGGCCTTCGAGGTGGAGGTGCACGAGGGCTTCGACTTCTGGGTCGAGGGCCAGGACCTCGACGAGGAGGGCCGCGCCTCCCTCGACCGCGCCAACGCGTCGGTCGTCCCGACCCGGCGCATGTCCGCGCTGCCCTCGGCCTACTGGGTGCGCATCGGTGAGCGCACCTACATCCGCCTCGTCCTGCCCGACGACGAGGACCACGCCACCGACGCGCTCGCCCGCCTGCACGCCGCCGGCGAGACCAGCCTGGGCGAGCACACGCGCCTCCTCGGCGCCTTCCGCGCCTGCGGGCTGCTCGTGCCCGTCTTCGAGGTCCCGGCCGACAGCGACCCGGACACCCACGAGGACGCGCTCGGCGCCTTCGGGACCCGGTATGCCGCGGCGCTCGCCTCCGCGGAGCCCCTCACCGCTGCCGAGCGCCGGGCCCGCTCGGGCCTGCTCAGCCGCCAGGTGACCCTGCGCTGATGCCGGCGCCTGACCGCACGGTCGCGGCGATCATCCCCTGCAAGGACGAGGCCGACCGCATCGCGGCCACGGTGCAGGCCGTGCTCGCCCTGCCCGGCGTCGACCGCGTGGTCGTCGTCGACGACGGGAGCAGCGACGACACCGCCGCCGTGGCCGACGCGGCCGGTGCGGACGTCGTGGTCCACGCGCGCAACGCCGGCAAGGCCGCGGCCCTCGAGACCGGCGTGCGCCACCTGCGCCTTCTCGAGGCGGCCGACGCCCACGGGCCCCGGCACCTGCTCTTCGTCGACGGGGACCTCGAGGACTCGGCGGCCAACCTGCACGTCCTCCTGCCGCCGGTGCTCGGTGGCCGGGCCGACATGACCATCGCGACCCTGCCGCCGCAGAAGGTCGCCGGCGGTGGCCACGGCTTCGTCGTGCGCCTGGCCCGCGAGGGCGTCGCGCGGCTCACCGGCTGGACCCCGGTCCAGCCGCTCTCCGGCATGCGCTGCCTCACCGCCGAGGCGTTCGAGGCGGCCAGCCCGCTCGCACCCGGGTGGGGGGTCGAGGTCGGCCTGACCGTCGACGTGCTCACCGCCGGCCTGCGCGTCGAGGAGGTCCCCTGCGAGCTCCAGCACCGCGTCTCGGGCCGGAACTGGCGCGGCCAGGTGCACCGCGCCGAGCAGTACCGCGACGTCTGGCGGGCCCTCACCCGACGTCGCCTGCGTCGGGCCCTCTCCGAGCGTGCACCCGGTGTCGCAGCCCGACTCTGACGGCGGGCGCCGCGGCGGCCGGCTGCGCACCGGCCTGCTCGTCACCTCCTTCGCCCTGCTCCTCCTCGTCGGCCTGAGCCTGCCGAACGCCGCCGCCTCCGACCTCGGCGACCGCGGCTGGGCCCCGGGGACGCTCCTGCCGTTCACGCTCGGCCCGGCGCTGGTCACCGTAGCCATGTGGACCGCATACACGCTCGGAGCGGCGGCGGTCGTCCTGTCCCTCGCACGCCGCGACGGCGAGCTGCCCCGAGCGGTCGTCGGCGTGCTGGCGGTCGCCGCGGCCCTCACCACCCCGTTCGGGTCGGGCGACCACGTGAGCTACGCGGCATACGGCCGCATCCTCAGCCTCGGCGACAACCCCTGGCTGGAGTCGCCGCAGGGGTGGCGCGGTGGCACCGACCCGGTCGTCAGTCGGGTCGAGGCGCCATGGACCGAGGAGCCCAGCGTCTACGGTCCCTTCGCGACCCTCGTGCAGGGGTTCACCTCGCTCGGCGGCGGGGACAACCTGCGCGAGACGGTCTGGCTGTGGCAGCTCGTCGTCGTCGCGTCGTGGCTCGCCGTCCGCTGGTGCCTGCGCCGGCTGCTGCCCGGCCGGGCCGCTCGCATCGACGCCGTGTGGACCGCGAACCCCCTCGTCTTCTCGGTCGGGGTGCTCGGCGCGCACGTCGACCTGCTCGCCACCGCGCTGGGCGTCGCGGCGGTGTGGGCGGCCCACCGGTGGGTCGGCACGGGTGGCGCCGTCCTGGCCGGCGCCCTCGCTGGGCTCGCCCTGTCGTCCAAGTTCACGTATGCCGTGTTCGTCCTCGCGCTGCTCCTCGCCCTCGGTGCGCGGCGGCTCGGCCGGGTGGCCGCCGTGGTCCTCTCCGCCGCCGTGGTCACCGGTGCACTGCACCTCTGGGCCGGGCCCCACGTCTACGAGCAGCTCGGGAGGTCGGCGCGGGCCGTCTCGCTGGCGTCACCGTGGCGCTGGCTGCTCGAGGTCAGCGGCGGTGGGGTCGGGGTCCGCATGGCGATCTCGGTGCTGGCGGCGCTCATGGCCCTCGTCTTCGCCGTGTGCCTCGCGCGGCTGGTGCGGCCCCGCCTCGGGCCACCGAGTGCCCCGGACGTGGGGCCGTCGGCGCTGGCGTGGGTCGTGGTGCTCGCGGGCGGGTACGCCCTGGCGGCGAGCTACTCCCTGCCGTGGTACGACCTCATGGTCTGGTCGGCGCTGCCCGCGGTGGCGGTGGGCGCCGTGGACGCCGTGCTGCTCGCGCGCCTCTGGGTGATGGCGGTGGCCTACACGCCCGGCCGGGTGCTCGGGATGACGCCGGGCGTCGAGGACGTGACGATGGCCGTCCGCACCAGGGTGGCTCCGCTGGTGCTGCTGGCGGCGTGGGCCTGGCTGCTCAGGAGCGCCTGGCGCGGCGGGTCGGTGCCACGGCGCGCAGGTCGTCCTGGAGGGTCCGCACCACGACGCTGACGATGAGCGGGACCGCGACGGTCGCGCCGACGGCGGGGATCGCCGTGCCGGAGTCGTTGATGAGGAAGCCGATGGTGAGCGTGATGACGAGCGCGATCAGCCCGGCCCGCAGCGTCGGCGCCGCGTCCGCCGACTTGCCGAGCCCGCGCGAGCCCCACGAGGTGGGCCGTGCGAGGACGTAGATGACGAAGAGCAGGGCGGCCGGCACGAGCAGGGTGAGCGGGGCGTTGCCGAGCAGGATGCTCCAGTTCTGCTCGGCCTTGCGGACGACGATGTCGAGGGCGTCACCCTCGAGGATCGACTGGATGAACCGCCCGAGGTGGCTGCGGTCGTCGGGGCTGCGCAGCCAGTCGAGGAGCGCCACGCCGAAGAAGAGTCCGACCGACCCCAGCCCGATGAGCAGGACCCGCTGCCACGTCATCCGCAGGCCGAGGATCGACAGGACGAGGTAGGCGATGCCGGGGATGTAGGCCGGGGGGCCACCGCCGTCGGCACCCCAGAACGGCGCACCGTCGATGACGACGGTGCCGACGCCCAGCGCGAGCACGACGGCCGCGGCGACACGGGGCCGCCGGGCCTTGACGAGGAAGCTCGAGACGGCCGTGGCCAGCAGGATCGAGGAGGTCGCGAAGAGGGCGAAGGTCACGTTGCCCATGCCGTAGAAGCGTCCGGCGACAACCGGCTGCAGGCCCATGAGCGAGGACTGCTGGAGGCGCGAGCCGGTGATGACGTCGCCGGCGAGGACCGCCATCGTCACGGCCGCGACGAACGCGAGCGGGCCGAGGGCCGCCCTGCCCCACGGGCCGCGCAGCGCGGCGAACGCGATGAGGGCGACGAACAGCCCCACGGCACCGACGATCGAGACCATCGGGACGGGGAAGCGCCACCACGGCAGGAGGTTGGCGAGGAAGGTCGAGGCCGGGACCGACGCCGCTGCCACCGCGACGACCCGGACGACGCCGAGGACACGACGTCGCGTGTCGGGTCCGCCGATCTTGCCCTTCCAGACGAGGAGGACGAGGAGGTAGATGACGAGCTGCCCGTAGGCGAAGGTGTTGAAGAACGGCGGGACGAGGCTGTGCACCTCGTGGCTCGCGAGGTCGTAGTCGACGAGCTTCTGCAGCCGCTCCCGCGCCCGCCGCTCGGAGTTGTCGGGAGCGGGGTCGCTCGTCATCCGCGTCCCGCCGAGGCCGGTCGGGACGTCGATGCCGGTGACCGCCATGACGGTGACGGGGATGTCCTGCGCCTGGACGAGGCCGGGCTGGCGCGTCGACGGGGCGTCGAGGCGGCCGGGGCCGAAGTTCGGGCCCCGGGCCACGGCGAGCCGCAGGCGCTCGGTCCGCCCGGCGTCGGACAGGCTCGCGACGACGAAGTCGGCACCGCCCGGGGCGGCCTCGATGACGGCCCCGATGCGCTTGTCGACCTCGGCGACCTGGGCGCTGCGACTGGCGCCGGGGGCCGTCTCACCCTCGGCGACGTCCTCCGGGTCCCGGACGCTGCCGACGTCGACGATCGTCAGCGGGCACGTGTTGAGGTCGACGAGCAGGGTCTCGTCGGACCACGGGGAGTAGCGGTCGACCGTGCCGTCCGCCATGGAGGCCGCGATCGCGGCCCCCGGCCCGACCGGCTTGATGCAGACGTCGGAGGCGGCGGCGGCCTCGCCGAGCATGCCCAGCCGGGCATCGAACTTCCGGCTGGCCGCGGCCTCGACGTAGGTCTGCCACTGCGGCACGACCCCGTCGGTCGGCTCCTCGAGAGGGGCGCAGGGCCGCTCCTTCACCGGTCCGGTCCCCTGGCGCGGGCCGGCGGCGCGGCCCCCGGCCGAGACGCCGAGCCAGCCGTCGACCGGGCAGGTGTTGGTGTCGACCGAGCGGATCGACATGGCCGCGCTGGAGCCGTCGCGCAGCAGCGTCCACAGGTTCGGCGTCGCCTCCTCGGAGACGTCGGTCCACGTGATGCCGCCGGTGCCGATGAGGACCGTCGCGCCGAACGGGGGAGCGGCCAGGGCGGGTGTCGCGGCCGACGCGACGCCGAGACCGAGCACCGCCGCGACAGCGGTCAGCAGGGCGGCCAGGGCTCGACGAGTCACGCGGCGGATCTTACGTGGGCCGTGTGGGCGCCATCCGGGCGTGCGCGGCGAGGTGCCGTCCTCAGTCGGTGAGCAGCTCGAGCAGGGCCTTCTCCGCGGCGGCCTGGCGGCGCTCGGGGCTGCGGAACCGTCGCGCCCCCACGTCGATCGTCTGCCCCGACTCGTACTTGTCGAGGACCCGCGGGTCGACGTAGGAGTTCTTCGCGATGGTCGGCGTGTTGCCGAGGTACTCGGCGACCTCGGCGACGGCGGTCTTGACGGCCCGTCGGCGCGAGGTCACGGTGTCACCCTTCTCCTCGGACTCGGCGAGCGAGAGTGCGGCGAGCACGGTGGCGTGCCAGGTCCGGAAGTCCTTGGCCGTGAGGTCACCGCCGAGCAGCTCGGCGAGGTAGGCGTTGACGTCGGGCGCGGTGAGGTCGGCCCACCTCCCGTCCTTCTCGTAGGCGAGGAGCCGCTTGCTCGCCGTGCGCCGCCGGCGCATCGGCTCGAGGGCCTCGATGGCGGCCGGGTCGTCGATCTCGATGGTGTGCTCGATGTTCGACTTGCCGACGAACCGGAAGACCAGGACCCCGCGCTCCTTGCGGACGTGGCTCCGCTCGAGGGTGGTGAGGCCGAAGGAGCCGTTCTCGTCGGTGTAGGTGTCGCTGCCGATGCGGAAGTAGCCGCGGTCGAGCAGGCGCACGGCCGCCGCCGCGGCCTTCTCGAACGGCGTGCCCTCACGCGTCAGGTCGCGGGCGACCCGCCGCCGGGCGGCCGGGAGCCGGGAGGCCACCGCGGTGATCCGGTCGAACTTCTCGCGGTCGCGGCGCTCGCGCCACACCGGGTGGTAGAGGTACTGACGACGACCCGCGGCGTCGGTCCCGACGGCCTGGATGTGGCCGTTGGGCAGGGGGCAGATCCACACGTCCTCCCACGCCGGCGGGATGGCGAGCGACTTGATCCGGTCGACCTCCTCGGCGGGCAGCCGAGCACCGTCGCAGTCGAGGAAGGTGAACCCCTTGCCCGCGCGGCGGCGGGTGCAGCCGGGGGTCCGGGGTGAGACGGTGCGCAGACGAGCCATGACGTGACCCTGCCACGCGGAGTTGCGGCATACGGGAACAATGGCCGGGTGACCTCGACGAAAGCGCCGCCGGCGCGCTGGCAGTGGCCGCTCGCGATCGCGCTCGTCGCGCTCGCGGCCGTGCCGGTGGTCCTGCGCTACCTCGTCTTCTGGCCGCTGGACCAGTGGCAGGTCGACGTCGAGGTCTACCGCGAGGCGGGCGTCTCGATCCTCACCGGCCGGCCGATCTACGCTGCCATGACCGAGGCCCCCCAGCTCCTGCCGTTCACCTACCCGCCCTTCGCGGCGATCCTCGCGATCCCGCTGGCGTGGGTGCCGTTCGGGGTGGCGGGCTGGCTGTGGACCGCCGCCCAGGTCGCCGCCACCACCGCGATCGTCTGGTATGCCGGGTGGCGGCTGCTGCACCGCGCCGGACCGTGGCTGCCCCTCGCGCTCGCGGCGCTCACCGCGCCGATGTTGTGGCTGCACCCCGTCTCCGACGGGATCCGCTTCGGGCAGGTCAACGCCTTCATGGTGCTCGCCTGCCTCATGGACCTGCGCCGGCCGCGGCCGGGGCTGCTGCGCCACGTCCCGCCGGGGGTGCTCGTCGGCATCGCGATGTCGATCAAGCTCACGCCCGGGGTCTTCGTCATCCACTACCTCGTGTGCCGTCGGTGGAAGGAGGCGGCGACGGCGGTCGGCACGGCGGTCGGCGTGACGCTCGGGGCGTGGGCGCTGCTGCCCGAGGCGTCGTTCGCCTTCTGGGGCGGGGCGCTGCAGGACCCGGCCCGGCTCGGGCCGAACTTCGGCACGTCCAACCAGTCGCTGCGCGGGTTCCTCCTGCGCGTGGGGCCCGACGGCGTCGGGGGCACGGCGATCTGGCTCGTGCTCGTCGCCGCCGTCGGGGTGTTCGGCTACCGGCTGGCTCGCGAGATGTGGCGCCGGGGCGACTCCGTCGCGGAGGTGGCCGTCGTGGGTCTGCTGGCCTGCCTGCTCTCACCGGTGGCGTGGATCCACCACTTCCACTGGGTGGTCGTCGTCGTCCTCGCGCTGCTCGGGGCCCAGCCGTGGCGTTCGCGTCGACGGCTCGTCGCGGGGCTGGTCGTCCTGGGGTGGTTCCTCATGCGGATGCCGTGGTGGGGCATCTCCTGGCTCAACCACCCGGAGTGGCCGGAGCTCCCCGGACGGGTGCTCCAGAACGCCGACGTGGCGGGCGGGCTGGTGGCGCTGGGGCTGCTGTGGTGGGTCAGCCGTGAGCCCGACCGGGCGGCCCGGCGATCAGACGACGCCGACGATCTGCAGCACGCTGACCGTGGCGAGCACGAGGCAGACGACGCCGCCGATGCGGCGGATCGTCGACAGCCGGATCCGCTGGAGCAGGGTGCGGCCCAGCAGGGCCGCGAGGCCTGAGACGGCGGCGAGCGCGAGGAACGCGCCGAGAAAGACGGAGAGCGGGTCGTCGAAGCGCAGCACCATCGAAGCGGTGAGGATCTGCGACAGGTCGCCCCACTCGGCGAGGAAGAGGATCGTGAAGCAGAACGTCACGACCTTCCAGCCGGCGAGCTGCTTGGCCGCGGACTTGGCACCGAACTCCTCCTCGGCCTCCGCCTCCTCCTCGTCGGCCTTGCTGGCACCGCGGAGCAGGATGATGCCGCCGATGAGGAAGAGCACGGCCGCGAAGATCTCGATCGGCTTCTTGGGCAGCTGGTTGAGCACCCCGCCGATGGCCACGGCGACGAGCGTCTGCACGAAGAACGCGGCGACGACGCCCACCCAGACGAGCAGCGGGCGGAACCGCGTCGACATCACCAGGGTCGCGATGAAGGTCTTGTCCGGGAGCTCGACGACGAAGATGGTCGCGAACACGATGGCGATGGTGACGAAGTCGATGCCCATGGTGGGCACAAGGGTACGAGCGGCCCTGAGCGGTCGTGGACGTGCCCGCGGGACGGGACGGCACGGCATACGCTGGCCGTCATGTTCGGGACCAACGGAGTCGAGGCGGTCGTCCTCCTCCTCGTCGCCCTGCTGCCGGTGGCGCTCCTCGTGGTGCTCGCGGTCCTCGGCGTGCTGGTGCTGCGGCTGCGACGGCAGGTCGACCACCTCGAGCGCCAGCGGCCGGTCGGTGCGGGCGACCTCGAGGCGCTGCGGGCCGACCTGGCGCAGGCGCTGCGGCACGTGGCCGTGGTCCGCTACGACGCCTTCGGTGACATGGGCGGCCGGCTGAGCTTCAGCGCCGCGATCGTCGACGACCGTGGCGACGGCGTGGTGCTCAGCTCGATCCACGCCCGCGGGGAGTCCCGGACCTATGCCAAGGGCATCGCCGCCGGCGGCTCCGACACGACCCTGACCCCCGAGGAGCAGCAGGCCCTCAGCGCCGCCCGGACCGGAAGGCAGCGATGACCACGCGCTACGGCTACCTCGGGCCCGAGGGCACCTTCACCCAGATGGCGCTGCTGTCGTGGACGTCGTCGCACGAGGGGGAGCACGTGCCGTTCGGGTCGGTCGACTCGGCGCTCGACGCGTTGCGGCGCAGCGAGATCGACGCCGCCATGGTCCCGATCGAGAACTCCGTCGAGGGAGGCGTGTCGGCGACCCTCGACGCGCTCGCCTCCGGCGACCCGCTCGTCGTCATCGGCGAGGTCAACGTGCCCATCACCTTCGTGCTGGCCGCCCGGGGCGGGATGCCGCTCGCCGACGTCCACGCGGTCGGCACGCACTCCCACGCCTGGGCGCAGGTCCGCGGGTGGATGGACCGGCACCTGCCGGGCGCGACCTACGTCCCGACGCTGTCGACGGCGGCGGCGGCTGCCGGCCTGGGCGCCGGTGAGGGTGCGCAGGGCTACGACGCAGCGGTGTGCGCGCCGGTCGCCGCCGCCAACCACGGCCTCGAGGTCCTCGCCGAGGACATCGGCGACCGGGCGGGAGCGGTGACGCGCTTCGTCCTCGTGGCGCGGCCCGGGTCGTTGCCCGAGCGGACCGGCGCCGACAAGACGACGGTGGTGCTCTTCCAGCGCGACGACCGTGCCGGTGGGCTGCTCGAGCTGCTGGAGCAGTTCTCGGTGCGGGGCATCAACATGACCCGGCTCGAGTCGCGCCCGACGAAGGACTCGCTCGGGTCCTACTGCTTCTCCATCGACTTCGAGGGGCACGTCCTCGACGAGCGCGTCGGTGAGGCGCTCATGGGGCTCAAGCGGGTCTGCGCGGAGGTGCGCTTCCTCGGCTCCTACCCCCGGGAGGACGGGGCCCTGACCGCCGTCGCGCCGCTCACCGGGGACGCCGACTTCAGTGCCGCCCGCGACTGGCTCCGCAGCCTCCGCAACACCTGACCCCTGCCTGACCTTCCCCGTTCGGGGTACTCAACAGCCCAGGCGCAGGCGGGCATGCCGCGCGGCAACCGCGCCGTTCCGGGCAGGCCACCCGCACGCCTGCCTGCGCAGCCCCGGGCTCGCAGCTCCTTTGCCGCGCATCGTGCTCGGCCGGATCGCCCACCCACCGTCCCGGCAGCACCTACGGTGAGCCCATGGAGCCGATGCCACCGCTGCAGGGCGCGGTCCGCCCGACGACGGTCGAGGTCGAGACTCCCCCGAGGCATCCGCGCCTCGCGGCTCTGGGCGACCTGGCGCTGGGCATCGTCTTCGTCGCGTTCATCACCGGTCGGCTGCACGACGAGGGCTTCAGCTGGTTCCTCGTCGTCCTGCTCATCGTCGCGTCAGCCGGCCTCGCCGCCAAGATCGCGACCCACAGCCGGCTCCTCTGGAACCGCCGGGCCGAGGGTCAGGGCGTCGCGGAGCCTTCGTAGGTCGCGACCCACGCGTCGATCTCGGTCCAGTGCTCGTCGAGCCAGCGCTCGATCCCGGCCGGTTCGTCGGGGACGTCGGACGCGGCATACGTCTGCGTCCTCACGAGGAACGGGCGGTCGGTGAACGGGATCGCGTCCCAGATCTCCTTGGGCGTCGACAGCTGCCCGAAGCCGGCGTGGGCGACGATCATGACGTCGGCGTCGGGGCGCTCGTCGAGGCAGGCGATGACGCCACGGGTCTTGGGCGGCAACGTGTTCCACAGCGAGATCGCCCGGCGGGCCTTGAGCTCGTGGCCTGCCTCGCGGAGCCGGTCGATGAGCCGCCGGCGACGGTCCGGTGAGAAGTTCTGCCCCTCCGGGAAGAGCAGCAGCACGTCGTCGTGCTTCAGCCCACGGGCGAGCGCGCGCACCCCGGTCGTCCGGTCGTCGCCCGCGCCGGTGCGGCTGGGCACGAAGTACGAGCGCATGCGCGTCAGCAGCGCGTCGACCGTCGGGTCCCAGCGGAGCGCCTCGGCGAGGACGATCTTGGGCATCCGCTCGGCGGTGTGGCCGAGCAGCCAGGCCAGCGCGAGGGAGTCACCGGGTCCGGCGTGACGGGCGAACGCGATGAGCGGCGACCCCTCGGACCCGAAGTGCATCCGACCGTCGAGCCGCACCTCGAACCCCACCCAGCGCCGGGCGAGGATCATCGCCCGGTTGAGCCCGGCGAGGAAGACCGCCTCGTGGTCGTCCTCCCACGACGGACCCTGCGTGCCGCGGTGGCACAGCGACAGTCGCCAGCACTCCATGAGCATCCGCACGTCGACCCAGACGAGGCCGACGCCCAGGCAGCTCACCCGGAACAGCCGGGCGCGCCGGTCGACGAAGGACGCGAACGCGCCGACGACGATGACCGGGGTCGCGAGCCCGGTGAGCGCCGCCGCTCCGACCGGCCACACGACGGGCAACACCCGTCGCACGACCGGTGGCGGTGGGGGGATGCCCGCGAGACCCATGCCGGGAGCGTATGCCGTCCGGTCAGGCCGGTGGGGACGTCTCGAGGTATGCCGACGACGCGGCGTAGGCCTGCTCGGCCCGGGCGGTGAGCCGCGAGCTGCGACCGTAGGCCAGCGCCACCGACGGGGACTCCGGGGCGCCGCTGGGGAGCACGTGCACCTCGACCCCGTCGGGGATGGACTCCATCTCGTGGACGTAGCGGTGGCGTCGGGAGATCTCGAACGCCACGACCCCCACCTCCCACGGCCGGCGCGGCGGCGCGAGCGGCTGCTCGACCCGGCCCACCTGAAGGACGAACACCCGCGTCGCCCCGAGCGCGAGGGCGCGGCCGACGGGGATCGAGTGGACGAGGCCGCCGTCGAGGTGGTGGCGCCCGTCGATCTCGACGGCGGGGAACAGCCCCGGCACCGAGCACGACGCGACCACCGGGTCGACGAGCCCGCCCGACGAGAACCACGCCGACCCGGCCGTCTCGATGCACGCTGCGACACACTGGAACTCGACCTCGAGCTCCTCGAACGTGTCGACCGGCAGGTGGTCGTCGATGATGGAGCGCAGGGGCGCGCTCGACAGCAGGTGCGTGCGGAAGCGCGCGAGCCGCGCCGCCGAGCGCATGGGGTTCTCGAGGAAGATCCCGCTCGACCCCACGGCCTGCCAGGCGTCGGCGAGGGTGCGGATCCCGGCGGGGGAGGGGTCGGCCGCGACGAACGCGCCGTTCATGGCACCGATGCTCGTGCCGACGACGAGGTCGGGCCGGACGCCCTGCTCGGCGAGCGCCCGCAGCATGCCGAGCTGCGTGGTGCCGAGGACCCCACCGCCGCCGAGCACGAACGCCGTCGTCATGACGGCCACCCTATGCACCGCCGGCAGCGACACCGACGGCAGCGGTCATAGGGTGAGGCATGCCCGGCGCCGCGTTCTTCGACCTCGACCGCACGCTGCTCCAGGGCGGCACCGGACCCCACCTCAGCCGGGCCATGGTCGACCTCGGCCTCGCGCCGCGCTCGCTGCCGGGGCAGGGGCTGCTCTTCAAGACGTTCGACCTGCTGGGCGAGAACCTCGCGTCGATCTTCCTCGCCCGGCAGGCCACGCTCGTGGCTCGCGGCAAGGACTCGCAGAGCTTCGACGACGCCGCGACCACGGCAGCCACGGTCATCGCGGAGCTGGTGCACCCGTTCGCCTTGGCCCTCATCGAGCAGCACAAGGCCGAGGGCCGCCCGGTGGTCATGGCCACGACGACGCCCGAGCACCTCATCAAGCCGCTCGCCGACCTCCTCGGCTTCGACCACGTCCTCGCGACCCGCTACGGCACGAGGGAGGACGGCCGCTTCGACGGCTCGATCCGTGGCCCGTTCGTCTGGTCGACGGGCAAGCTCGCCGCCGTCCGCCACTTCGCGGCGCAGCACGACATCGACCTGCGTGAGAGCTTCGCCTACTCCGACAGCATCTTCGACCTGCCTCTCCTCCAGGCCGTGGGCCAGCCGGCCGCCGTGAACCCGGACCCCCGACTGGCCCTGTATGCCGTGGCTCGCCGGTGGCCGATCGTGCACTTCGACGTGTCGCCGGGGGTGTTCAAGATCCCCGTGGTCGGCATCGAGCTGCAGCGCTTCGCGCTCGAGGCGCTGCGCTCGACGTTCTTCCCCTGCGCCCGCTTCGACATCCAGGGCATCGAGAACATCCCGCGGCACGGACCGGTCATCCTCGTCGGCAACCACCGCAGCTACTTCGACGTCGCGGCCATGGCCAATGTCATCCGCCGGTCGGGGCGCACCGCGCGGGTGCTCGCCAAGAAGGAGCTCTTCGAGGTGCCGGTCCTCGGACCGCTCGTCGGCGCCATCGGGGGCATCCGCGTCGACCGGGCCGAGGGTGGCCAGGAGTCCTACGACATGGCCGCGCTCGCCCTCGAGGGCGGCGAGATGGTGGCCCTCCTCCCGCAGGGCACCATCCCTCGGGGCAAGGCGTTCTTCGACCCGGTCCTCAAGGGCCGGACCGGCGCCGCCCGGCTCGCCGCCGCCTCCCGCGCACCGGTCGTCCCCGTCGGGCTGTGGGGCACCGAGAAGGTCTGGCCGCGCTCCTCGGCGATGCCCCACCTGCTGTCGCTGGCCAACCCCCCGACGGTGCGGGTCCGGGTCGGCGAGCCGGTCGAGCTCAACCACCGCTCACCGGCAGCGGACACGAAGCGGATCATGGAGGCCATCAGCGAGCTCCTCCCGCCCGAGGCGCACCAGCCGCACGAGCCGACGGAGGACGAGCTGCGGTCGACCTATCCCGGCGGTCGCCTTCCGAACTGACCCGTCGCCATGGGGCTGTGGAGGACGGCGGCACGGTGTCGGCAGCACGGCATACGGTGGTTCCCGGTTCGCGCGGACGGAGGAGGTGGGCCTGGTCGTGCCACAGGATCCCCGCACCCTCGCCGAGGTGCCCGACCGGATGCTCGTCGAGGCCTTCGGCGACACGACGTTCGAGCGCGGTCGGGCGTATGCCGGTGCCGGCCGGGTCACGAGCATCACCGTGTCCGACGCGGGTGCGTGGGCGTCGGCCCGGGTCATCGGCAGCGGCCCGCACATCTACCGGACCGAGCTCTCGCTGCGCCACGACGACCGCGGCCCCTGGGTCGAGGGCGGGTGCAGCTGCCCGATCGGGCGGGACTGCAAGCACGCCGCCGCCCTCGCGCTGATGCTGCGTGCCCAGCAGCCGTGGCGCCGGCTCGACGTCGTCTCGGACCGCGGGCCGACCGGCTCGGAGGAGGACGACGAGGCGGCGCGCACCCAGACCTGGCGGGACGCCCTCGACGAGCTGCTCGACGTGCCCGACCCCGCGACGGCGTCGTCGCCGGGCAGTGTCGGTCTGCTCCTCGACGTCGAGACGCCGACCGGGCGCGCCGCGCGCTGGGACATGCTGCCCCCGACCCCGTCCGTGCACCTGCGCCCGGTCGTGCCCGGCGCCGCCCCCGGCCGGTGGATCCGCACCGGCATCTCCTGGGAGTCGGTGAGCGGCGGCTACTACTCCTCCTACGCCCACCATCTCGAGGGCGCGCCGCTCGACGCGCTGACCGCCATCGCCGACGCGTTCCGGCGCAGCAGCCGGCTGTCCGGCTACGGCCGGATGCCCGCCGGCATCCCGCTCGGGCAGGTCGGCCGGGGCTGGGTCGAGCTCCTCACCCGGGCCCGCGACGCCGGCATCGTCCTGCTGACCGACGCGACGGGCACCGGGGAGGTGCACCTCGAGCCCGAGGTCGGCCACTTCGTCCTCGACCTCAGGCCGACCGGCAGCGGGGACGTCCGCGTGGTGCCGAGCCTCGACCTGCCCGGCGACGGCGACGTGGTCACCGTCGGTGAGCCGCCCACCGGCTGGTTCCGCCAGGAGGGCGCCGACCTGCGCCTCGGGGGCTTCGGTCCCGACGTCGACCTCGCCGCCACCCGGGTCGTCGAGCGCGGCCCCTTCACCATCCCGCAGGACGAGTGGTCGACCTTCGCCATCCAGACGCTGCCGGTGCTCCAGCGCCGGGCCGTGGTGCGCACGCACGACGGCCTGGAGCTGCCCGAGGTGGCCCCGCCACGCCTGCACCTCGCCGTGCGCTTCGCGGCCGACCACGTCGTCCACCTGGCCTGGGCCTTCCGCTACGGCCCGAGGGACGCGCCCGTCACCGTGCCACTGGCCCGGGAGCCTGGGGTGGTGCGTGACCCCGACGCCTTCCGCAGCGCCGCCCTCGAGAGCGAGCTCCTCGCCGCGGCCCCGTCACGTCACCAGCTGCCCGCGCTGTGGGAGCCGAGCCGGGCCGGCTGGGCGCTGCGCGAGGAGGCCACCCTCGGGGGGTTCGACACCGTGGCCCTCGCCGAGCTGCTGCCCTCGCTCGAGGCCGACGAGCGGGTGGAGGTCGAGGTCACGGGCACGCGGACGGCATACGCCGAAGTGACGCAGGCGCCACGGATCGCGGTCGGGACGAGCGAGAGCTCGGACGGCAACGACTGGTTCGACCTGCGGATCAGCGTCACCGTCGGCGAGCACGAGGTTCCGCTCGCCGACCTCGTCACCGCGCTCGCCCGCGAGGAGGATCGGCTGCTGCTGCCCGATGGCGCCTGGTTCACGCTCGACTCGCCCGAGCTGCAACGCCTCCGCTCGCTCGTCGAGGAGGCGCGCGCGCTCCAGGACCGGCCGACCGACCCGCTGAAGCTGTCGGTCCTGCACGCCGGTCTGTGGGACGAGCTCGTCGAGATCGGCGTCGTCGAGGAGCAGTCGGGCCGGTGGCGGCAGTCCGTCGACGCCCTGCTCGGGGTCGACGACGCCGACGCCCCGCCGCCGGCCGAGGTGCCGGGCGCGCTCAAGGCGACCCTGCGGCCCTACCAGGAGGAGGGCTTCCGCTGGCTCTCGCTGCTCTGGGACCTCGGCCTCGGTGGGGTCCTCGCCGACGACATGGGACTGGGCAAGACCCTCCAGGTCATCGCGACGGCGCTGCGCGCCAAGGAGCGCGGCGACCTCGCCGACCCGATGCTCATCGTCGCGCCCACCTCGGTCCTCGCCACCTGGGCCGGTGAGGTCGAGCGGTTCGCGCCCGACCTGTCCGTCGTCGTCCTCGACCGCACCCGTGGCAAGGCCCGGGTCCCGCTCGCGCAGGCCATCGCCGGCGCCGACCTCGTCGTCACGACCTATGCCGTCGCCCGCATCGACGCCGAGCAGTTCCGGACGGTGCGGTGGTCGGCCGCCGTGCTCGACGAGGCGCAGTTCGTCAAGAACCACCAGGCGAAGACGTATGCCGCGATCCGCCGGCTGCCCGCGCGGGTCACCTTCGCGCTCACCGGCACCCCGCTCGAGAACTCGCTCATGGACCTGTGGTCGCTGCTGTCGATCGTCGCGCCCGGCCTGCACCCGAGGCCCCAGGTCTTCCGCGACCAGTGGGCCCGGCCCATCGAGGCCGGGACGGCTCCCGAGCTGCTCACCACCCTGCGTCGGCGCATCCGGCCACTGCTGCTGCGCCGCACCAAGGACGCGGTCGCCTCCGACCTCCCGCCCAAGCAGGAGCAGGTGCTCCACGTCGCGCTGCACCCGCGCCACCGCGCGATCTACGACCGGCACCTGGCCCGCGAGCGGCAGCGCCTGCTCGGGCTCATCGACGACCTCGACGGCAACCGCATCGCCATCCTGCGGGCCCTCACCGTCCTGCGGCAGATGGCCCTCGACCCCGCCCTCGTCGACGCCGACGAGTACGGCGGGGTGGCGCCGAGCGCCAAGGTCGAGGCCCTCGTCGAGCAGGTCACCGAGCTCGCCTCCGAGGGGCACCGGGCGCTCGTCTTCAGCCAGTTCACCGGGTTCCTCGCCCTGGTGCGCGCCCGGCTGGATGCCGAGGGGATCGCCTATGCCTACCTCGACGGGTCCACGCGTAACCGCGCCGACGTGGTGCGGGACTTCCGCGAGGGCGAGGCGCCCGTGTTCCTCATCTCGCTCAAGGCCGGTGGCTTCGGCCTCACCTTGACCGAGGCCGACTATGTCTTCGTCCTCGACCCGTGGTGGAACCCGGCCGCCGAGAACCAGGCCATCGACCGGGCCCATCGCATCGGCCAGACGAAGTCGGTCAACGTCTACCGGCTCGTCTCGACCGACACCATCGAGGAGAAGGTCGTGGCACTGCAGGACCGCAAGCGCGACCTCTTCGCCCGGGTCGTCGACGACGGCAACCTGCTCTCGAGCGCCCTCACCGCCGACGACCTGCGCGGGCTCCTCGACCGCTGACACCCCATGGGCCCCCACGGGCCCCACGACCACGACAGTCGCGGGTGGACACCAGCACGCATGGGACAGTGACGGCATGAGCCAAGGGCCCTCGGACGAGACCGATCCGGACGACGCGGGGTCGGGTCCCGTCGAGCCGACCGTCGTCGAGCAGCGGCTCATGCGCGGGGTCGAGCACGTGGCCGGGGTGAGCGACCACCTGGTCCACCACCCGGCGCCCAACAGCGCGCGGGCCTTCGTCAACGCGTTCTTCGGGGACCGGCTCGACCTCTCCGGGTCCCCACTGGCGCACACGATGGGCGTGCGCCGGCGCGGGCGCTCCGTCCCGCTCACCGCAGAGGGGTTCGCCGCGGCCTTCCCGGGTGCGACCGGCGCGGTCGTCGTGCTCGTCCACGGGCTCGTCGTCCACGAGACCGCCTGGCAGCGGGGGCGGTTCGGCCACCGCCTCGAGGAGGACCTCGGGTTCACCTCGGTCGCGGTCCGCTACAACACCGGGCTGCGCATCTCGACCAACGGCCACGAGCTCGACCGAGTGCTCACGGCGCTCGTGGCGCACTGGCCGGTGCCCGTCACCCGGCTCGTCCTTCTCGGCCACTCGATGGGCGGGCTCGTCATCCACAGCGCCCTGGCCCAGGCCGACGTCGAGGCCGACTGGATCCCGCTCGTGAGCGACACCGTGACCCTCGGCTCACCCCACCTCGGCGCCCCGCTCGAGCGCTTTGCCAACGGGTCCGCGCGGGTGGCCGGCAGGCTGCGGCACTCGCGCCCGCTCGCCACGCTCCTGCGCGCCCGCAGCGTGGGGATCCAGGACCTGCGGCACGGCAACATCCTCGACGAGGAGTGGGACGGCCTCGCCCTCGACGACCGCACCGGCCGCCGTCTCGACGTGCCCCTCCACCCCGGCGTGCGCCACCTCGCGATCGTCGGCCTGCTCGGCCGGCGCATCGACGGCCCGGTCGCCCAGCTGCTCGGTGACGGGATGGTGCCGGCGTCCAGCGCCCGTGGCTCCGGCCGGCGCGCGCCCGGGAGCCGGCGCTTCGCCGAGGAGGACGTGGTCGTCCTGCCCGGGGTGGGTCACCTCGCGCTCGTCCACGAGCCGATCGTCTACGACGCCATCCGCGACCGGCTCAGCCGGGACCCGGGTGACGTCGAGGCTGGTCAGGAGGGTCCGGGCAGGTCAGGCTAGGCGCATGAGCGAACAGAAGACCGCGCCCACGACCGTCGTCCTGTTCGGTGCCACGGGGGACCTGTCCCGGCGCAAGCTCATCCCCGGCATGCTCCACCTCTTCCAGTCCGGCCTGCTCGACGACCTCCGCGTCGTCGGCACCTCGCTCGACGAGCTCTCGACCGAGGGCTTCCGGGACCTCGCGTACGAGGCGATCAAGGAGTTCTCGACCCGCGAGCTCGACGAGTCGGAGTGGGTCGAGTTCGCCCAGCGGCTGCACTACGTGCCCCTGTCGGCGGGCGCCGCGGCGCTCGGGGAGGCGGTCCGCGCGGCGGAGGACCTGCTGCCGGGGGACACCGAGCTGCGCCTGCACTACCTCTCCGTGCCGCCCAAGGCCGCCCTGTCCGCGGTGCAGACGATCGCCGAGGCCGGGCTCGTCGAGCGCAGCCGGGTCGTCATGGAGAAGCCCTTCGGCACCGACTACCGCTCCGCGGTCGAGCTCAACCGGCGCCTGCACGAGGTGTTCGCCGAGGAGCAGATCTTCCGCATCGACCACTTCCTCGGCAAGGAGCCGGCCCAGAACATCCTCGCGTTCCGCTTCGCCAACGGCCTCTTCGAGCCGATCTGGCACCGCAACTCGATCGCCCACGTGCAGATCGACGTGCCGGAGACCTTGGGGCTGGCCACGCGGGGAGACTTCTACGAGAACACCGGCGCCTACCGCGACATGGTCGTCACCCACCTCTTCCAGATCCTCGCGTTCACCGCGATGGAGCCGCCGACCTCGCTGGAGCCAGAGGCGATCAGCCGCGAGAAGAACAAGGTCTTCGAGTCGATGCAGCCCATCTCCCCGAACGACGTCGTGCGCGGCCAGTACATCGGCTACCTCGACGAGCCGGGGGTCGCGCCGGACTCGGACACCGAGACCTACATCGCGCTGCGCTGCCACATCGACAACTGGCGCTGGGCGGGGGTGCCGTTCTTCCTGCGCACCGGCAAGCGGATGGCCGAGGGTGCCCGGATCATCTCGATCGCGTTCCGTGAGCCGCCGCAGTCGATGTTCCCGCCGGGCTCCGGGGTCGGTGACCACGGCCCCGACCACCTCACCTTCGACCTCGCCGACAAGGCCCGGATGTCGCTGTCCTTCTACGGCAAGCGACCGGGACCGGGGATGAAGCTCGACAAGCTGTCGATGCAGTTCGCCATGCAGGAGACCCACTGGGCCGGGGCGGTGCTCGAGGCCTACGAACGGCTCATCTACGACGCGGTCCGGGGCGACCACACGCTCTTCACCTCGGCCGAGGGCATCGAGCGCCTCTGGCAGATCAGCACACCCCTGCTCGAGAACCCGCCGGTCGTCCGGCCCTACGCGCCGGGGACGTGGGGGCCGAACCAGATCCACCAGCTCGTCTCACCGCACACGTGGCGGTTGCCCTTCGAGCGCAGGTGGCGGGAGAAGAACCCCGACCCCGGTCCGCAGTCACCTGTCGAGGGTGGCGCCCGACGCTGAGGTCCGTCCAAGCGACGGGTCGGTGCGGACGATGAGCGACTTGGGCCGCACCTCGAAGCGGACCCGGCTCGCCTGGCCGATGACGTCGCCGTCGATCTCGACGAGCTGCGGCGCATCGAGCGAGACGAGGATCGACTGGCAGCGGTAGCGGTCCATCTTGGGGTGGTTGCGGCCACGCTTGGCGAGGATGTGGACGGCGACGCCGGCCCAGCCAACGATCCCCTTGGGGGTCACGGCGACGACGTCGAGGATGCCGTCGTCGATCTCGGCGTCGGGCATGAGGGTGATGCCCCCGGTCAGCCGGCCGCAGTTGCCGACGACGATCGTGCGGGCGGTGTGCGCGATCGGGTCGCCGCCGTCGATGCGCAGGCGGGTCGCGAAGCGGGCACCGAGGAGGTTGCGGGCGCCACTGGCGACGTAGGCGCCCCAGCCGATGCGGGCCTTGGCCTCCTCGGACGTGGCGTGCATGATGCTCGCGTCGAGGCCCAGGCCGGCCATGACGAGGAAGGCGTGCTGGTTGGCGGCGGGGTCGGACCCGTGCTCGTCGTCGGCGCCGACGTCGGGTTCGGTGGGGCCGTCGTGGGCGGGGTCGAGCTCCTCGGGCGAGCTCTGCCTGGCCGTGGGGTCGAGCGTGAGCCAGCCGACGTCGATGTGGCGGTTGCGCCCGGTGAGGGCGACCTCCAGTCCCTCCGCGAGGTCGAGCGGCAGCTCGAGGTTGCGCCCGAGCAGGTTGCCGGTCCCCGCGGGGATGAGGCCCATCGGGGTGGAGGTGCCGGTGAGGACGTGCGCGACCGTCCGCACCGTCCCGTCGCCGCCGATGGCACAGACGAGGTCGGGCTGGTCGGCCAGGGCCGCCCGGGTCTGCCCGTAGCCGGGGTCCTCGACCGTCGTCTCCCGGATCACCGGCTCGTCCCACTCGCCGTGGGCGGCGACGGTGCTGCGCACCAGTGCCCGGACGGACTCGGGGTCCTCGAACTTGCTCGGGTTGAGGATGACCGCGACCCGCTTGCGCGGGGGCGTCGGGGTGTCCTCCGCCCGGTCGGGCCGGAAGGACGAGCGTGACGGACGTGGGGACGAGGCGTGCCGTCCGGGGGACCGGGACGAGGAGGTCGCCACGAACACCACCGCTGCCAGGACGAGGAGGACGGCGAGGATCCCGAGGACCACGGGCCAGGAGTCGGTCACGTCAGGGACCGTACCTCACCTGCGAACACGTCACGGCAGCGTCGTTCGGACGCCTACCCTGAGGCAATGAGCAGCATCGAGCCGGACGCCAAGGACTGGACCTGGACGCTCGACCGGGCCTGTCCGGACTGTGGGTTCGACGCCGCAGCGGTCCCGCCGGACGACATCGCTCGGCTCGTCACGGCATACACGGAGCAGTGGGCGGGGGTGCTCGCCCGACCGGACGTGGCGACCCGGCCGGACCCGACGACGTGGTCCCCGCTGGAGTACGCGTGCCACGTCCGCGACGTCTGCGACCTCTTCGCCGACCGGGTGGGGCTCATGCTCGACGAGGACGGCGCCGCCTTCGCCAACTGGGACCAGGACGCGACGGCGGTCGAGAGCGACTACGCCTCACAGGACCCGCGCGTCGTCGCGGACGAGCTTGCCGTCGCCGCCGACCGTCTCGCGCAGGCGTATGCCGGCCTGTCCGGTCCCGCGTGGGAGCGCCGGGGGGTGCGGTCCAACGGGTCGGAGTTCACCGTGCTCACCCTCGGCCGCTACGGCCTGCACGACCTCGCCCACCACCTCTGGGACGTCCGGGCGTGAAGCCCGCCTGGATCTACGTCGCGCTGGGGCTCGCCCTCTTCCTCGCCGTCATCGTGCCGCCGGTCCTGCACCGGTGGAAGGTCAACGCCCCGATCGTCCTCGTGACCCTCGGCCTCGTCCTCGGGCTGCTGCCCGGCTTCCGCGACCTCGACCTCGACCCCACGTCGCACGAGGTGGCGGTCACCCACATCACCGAGTTCACCGTGCTCGTCTCGCTCATGGGCGTGGGGCTCGCGCTCGACCGGCCGCTCAGCCTGCGCGACGTCGGCTCGTGGCGGACGTGGTCACCGACGTGGCGCCTCCTCGGCATCGCCATGCCGCTGTGCATCACCGGTGTCGCGCTGTTCGCCTGGGGTGCGCTGGGGGTGGCGGTGCCGGCCGCACTGCTGCTGGGCGCGGCGCTCGCGCCGACCGATCCGGTGCTCGCGTCCGACGTCCAGGTCGGCGGCCCGAACGAGGGTGAGGGGGGCGGTGACGTCGAGGACTCCGAGGAGGTCGACGAGGACGACGAGGTCCGCTTCGCGCTGACGAGCGAGGCCGGGCTCAACGACGGGCTGGCGTTCCCGTTCGTGTACGCCGCGATCTTCCTCGCCACCATGGGGGGCGTGGCCGAGTGGGGTGGTCGCTGGGTGGCCTGGGAGCTCGTCGGCAAGATCGCCATCGGCGTCGCGGTGGGCGTCATATCCGGTTGGGCGGTCGCCCGGCTGGCGTTCACGGCCCGTGTGGAGGAGCTCCGTTTCGCGGCGACGGGCGAGCCGCTCATCGCCATCGCGGCCCTGCTCGCGACCTACGGCGTGGCGGAGGTGATCGGTGGCTATGGATTCCTCGCCGTCTTCACCTGCGCCATGGCGATGCGCAGCTTCGAGAGGGCGCACTCCTACCACCACGACATGCACGAGGTCATCGAGCGACTCGAGCGGCTGCTCACCCTCGTCGTGCTCCTGCTGCTCGGCATGGCCCTGACCAACGGGCTGCTCGCCAACCTCGACTGGCGCGGCGTCGCCATCTCGCTCTTCCTGCTGCTCGTGCTGCGTCCGCTCGCCGGGCTCGTGTCGTTCCTCGGCCACCCGCACCGCGAGGGGCCGCGCGACTTCGACCGGCGCGAGCGCGTCGTCGCCGCCGTCTTCGGCGTGCGTGGCGTGGGCTCGCTCTTCTACCTCGCGTATGCCGCGTCGCACGCCGAGTTCGACGAGATCCGCTGGCTGTGGTCGGTCGTGGCCTTCACGGTCGTCGTCTCCGTCTACCTGCACGGGTTCACCGCGCCCTTCGCCATGGCGTGGCAGGAGCGCGGCGAGCAGTCGACCAGGGACGCCGCCGCGCGCACCTGAGGGCACACTCCGCCTCGGTCCCGCGGAACGCGCGAGATGCCGCTCGTTCCGCAGGACGCGGGCACGGCCACGTCCACATGAACAGGTCGTCTCCGCAGACGCTGTCGGTGAGCGTGATGATGCTCTGCACTGTCGGCGCGCTGGCTCGGGTGTTCTAGGCCCATGCCGTCGACGAAGACACCTACGACACTGGTACGACGACATCCCCGACTTTATTGGGGAGTTCCCACAGATCTCATCGGTCTCGTCCATCCGGCTTGGTGAGCGCTGGGTGCTCCGGCAGAATCGGACGGCTGGGACGAGGAGCCACACGACCTTCTCCGCGCTCTCATACGCGTTCACGCTCGCAAGGTTGCAACTGCCCTCGAAGCCGACCTCACGGACAGCTGGTTGCTCGTCAACATGTGGGCGATCCGCAAGTGACGACGTTCCCTATCCCCTGCCTGAGAGCCACACCGCTTCGGCCGTAATGGTCGTGTGGCGTTGTCGGTGCTCGCATATAGCTTGAACGTATGGAGGCGACGCCAGCGGTAGAAGGGCCTGAGGTTCAGGTTCTCTCCGTCGTGTCGTCGTTGGCCGACCTGAACCCCGAAGGGCTGACCGAAGCCGAGCGTGTGTCGGTTGTGGCGGCGCTGGAGCGACTCAAGGGTGCCTCAGCCGCTGGCCAGGCGCGCCTGACTGCGGCTGCTGTGGTGGACCGCGAGGCACTCGGTGAGGACTCGCGCAGCGTTCGGGCGGACCTCGCGTTGGCGCGATGCTGTTCACCGACCTTGGCCGACCAGCACGCCGGCGTCGCCAGAGCGCTGGTCCACGAGATGCCGATGACGATGGCCGCGCTGGAGCGCGGGGACATCAGCGAGCGGCGCGCGACCATCGTCGTCCGGGAGACCGCCTGCCTGAGCCTCGAGCACCGCGCCGAGGTCGACCGGCGTCTCGCCCCGACGATCGCCTCCCTCGGTGACAAGGCCCTTGCTGCCGCCGCCCGCCGGGCCGGTGCCGCCCTGGACGCCGAGTCGCTGTCCGAGCGGAACCGGCGTGCTGTGGCGAGCCGGCGGGTGTCGGTGCGCCCTGCCGCCGACGGGATGGCCTGGTTGTCGATCCTTGGTCCGATGAAGGACGTCATCGGCGCCCACCTCGCCCTCACCGCCGAGGAGGGTCGCCGGAACGTTCTCGACCCCGACCTTCCCTCCGGCCAGTGGGAGGTTGCCGCGGCTACGGCCCGTGCCGATGTCCGCGGCAAGGGTGCGTGGCTCGCCGACCGAGCGCTGGAACTCCTGTCAGGGCGTGCGAAGGGACAGCCTCAGCCGGTCGAGGTCGGCCTCGTCATGACCGACCGCACCTTGCTGCCGGCCGCGTTCGGGGGTCAGGCGCCCACCGACGACGTGGCCAACATCCCCGGGTGGGCGCCGATGTCCGGCCGTGAGGCGCGCGCGGCCGTGGCCGACGTCCTCGATGCCGAGACGGGTCACGGCGAGGCGTTCGCCTGGTTGCGGCGGCTCTTCACCGACCCCACGGGTCGTGACCTCGCCGCGTGCCCTGGTGCGACGCGCCAGCCGTGCAGGCCGATCACGTGACCGCAGCCCACGCGAACGGCCCGACGGACGCTGCGAACGGCGCCGGGCTGTGCCAGCGGCACAACCTCATCAAGGAGCTCGACGGCTGGCACGTGAGGGTCGAGTCGACAGGTCTCGACGGGACCGGACCACACGGCGTACGCATCCAGACCCCGACCGGGCGCACCCACGACGCCACCGCACCACCGATCCTCGGCGCGGGCTGGCTCGAGCCCCACCGTGACGTCCACATCCAGGACCTGCCCCTCCCGGCAGACCCGTGGGGGGGCTGGATTCCGGACCCACCCGACGAGTGGTTCGTGCGCGACGACGAGATGCACGTCGCCTGACCACATCGAGGTCACCACTAGGCTGGCGCGCGTGATCGACCTCAAGCTGCTCCGCGAGAACCCCGACCGAGTGCGCGCCTCGCAGCGCGCGAGGGGTGAGGACGAGGGCGTCGTCGACGCCGTCCTCGCGGCGGAGGAGAAGCGGCGCTCGAGCCTCACGGCATACGAGCAGCTGCGGGCCGAGCAGAAGTCGATGGGCAAGGACGTCGCCAAGGCGCAGGGCGACGAGAAGCAGGCGCTGCTCGCACGCACCAAGGAGGTCGCGGCCCAGGTCAAGGCCAACCAGGCCGCCGCCGACGAGGCTGCCGATGAGCTCGCGACCCTCGCACGGACCATCGGCAACGTCATCGAGGACGGGGTCCCGGTCGGCGGCGAGGACGACTACGTCGTGCTCGACGAGGTCGGCACGCCGCGCGACTTCGCGGCCGAGGGCTTCGAGCCCAAGGACCACCTCACCCTCGCCGAGGGCCTCGGCGCCCTCGACATGGAGCGCGGCGCCAAGGTCTCGGGCTCACGCTTCTACTTCCTCAAGGGGGTGGGCGCGCGCCTCGAGATGGCGATGCTCAACCTCGCCATGCAGCGGGCCATCGAGGCCGGGTTCGTCCCGATGATCACGCCCACCCTCGTCAAGTCCGAGGTCATGGCCGGCGCCGGCTTCCTCGACCACCACGCCGACGAGGTCTACCGACTCGAGGCCGACGACCTCTACCTCACCGGGACGAGCGAGGTGGCGCTCGCCGGCTACCACGCCGACGAGATCCTCGACCTCGGCCAGGGTCCGGTCCGCTACGCCGGGCAGTCGACCTGCTACCGCCGCGAGGCCGGGAGCTACGGCAAGGACACCCGCGGCATCATCCGCGTCCACCAGTTCAACAAGATCGAGATGTTCGTCTACTGCCGGCCCGAGGACGCCACCGCCGAGCACGAGCGCCTCCTCACCTTCGAGCGGGAGATGCTCGAGGCCATGGAGCTCCCCTACCGCGTCATCGACACGGCGGCCGGTGACCTCGGTGGCCCGGCGGCGCGCAAGTACGACTGCGAGGCGTGGGTCCCCACCCAGGGCCGGCACCGCGAGCTGACCTCGACCTCGAACTGCACGACCTTCCAGGCCCGCCGCCTCAAGACGCGTTACCGCGTCGCCGGTGGTGGCACCGAGGTGGCGGCGACGCTCAACGGCACTCTCGCCACGACCCGCTGGCTCGTCGCGATCCTCGAGAACCACCAGCAGGCGGACGGCTCGGTGGTCGTGCCGGCAGCGCTGCGCCCGCTGGTCGGGCTCGACGTCCTCACCCCCGTGGGCTGATCCTCCCCGGAGTGAGGTCCGATACGGTCGCTCGATGGGAACCCGCCGCCGCCGTCCCCGCGTCCATGAGCTCGCGCCGCTGCTGCGGCCCAAGCCCATCGTGTGGAGCTCCCGACGCCGACGGCTCGACTCGGCGCTGACGATCGCCGACCTGCGCACGGTGGCCCGGCGACGGACCCCGCGCAGCGTCTTCGACTACACCGACGGCGCCGCCGAGGGCGAGATCAGCCTCCGCCGCGCGCGGGAGACGTTCGATGGCCTGACCTTCCACCCCTCCGTGCTGCGCGACGTCGGTGTGGTCGACACGTCCACCACGATCCTCGGCGCGCGCTCCGAGCTGCCCTTCTCGTTCGCCCCCACCGGGTTCACCCGGATGATGCAGCACGAGGGCGAACCGGCGGTCGCCCGCGTCGCCGAGCGGGCCGGCATACCGTATGCGCTGTCCACCATGGGGACGACGTCCATCGAGGAGGTCGCGGCAGCGGCACCCGGCGGCCGGCGCTGGTTCCAGCTCTACGTCTGGAAGGACCGCTCCGCCGGCGAGGCGCTCATGCGCCGGGCCGCCGCAGCGGGGTACGACGCCCTCGTCCTCACCGTCGACGTCCCGGTGGCCGGGGCGCGGCTGCGCGACGTGCGCAACGGCTTCTCCCTGCCGCCGGCCCTCACGGCGAAGACGGTGCTCGACGCGGCCATGCACCCGAACTGGTGGGTCGACCTGCTCACCACCGAGCCCCTCGAGTTCGCCTCGCTCACCTCGTGGGACGGCCCGGTCGCGGAGCTGCTCAACTCGCTCTTCGACCCGACGATGACGCTCGACGACCTCGCCTGGGTGCGGTCCGCCTGGGACGGGCCGCTCATCATCAAGGGTGTCCAGACGGTGGCCGACGCCCAGCGGGTCGTGGACGCCGGCGCCGACGCGATCGTGCTCTCGAACCACGGTGGCCGCCAGCTCGACCGCGCCCCGGTGCCGCTGCGGATCCTCCCCGAGGTCAGGGCGGCGCTCGGTGACGAGGCCGAGATCCTGCTCGACACCGGCGTCATGTCGGGGGCTGACATCGTCGCCGCCCTCGCCCTCGGGGCCGACAGCGTGATGGTCGGCCGCGCCTACCTCTACGGCCTCATGGCCGGTGGCGAGGAGGGCGTCCAGCGGGCGGTGGACATCCTCGGGAGCGAGGTGCGCCGGACGATGGCGCTGCTCGGCGTCGGCTCCGTGGCGGAGCTGACGCCCCAGCACGTCACCCTCTGAGGTGGAGCACGGCGGCCAGCCGGTCGCCACGGGCCGCCACGGCGGACGGGATTTGACAGAGTTAGGTAACCCTAAATTAGGGTCGCCTTACTGCTCTGTCGCCGCGCCTGCGTGGCCCGATCCCAGAAGGTTCCATGCTGACTCGCCGCACGATCGTCGCCGCCGCCTCCACGGCCGTCGCCGCCCTCGCCCTCACCGCCTGCTCCACCGGCCCGACCACTGAGGCCGCGGCCGACCCGGCGACGTCGTCGTCCGCCGGCGTCGACAAGGACGGCTTCCCCACGACGATTCGGCACGCGTTCGGCGAGACCACCGTCAGCGCCGAGCCGAAGCGCGTCGCCACCGTCGGCTGGAACGACGCCGACGTCGTCGTCTCGCTCGGTGTCGTCCCGGTGGGCGCCACGAAGATCACCTGGGGTGGCAACCCGAAGGGTTCGACCGACTGGTTCGACGCCGGCGTCACCGAGCTCGACCCCGACGCGCAGGTCACGCGCTACGACGACACCGCCGGTGTCCCCGTCGAGGAGATCGCGGCGACCAAGCCGGACCTCATCCTCGGCGTGAACTCGGGCATCTCCAAGGAGGAGTACGACAAGCTCTCCAAGATCGCGCCGACCGTGGCCTACCCCGGCGCTGCCTGGGGCACCTCGTGGGAGGACAGCGTCAAGCTCGTCGGCCAGGCCCTCGGCCGCACTACCGCGGCCACGCAGGTCACCGCGGACACCAACCAGCAGATCGACGAGGCCGTCGCGAAGTACCCCCAGATCAAGGGCAAGTCGGCCGCCTGGGCCTGGTTCACGCCGACCGACCTCTCCGTCGTCAGCCTCTACACGACGAGCGACCTTCGCCCGCAGATCCTGCGTCGCTTCGGCATGGTCGACTCCCCGACGGTCACGGCGCTGAGCAAGGGCAACACCCAGTTCAGCAGCAACCTCTCCGCCGAGAAGTCCTCGACGCTCGACGCCGACGTGCTCATCTTCTACGTCGAGAAGCCCGAGGAGGTTCACGTGCTGAAGAAGAACGCGCTCCTCGGCCAGATCCCGGCCCTGAAGTCCGACCGCTACGTCGCGAGCGCCGACAACGCCGTCGCCCTGACGATGTCGTCGCCGTCGCCGCTCTCGATGCCGGTGGCGCTCGAGAAGTTCCTCCCGAAGATCGCCTCGGCGGTGGACGGAACGCCCGCACAGTGACCGTCCGGGCCACCGTTGCGCCCGGTATGCCGGCCCACCCAGAGCGTGGGACCCGCGCCCAGCCGGCAGCCCCGGCCCACCTTCCCTCGAAGGTCGGCCGGGGTGGCCGCGTCCCCGCGACCGCTGTCGTCGTCGGCGGGCTGCTGGCCGTCGCCTCCGCGGTCGTGCTCTCACTGCTCGTGGGCACCCAGTCCGTCGCGCCCGCCGACGTCGTCGCCGCGCTCACCGGCACTGGGGTGTCCGAGGACGTGGCCGGCGTCGTCGCCTCGCGGGTCGACCGGACCCTCATCGCCCTCGTCGTCGGTGCCGCGGCCGCGGTCTGCGGCGTCGTCCTCCAGGGCCTGACCCGCAACCCCCTGGCCGAGCCGGGCATCCTCGGCATCAACTCCGGCGCGGCCCTGTCCGTCGTCATCGGGATCAAGCTCTTCGCGATCTCGGGAGTCGGCGGCTACGTCTGGTTCGCCCTCGCGGGAGCCTGCGTCACCGCGGTGCTCGTCCAGCTCCTCGCCCTGCTCGCGCCCGTGCGCGCCCAGCCGGTGACGATGGCCCTGGCCGGCGCCGCCGTCATGGCGACCTCGACGAGCATCGTCGGCGCGATCCTCGTCTCCGACCGGGGCGCCCTCGACGTCTTCCGCTTCTGGCAGGTCGGGTCGGTGGCCGGTCGTGGCGCCGGCATCATCCTCGACGTCGCCCCCTTCCTCCTCGTCGGCTTCGCCCTCGCCCTCTCGTCCGGCTCGGTGCTCAACACCGTCGCCCTCGGCGACGACCTCGCCCGGGGGCTGGGGCAGCGGGTCCTGCTCCACCGGGTCCTGGCCGCCGCCGGCGCCATCCTGCTCGCCGCCTCCGCCACGGCGCTCGCCGGGCCGATCGCCTTCGTCGGGCTGGTCGTGCCGCACGTCGTGCGGGCCGTCGTCGGGCCGGACCACCGGCGCATCCTGCTGGGCACGGTCTTCGCCGGGCCGGTGCTCGTCGTCGTCGCCGACACCCTGGGCCGCGTCGTCGCCGCGCCCAGCGAGGTGCAGGCCGGCATCATCTGCGCCGTCGTGGGCGCGCCCTTCCTCGTCGCGCTCGTGCGCCGGACGAACGTCGCATGAGCACCTCAGTGCTCTCGCTGCGCGCGGCGAGGCGAGGTGTCCACCGCCGCCAGCGGCTCCTCGTCGCCGCGCTGGTCGCCCTCGTCGTCGGCCTGTTCCTCGTGCGGGCACTCCTGGGCGACTACCGCATCTCGTTCGTGGACGGCATACGCATGGTCACCGGGACCACCATCCCCGGTGCCTCCTTCATCTTCCTCGAGTCGACGCTGCCGCGGGCCTGCATGGCCGTGCTCGCGGGTGCGGCGTTCGCCTCGGCGGGCGCGGCCTACCAGTCGATGCTCCGCAACCCGCTCGCCAGCCCCGACGTCCTCGGCATCAACCTCGGCGCCAGCGCTGCGGCCGTCTTCGCGGTCGTCCTGCTCGGCTGGACCGGCACCCCCGTGGCCGTCGTCGCCTTCCTCGGTGCGGTCGCGGTGGCCGCGACGATCCACGGCTTCGCCGGGCGCGGGGGTGCGGCCACCGGGCGGATGATCCTCGTCGGTGTCGGGCTGGCCGCGGTCCTCAGCTCGGTCGTGCACTGGGTCCTGCTGCGTGCCGACATCTACCGCGCGCAGGACGCCCTCGTCTGGCTCACCGGCAGCCTCGGCTCGGTCACGTGGAGCGAGATCTCCCGCCTCGCCGTCGTCGTGGCCGTCGGGCTGCCGCTGCTGGCCGTCGTCACCCGCCAGCTGGGCGTGCTCGGCCTGGGCGACGACCTCGCCGCCGGCCTGGGAGTGCGCGCCGGCCGGCTGCGCCTGCTCATCACCGCCCTCGTCGTCCTCCTCACCGCGTCGGCGACCGCCGTGTGCGGACCCGTCGCCTTCGTCGGCTTCCTCAGCGGCCCGATCGCCCGCCGCCTGGCGCGCGGCCGCACCTCCATCCCGGCCGCGGCGCTCGTCGGCGCCGCGATGGTCCTCGCGGCCGACTGGGTCAGTGCGTATGCCGTGCCCGGAACCGCCTACCCCGTCGGTGTCGTCACCGGGCTCGCCGGCGCCCCCGTCCTCGTCTGGCTGCTCGTCGCCGGCCGCCGATCGATCCAGGAGAGCTCATGAGCACGCTGCAGGCCGAACGCCTCACCCTCGCCTACGACAAGCGGGTCGTCGTCGAGGGCCTGGACATCGTCGTGCCGACCGGCCGGGTCACCGCCGTCGTCGGCCCCAACGGCTGCGGCAAGTCCACCCTCCTGCGCGGGCTCTCCCGCCTGCTCGCACCGACGGACGGGCGGGTCCTGCTCGACGGCCAGGTGATCGGCGAGCTCCCCACCAAGGAGGTCGCCAGGCGGCTGGGCCTGCTGCCGCAGCAGCCGATCGTCCCGGAGGGCATCACCGTCGCCGAGCTGGTCGAGCGCGGCCGCCACCCGCACCACGGCCTCTTCCGGCAGTGGTCACGCGAGGACGAGGCGGTCGTCGCCTCCGCGCTCGAGATGACCGAGCTCGTCGAGCTCGCCGGCGTGCCCGTCGACAGCCTCTCCGGAGGCCAGCGCCAGCGCGCGTGGATCGCCATGGCGCTGGCGCAGCGCACCCCCGTGCTGCTCCTCGACGAGCCCACGTCGTTCCTCGACATCGCCCACCAGATCGACGTGCTCGAGCTCGTCCGCGACCTCAACGAGCGCGAGGGCACCACCGTCGTCATGGTCCTGCACGACCTCGCGCTGGCCGCCCGCTACGCCGCCCACCTCGTCGCGATGTGCGGCGGGCGAATCGTCGCCGAGGGCGCCCCGTCCGAGATCGTCACTCCCACCGTCATCGAGTCGGTCTTCGGGATCGCGGCGTCCGTCGTCGCCGACCCCACCACCGGCGACCCGGTCGTCATCCCCCACCGCAGGAAGCGAGACCCGTCATGACCGTCCTCGACCGCGTCGCCATGAAGGCGGCCACGACCTACGCCCGGCTCACGATGGCCTCACCGATCTACCGCGAGGGGGACGCGCAGTTCGAGATGACCGTCGCCGCGGTCAGCGACCTCGGCGGCGGGATGCGCCGCATCACGTTCGTCGCGGACGAGCTGCGCGACTTCCGGCTCGTCGGCGCGGACGAGTACTTCGGGCTGCTCATGCCCCGGGCCGGCGCGGCCCTGACCCTGCCCGACGGCACCCGCGAGAACGTCCGCGCGGCCATCGCCGACATGCCGGAGGGCGAGCGACCGGACCTGCGCTGGTACACGGTTCGGGCCCACCACGCCCACAACGGCACCATCGACGTCGACGTCGTCACCCACGGGGACTCCGGCCCCGGGTCCGCCTGGGCCTGCGCCGCGACGGTCGGTGACCGCGTCGGGTTCCGCTCCGGCGGGGCGCTGTTCCGCGGGCACGAGTGCGACGGCCCGATGGTCCTCGTCGCCGACGAGACGGCGCTGCCGGCGCTCGCCGCGATCCTCGCCGCGCACCCCGAGGTCGTGGACCGGGCCACGATCCACGTCGAGGTGGCCGACCGGGCCGTGCTCGCGGCGTACGCCTTCGGCGGAGCCGACGTCCGGGTGCACGACCGCACCGACGGGGTGCCCGGCTCGGCCGTCCTGCCCGCCCTGCGGGCCGCCGAGCTCGGAACCATCGCCTACGCCTGGCTGTGCGGCGAGTCGGGGATGGTCACCGAGGGCCGACGCGAGCTCGTGCGGCACGCTGGGGCCGACCGGCGCCACGTGCTGTTCTCGGGCTACTGGAAGCTGGGGCAGCAGCGGGGCTGAGCCCGGGGCTGGATAGGTTGGCGCCATGACGGCCACCCCCCACCTCGTCGCCCTCGACGTCGACGGCACGACCATCAACCACGCCGGTGACATGTCACCGGCGGTGCACGCCGCCGTCCGCGCCGCCGTCGACGCCGGCCACCACGTCACCATCGCCACCGGGCGCGCGATCCTCGCGACCCTGCCGATCCTCGCGAAGCTCGGGATCAGCACGGGGTATGCCGTGTGCTCCAACGGTGCGGTCACCCTGCGTCTCGACCCGCAGGCCCCCGAGGGGTACGAGGTCATCGAGGCCGTGACGTTCGACCCGCGCCCGGCCCTGGAGCTGCTCCGTGGCGAGTGGCCCGACGCCGTGGTCGCCGTCGAGGAGCTCGGCGTGGGCTTCAAGGTCAGCGCGCCGTTCCCCGAGGGGGAGCTCGAGGGACAGATCACGGTGGTGCCGTGGGAGGAGCTGCTGTCCGAGCCGGTCACCCGCGTGACGTTCCGGTCGCCGGGCGGGACAAGCGAGGACTTCACCGAGCTGACCGAGCGGATCGGCCTGCACGGGGTCAACTACGCCGTCGGGTTCACGGCCTGGCTCGACATCAACCCCGAGGGCGTCAGCAAGGGCTCCGCCCTCGAGATCGTCCGCCGCCGGCTCGGGATCGAGCCGGTCCACACCGTCGCCGTGGGGGACCAGCGCAACGACCTCGAGATGCTGCACTGGGCCGCGCGGGGAGTGGCGATGGGCAACGCCCCGGACGAGGTCAAGGCCGTGGCCGACGAGACGACCCTCGACGTTGACGACGACGGCCTCGTTCCTGTGCTCCAATCACTGCTGTGACTGACACCGCGCGCAAGGTCGGCGACCACGACATCATCGAGAAGGGCGCGCGTCTCGGGATGGTGATGAGCGGTGTCATCCACCTCGTCATCGCGTGGATCGCCCTCAAGGTGGCGTGGGACCTCGGTGGTGGCTCCGACAGCGCCGACAAGTCCGGGGCGCTGGAGACCGTCGCCGGTGGGACGACCGGGCCGGTGCTGCTGTGGCTCACGGTGCTCGGCTTCGCGTTCCTCGCGGTCTGGCAGGCGAGCGAGGCCGTCGTCGGGCGGCACGGCGCCGAGGTGAGCGACCGGGCCAAGGCTGCCGGGAAGGCGGCCATGTACGTCTTCTTCGCCTACTCCGCCTATGCCGTGACCAAGGGCGCGATTTCCTCCGACGAGCAGAAGACCGACGAGGCCACCGCGGGACTGATGTCGAGCCCCGGCGGGCGCGTGGCCGTGGGCCTCCTCGCGCTCGCGATCCTCGGCGCCGCCGGCTACCACGCCTGGAAGGGCTGGACCAAGGGGTTCCTCGAGGAGCTGCGCTCGCACCCGGGGCCGTGGGCGGTTTCCGCCGGCCGCGCCGGCTACCTCGCCAAGAGCGTCGCCCTCGCGGTCGTCGGGCTGCTCTTCGCGTCGGCCGCCCTGTCGTCGCGCGCCGCCGACGCGGGCGGCATCGACGCGGCCCTCAAGGAGGTGCGCGACCAACCGTTCGGTCCGTACCTGCTCACGGTGGTGGCCCTGGGCATCGCCGCCTACGGCGTCTACTCGTTCGTCAAGGCGCGGCTCGCGAAGCTGTGAGGACAGGGCAGGATGGGGAACATGCCCAAGGCCCCCCTGCCGCCCGAGGTCGCCGAGCTCTTCGCGCGACCGAACCCCGCCGTCGTCGCCGTGCTGCTGCCGAGTGGCGCCCCGATGTCGGTCGCCACGTGGTACCTCGTCGAGGACGACGGCACCGTGCTGCTCAACATGGACGCCGGCCGCGCCCGGCTCGAGTGGATGCGCGAGCACCCCGACGTCGCACTGACCGCCCTCAAGGAGGGCGAGTGGTACACCCACGTCAGCATCCGCGGACAGGTCGTGCGCTGGGAGGACGACCCGAAGAAGGGCCTGGCCGACATCGACCGGCTGTCGGTGCACTACACCGGTGGTCCCTACCGCGTGCGCGACCGCCCGCGGGTGAGCTGCTGGGTCCGGGTGGACCACTGGCACGGCTGGGGCCAGGCCAAGGCCGAGTGATGTCGCCGCGTCCCGACCTCGAGATCACCTCGGCCGCGAACCCCCGGCTCAAGCAGCTCGTCGCCCTGCGCCGGCGCCGGGCCCGTGACGAGGCCGGCGTCACCGTCGTCGAGGGGTTCGAGGAGCTGGGGCTCGCGCTCGACGCCGGGGTCCGGCCGCGGACGCTGTTCTACGCGCCCGACCTCATGCTCGACCCGTCGGCGCAGCTGGCCGTCGTCGACGGCGCGCGGGCCTCCGGCGTCGAGACGGTCAAGGTCTCGCGGTCCGCCTTCGAGAAGGTCGCCTACCGCGAGGGACCCGACGGCTTCCTCGCGCTCGTACCGGCGGTCCGTGGCGATCTCGCCGACCTCCAACTGCCGCCTGCGCCACTGGTGCTCGTCTGCGAGGGCCTCGAGAAGCCGGGCAACCTCGGCGCCATGCTCCGGACCGCCGACGCCGCCGGTGTCGACGCGGTCATCGCCGTCGACCCCGTCACCGACTGGGGCAACCCCAACGTCGTGCGCGGCTCCAAGGGGACCGTCTTCTCGGTTCCGGTCGCGAGTGCCACGCTCGGTGAGACGGTCGCCTGGCTGCGGGCGGCCGGCATACGCCTGGTGGCGACCACCCCGGACACCGAGACCCTGCACACCGACGCCGACCTCACCGATGGCGTGGCGATCGCGGTCGGGACGGAGAAGTTCGGGTTGACCGACGAGGCGCTGCGCGCGGCGGACGTGCGGGTGCGGATCCCGATGCACGGCAACGTCAACTCGCTCAACGCCTCGGCGGCCGCGGCGATCGTCGTCTACGAGGCCGTGCGGCAACGGTCGGCGTCCTCGCAGGTCACGGCGCTCCCGCTCTGAGCGACCCGTGTCAGGAGCACCCCTCGTGGTGTGTCACGATTATCGGCATGCGAGTCGACCATGTTGTCTATGCCGCAGAGAGCGACGGTGCCCGGGCCACGGCTGAACGCCTGGCCGTGCAGCTGGGTGTCGAGGGGGTCGACGGGGGTGTGCACCCGAGGTTCGGGACGCGCAACGTCATCCTGCCGCTCCTCGGCGACCGTTATCTCGAGGTCGTCGAGGTCCTCGACCACCCCGCGTCCGACAAGGCGCCCTTCGGCCAGGTCGTGCGTGCCCGCTCGGCCGCCGGTGGCGGCTGGCTGGGCTGGGTGCTCTGCGTCGACGACATCTCCGTGCAGGAGCAGCGCTTCGGCCGCGAGGCCGTGATCGGCAGCCGGCACCGTCCCGACGGCGTCGAGCTGCGCTGGAAGCAGCTCGGCATCAAGGGTCTGCAGTCCGACCCCCAGCTCCCGTTCTTCGTCGAGTGGGACGCCGAGGTGCCTCACCCCTCTGGTGTCGGCCCGACCGAGGCCTCTCTCCGCTCGCTCGAGATCGCCGGCGACCCCGACCGCGTGCGCGACTGGATCGGCGTCGACCGCGACTACGTCCCCGAGGGCATCGACTTCAACTTCGTCGCCCCGCGCGGCAACCCGGGCATCCTCTCGGTGACCTTCGAGACCCCGAGCGGCTCCGTCACCATCTGACCCTCCCCGCGGACCGGCTCAGCCGAGGTGGTCCACCAGTGCGGGGGCGAGCCCGACGTAGGACTGCGGGGTCATCGCGGCGAGGCGCTTCTCGACGTCGGCCGGCAGGCCCAGGCCGCGGACGAACTCGACGAGCTCGGCCTGGCCGATCCGACGGCCTCGGGTGAGCTCCTTGAGCCGCTCGTAGGGCTCCTCCATGCCGGGCACGCCCTGCGCGCCCAGGGCCCGCATCGCCGACTGGATCGGCTCGCCGAGGACCTCCCAGTTGGCGTCGAGGTCGCGCTCCATCGCCTCCGGGACGGCGTCCAGCCCGGCGAGCCCGCGGGTGGCGTTGTCGAGGGCGAGCAGCGAGTGGCCGAGGGCCACGCCGATGTTGCGCTGCATCGAGGAGTCGGTGAGGTCGCGCTGGAGGCGGGACTGGACGAGGGTCGAGGCGAGGACGTCGAGGAGGGCGTTGGAGACCTCGAGGTTGGCCTCGGCGTTCTCGAAGCGGATCGGGTTGACCTTGTGCGGCATCGTGCTGCTGCCCACCGTGCCCTGCCCGCGGACCTGGGCGAAGTAGCCCATCGAGATGTAGGTCCAGACGTCGGTGCACATGTTGTGCAGCACCCGGTTGAAGCGGGCGACGTCGGCATAGAGCTCGGCCTGCCAGTCGTGGCTCTCGATCTGGGTGGTGAGCGGGTTCCAGGTCAGGCCGAGGCCCTCGACGAAGCTCTCGCTGACCTCCTCCCAGTCCGCCTCCGGCACGGCCGCGAGGTGCGCGCCGTAGGTGCCGGTCGCGCCGTTGAGCTTGCCGAGGAACTCGGCATCCTCGACCCGGCGCAGCTGGCGCTGGAGGCGCCACGCCAGCACGGCCAGCTCCTTGCCGAGGGTCGAGGGCGTCGCCGGCTGCCCGTGGGTGTGGGACAGGAGCGGGACCGAGCGCAGGTCCGAGGCCATCGTCGAGAGGGCCTCGACGAGCGCGGACGCCCGCGGCAGCCACACCTCCTCGATGGCGCCCTGGACCATGAGGGCGTAGGAGAGGTTGTTGACGTCCTCGCTCGTGCAGCAGAAGTGGATGAGCTCGGCCAGCCCCTTGTCCTCCGTGGCCGGCGCGATCTCGGTCAGGCGCTTCTTGAGGAAGTACTCGACCGCCTTGACGTCGTGCTGGGTGACCTTCTCGGTCTCCGCCATCTCGGCGATCTCGTCCGGGCCGAAGTCCTCGACGACGCGGCGCAGCCTGGCCTTCTCGTCGTCGGTGAGGCGACGCACGCCCGCCACGACCTCGCGGTCGGTGAGGTGGATGAGCCACTCGATCTCGACGTGGATCCGCTGACGGTTGAGCGCCGGCTCGGACAGGTGGTCGACGAGCGGGGCGACCGCGCCGCGGTAGCGGCCGTCGAGGGCGCCGAGCGCGATGGCAGGGGTGACGTCAGCGAGAGAGCCCATGATGCTCATCCTCCCACTGCGCCCGGGTCACGCAGGACCCGCCGGGGCCGACGCCCTTGTGGCACCTCCGGCGGAGGCGGAGGGTGGAGCCATGAGCAGAGTGGTCGCCGACATCACCATCTCCCTCGACGGCTTCGTCACCGGCCCCGACGCCGGTCCCGAGGCGGGCCTCGGCCGTGGCGGGGAGCGGCTGCACGCCTGGGTGGCGTCGAACCACGAGGTGGACCGCACCGTGCTCGAGCGGTCGACGGCGGCCACCGGCGCGGTCGTCATGGGTCGCCACCTCTTCGACGTCGTCGACAGCCCGTACGGGTGGAACGACGAGAGGGGCTACGGCGCCGACCAGGCCGCCACTCCACCCTTCTTCGTCGTCACGAGCAGCCGGCCCGAGAGCGTCCGCCTTGCCGCGACCCACGACTTCACCTTCGTCCTCGACGGCCCGGCGGCGGCGGTCGAGCTCGCCCGCTCGGCGGCCGGCGAGCGCGACGTCTACGTCATGGGTGGTGCACAGGTCGTCCGCGGCTGCCTCGAGGCCGGGGTCGTCGACGAGCTCCGGCTGCACCTTTCACCCCTGGTGCTGGGCAGCGGCACCTCACTCTTCGAGGGTGCGGGCCGTCGCCTGCTGACCCAGCGGGAGGTGCTCGTGTCACCGCTCGCCACGCACCTGAGCTACGACGTCGGCGACTGACCCCGCCGGGCCTCGTCGGGTCAGGGCGCCTGCGAAGGCTCCCGGGAGAGCAGCGCCTGGACGAACACGGTGAGCAGGTCGTCAGGAGTGTTGGCGCTGTAGCTCGAGCCGCCGGTGAGCGCCGAGATCCGCTCCAGCGCCTTGAGGTCCGCCTCGCCCATGCCAATGGTGATGACGCGCACCGGCTTGGCGGGGTCCTTCAGGCGGTTGATGTGCGAGACGAGCTGCTCGAGGCTGAGACCTCCACCGGGGTCGTCGTTCTTGCCGTCGGTGACGATGACGACCGAGTTGTAGTAGGCGGAGTCGTACGTCCGCGTCATCTCGCTGAACGCGGCGGCGGTCGTGTCGTAGAGACCGGTGTCGCCACTGATGTAGGTCGGGAACTTGCGCAGCGCGGTGACGATCGCGTCACGGTGGGTGCCGGAGTCCACGGGCTCGTCCAGCCGGGCCATGGGGGCGATCGGGACCCAGTCCTTGCCCTTGCCGCCCTTGTCGGTGGAGAAGATCCAGCCACCGACCTGGCTGCCGGCGGGCAGGCGCTGGACGGCCGTGATGAGCGACTCCTCGGCCACCTTGGCGCGGGTCTTGCCGCCGGTGTCCTTGGCCACGGTGGTCATCGACCCCGAGACGTCGACGATGGCGAGCATGCGGGCGTCGGCCTTGAGGACGTCCCACTGATGCAGGGCTCCTTGGCGTGCCGTGGCGGGTGGCTCGGCCAGGGCCGCGACCTCGACGGCCGGCTTCCCGTCGATCGAGGGGCCGGGGGCCTCGGGGCTGGGCCGGAAGCCGGCCGCGGTGAAGGCGTCGACCGCGGTCGTCGACGTGAGCGCCCGCCAGCCGGCCTCGGCCACCTGCTGCAGCTCCGGCGTGAGGTCCGGCGCGGGGATGTACGGGTAGTTGAGCCAGGGCGTGCCGCCCCGCGGGGCCAGCGCCTCGAGGAGGTCGGGGGTCGACGCGCTGAACGTCGCGAGGGACTGTTCGCCGATCGGGAACGGCTCACTGCGGGTGGTCGTCGACGTCGACGGGTCCTTGGCCCCCTCGAGCAGGTCGTCGGTGCTCGACGCCGCGAACCGCGAGAGCAGGATGATGCGTTGCCCGGCGGTGATGTCCTTGGCGGTGCTCGCACCCTGCGACGCGAGGAAGGCCAGCCGGCTGGCGGTGTCGAGGTGCGGGTTGGCGAGGTGCACGGCGCCGGACCTGTTGATGAGGTCGCCCCACGACGTGAACGCACCGGAGAGCCTGTCCTTGCTCGTCACCGGGTTGGCCAGGACGACGGGCGAGGCGGCGAGCGAGCCCCGCGAGGCCCAGTCGGCCGTGACGGAGGACCCCGGACTGCCGGCCTCGGTCTGGTCCAGCCACACCGTCGAGTCGGCGACCCAGACATCGGGGGCGCGGCCCTGCCTGATGCGGCTGGCCACCGTCGACGAGCGTGTGGCGCTCACCTCGTAGCGGTGGCACGGGTCGGCCTTCGTCGCCGCGGCGAGCTGGGCGGTGACGACCTCGGCGATCTCCGGCGCCACCTCCAGCTCAAGGGGTGCGCTGGTGCAGGCGACCGCGGGCCGCGACGCAGCGGTGTCCGGGTCGTCGGACCCGGTGCCCCGTTCGACCGCGTAGGCGGCTCCGGCGACGACGAGGGTGCCCGCGACCAGGGCGGCGATGACGCCGCGTCGGCCGGGAGCGTTGGAGGGAGCTTCGTGACGACCCATGGGGAATCTGTCCGTGACTCGGAGTGGGGCTCGGCCCGACGCCTCAGTCGTCGTCCTCGGGAAGGACGACGCTGAGGAGCCAGGAGACGAGCGTGATGATGACCGCGCCGAGGACCGCGTCCCAGAAGAACTCGTCGATGGTGAACGCCAGTCCGAGCGGCTCGGCGATCCACTCGGTGATCTGCAGCATGAACGCGTTGACGATGAAGGTGAACAGCCCCAGTGTGAGCACGATGACCGGGAACGACAGCACCTTGGCGATCGGCCGGATGACGGCGTTGACGAGGCCGAAGAGGAGCGCCACGAGCACGACCGTGACGATCTTGGCGGTCCACGCCTCCTCCTCGCCGAAGCTGATGCCGGAGATGAGGCCGGCCGCCGCCCACAGGGCGACGGCATTGATGAGGACGCGGATCAGGAAGTTCTGCACGCCGTCATGGTCCCACGAGGGCGGCGTCGTGGGAGGGGCATTCCGGTCTCTGCACCGGCCTCTACAGTGGCGGGCATGAGCGAGAGCACCCCCGCGGCCCCCTCCGTCCGCGTCCGGCTGCGTGACGCGCTGGACGCCGTGCCCGCCTACGTCGCGGGCCGGCCGGCGGTCGCCCAGGCCGGCACCACGGCATACAAGGTCTCCTCGAACGAGAACCCGTACCCGCCGCTGCCGTCGGTGCTCGAGGTCGTCCGCGAGCAGGCCGGCCAGATGAACCGCTATCCCGACATGGGCGTCTCGGCGCTGACCGAGGCGCTCGCCGCCCACCTCGACGTGCCCGCTGCCCGGATCGCGACCGGCCCCGGCAGCGTCGGCGTCCTCGGGCAGATCATCACCGCGTTCTGCGACCCCGGCGACGAGGTCGTCTTCGCCTGGCGCTCCTTCGAGGCGTACCCGATCCTCGTCGCGCTCTCCGGTGCCACCCCGGTCACGGTGCCGCTCACGAGCGAGGCCCGCCACGACCTCGACGCCATGGCCGCCGCCGTCACCGACCGGACCAAGGTGGTCCTCGTCTGCACCCCGAACAACCCGACCGGCCCGAGCGTGCGCCGCGACGAGCTCGAGGCCTTCCTCGACCGCGTCCCGGAGGACGTGCTCGTGGTGCTCGACGAGGCCTACCTCGAGTTCGTCTCCCGCGAGGACGCCCCCGACGCGCTCGCGATCCACCGCGCGCGCCCCAACGTCGCCGTGCTGCGCACCTTCTCCAAGGCCTACGGCCTCGCTGGACTGCGGGTCGGGTATGCCGTGGCGCACGAACCGGTGGCCGAGGCGTTGCGCAAGGCGGCCATCCCCTTCGGCGTCAACTCCCTCGCCCAGGCGGCGGCGGTCGCCTCGCTGGACGCGTTCGACGAGCTGGACGTGCGGGTCAAGGAGCTCGTGGCCGAGCGTGCACGGGTCCTCGCGGCCCTCGCCGAGCAGGGCTGGGACGTCCCGGACACCGACGCCAACTTCGTGTGGTTCCCGGTCGGCGAGCGCACCCCCGAGCTCGTGGCCGCCTGCCAGGCAGCGGGGCTGACCGTGCGCCCCTACGGCACCGACGGGGTGCGGGTGACCATCGCCGAGCCCGAGGCCAACGACCGGCTCCTCGAGGTCACCGCGGCCTTCCCGCAGGGCTGACTCCACCCCTAGGGGTGATTGCACAAGATTCTGTGCCAGACCTCTGGCGGGTCGAGCAACGAGAGGTCACACTTACGGTTCCGCCCGCCACCCGTGGTCGGGAAGTCGTGGGCGCAGACCGGTGTCCCACGAACTGAACCGAGAGGACACCCGACGTGACACGACGCACCCTGCGCCGCAGTTTCACGACGGTCGCCGGAATCGCTGCCGCGGCACTCGCCGCGACGGCCGCTGCCCCCCAGTCGGGGGCAGCGCCCGGAGACCGAGAGCTCAACGTCGCGAAGGCGCCCACCGCGCAGTCGCAGACCGACAAGGTCAAGGCCCCCAAGAAGGGCGACAAGCTCGGCCGCCACGACCGCGACCTTCTCGAGAAGGCCGTCGACAGCAAGGCTGCCCGCGTCGTCGTCATGATCGCCACCGAGAAGGGCCAGACCGCGGCAGCGGTCAAGGCCATCACGGCCAACGGCGGTGTCGTCGCCACGGTCAACGACAAGGTCGGCTACATCAGCGCCAGCGTCCCGACCGGCAAGGTGGACGCGGTCGCCAAGAACGCCGCCATCGTCGCCGTCGACCTCAACGAGCGCATCGACCTCCCGCGTCCCGTCGCCCAGACCAGCTCCGGTGCAGAGGCGGCGGGCACAGCCGCCCCGGGGGCGAGCACCCCCGACGACAACCCGTTCATGCCCACGCGCGACATCGGCTCCATCGCCTTCAAGAAGGCGAACCCGACCTTCGACGGTCGGGGCACCACGATCGGCGTCATCGACTCCGGCGTCGACCTCGACCACCCCGCGCTGCAGAAGACCTCTACGGGTCAGCGCAAGATCGTCGACTGGGTCACCGGCACCGACCCGTTGCTCGAGAGTGACGGCTCCTGGCGAGCGATGATCACGACCGTCACCGGGCCGACGTTCACCGTCGCCCCGACGGCCACCGTGAACGGCCCCGGATCTGGTGTCGGCACCTACACCGCTCCCGCAGGGACCTTCAAGTTCAACCGGGTCGCCGAGAACATCTCCGCCAACTCGGACGCCAAGGGTGACTTCAACCGCGACGGTGACACCAACGACCGCTGGGGCATCCTCTACGACGAGGAGACCAACGACATCTGGGTCGACGCCAACCAGGACCTCACCTTCTCGGCCTCCGAGAAGATGCGTCCCTACAAGGAGCAGTTCGACATCGGCCACTTCGGTGTCGACAACCCGGCCACGGAGATCGCCGAGTCGATGCCCTTCGTCGTCGAGTTCCGCACCGGCGTCGACCTGACGGCAGCGGGCCTGCCGAAGCAGAAGGCCGACTTCGTCAACATCGGCGTCGTCGAGTCCGCGCACGGCACCCACGTCGCCGGCATCACGGCGGCCAACGGCCTCTTCGGCGGCACGATGAACGGTCAGGCGCCCGGCGCCAAGATCGTCTCCACCCGCGCCTGCTCCTGGGGCGGCGGCTGCACCGCCGTCGCGCTGACCGACGGCATGGTCGACCTCGTCACGCGACGTGGCGTCGACGTCGTCAACATGTCGATCGGTGGCCTCCCGGCCCTCAACGACGGCAACAACGCCCGTGCCCGCCTCTACGACTCCCTCATCAAGGAGTACGGCGTCCAGATCGTCATCTCCGCCGGCAACAGCGGCCCCGGCATCAACTCGATCGGTGACCCGTCGGTCGCGACCGACGTCGTGTCCGTCGCGTCCTCGATCACCAAGGAGACGTGGAAGTCCAACTACGGCGCCGACGTGAGCTCGGACGTCGCCCTGCACAACTACTCCTCGCGCGGCCCGCGTGAGGACGGCGGCTTCAAGCCCAACGTCATGGCTCCCGGGTCGGCCGTCTCGACGATCCCGACCTGGCAGCCGGGTGGCCCCGTCCCCGAGGCCGGCTACGGCCTGCCCGCGGGCTACGCCCACTTCAACGGCACGTCGATGGCCGCCCCGCAGACCGCGGGTGGCACGGCCCTGCTTCTCTCGGCTGCCAAGGCGACCAAGGTGAAGGTCACCCCGCGCCAGATCCGCGACTCGCTCTACACGAGCGCGGACTACAAGGACAACGTCGAGGCCATCGGCCAGGGCGCCGGACTCGTCGACGTCCCCGGTGCGTGGACGCTGCTCAAGACCGCTCCGAAGTCGCAGGACTACACCGTGACGGCCCCCGTCTGCACCCCGCTCTCCGGCTTCCTCGCGACGCCGCACCAGGGCACCGGCGTCTACAACCGCTGTGACGCCGCCTCCGGTGGTCTGACGGCCGGTGTGCAGAAGGACTTCACCATCAAGTCCACCCGCACCTCGGGTGCGAAGGGCAACGTGCAGCACGCCCTGCGTCTCGTCGGCAACGACGGCACGTTCTCGCTGGTGCCTGCCCAGGTCTCCCAGCCCCTGGGTGGCACGGTCGACATCCCCGTCGCAGCCAAGACCTCGACGCCGGGTGTCCACTCGGCGATCCTCGAGATCGACGACCCGGCGACGTCCATCGTCGACAAGCGGGTCCTGCTGACCGTCGTCCTCGCACAGGACCTCGCGGCGCCGTCCTTCTCCGCCGAGAAGAGCGGCACGGTGGAGCGGAACCTCTTCCAGAAGTTCTTCGTCAACGTCCCGGCGGGCGCCAAGGCCCTCCAGGTCAACCTCGGCAAGTACGCCGACGGTTCGCAGGTCCGCTGGGTCGCCTACAACCCGTACGGCAACCCGGTCGAGTCCACCTCGTCGCTCGTGTGCTTCACGAACTACAACAACGGTGGCGGCTGCAACCCGACGTCGCGTGCCTACACCAACCCGCTCCCGGGCATCTGGGAGCTCCAGGTCGAGGCACGTCGCACCACTCCGCTGCTGGCCAACCCGTTCACCATCACCGCTCGTGCCCAGGGCGTGGCGGTCGAGCCGGCGACCCAGACGGTCGAGTCGGCCAAGGTCGGGGTCGCTGCCCCGGTCTCCTGGACGGTCACCAACCAGCTCGCTCCCGTGACGATCGCGCCGAAGGGCGGGCCGCTCGGCTCGGCCGTGGCCGGTCGCAAGACGATCGCGAACCACGAGCTGCAGAAGTTCACCGTCGAGGTTCCCGAGGGTGCGACCAAGCTCGTCGCCCGCATCGGCAACCCCGCCGACCCGGCCGCTGACCTCGACCTCTTCGTCCGCAACGCGGCGGGGACGATCGTGGCCCAGCAGGCCGACGGCGACAGCGAGGAGGCCGTGACGATCAACGGCGCCAAGGGCACGTACACCATCGAGGTCGACGGCTACTCGGTTCCGGCCGGGTCCACCGCCTACGACTACCTCGACGTGTTCTACTCGGCCGGTCTCGGCACCCTCTCGGTGTCGGCGACGACGACCGAGCTCGCCACCGGCGCGTCCACCACGGTGACGGGTGCCCTCACGGCGGCCGCGGCCGCGGCGCCGGGTCGCCAGCTGTCCGGAGAGATGCAGGTCCTCTCCGAGGCCGGCGCGCTCCTCGGCACCGGTCAGGTCCTCGTCGGATCGGTCACCCCGTGACCTCGGTCTGAGCAACGCAGAGGGCCCCGCGGCGAGCAGCTCGCCGCGGGGCCCTTCGCTGTCCCGGGTCAGCCCGCGGGTGTCATCGAAAGGACCTCGAGCACCGGGCCCTGCTGGCAGGTGCTCGCCCAGTCGAGCCGCTTGACGCCGCTGACCACGACGCGCGTGCCGTCGGCGACCGTGACCGCCCCGCTGAGGACGAAGGTGCCCTCGTCGGTCTGGAGCACCCGGCACCCGGCCTCGACGCCGGCCGTGACCAGGCCGGTGAGCCGCACGACCCCGCCGGCCGCCTTCGTCGCCGACGGCAGGGGCGTGAGGTCCTCGACGAGCTCGTTCGGCTCCGCCTTCGTGACGTGGAACGGCAGGGCCTGCGGACACCGGGGGTCCATCGCGTCCATCGCGACCCCCTCGACGACGTATGCCGTCCCGGCCAGCAGCCCCTCCACAGTCCCGACGAGGACCCACTGCCGCGCGTCGCGGTCGCTCTTGAACACCACGCACCCGCCCGTGGTGCTCGTCACCCGTCCGGTCATCGTCGTCGGACGCGCGCGCCCGCTCGGTGGCATCGCCGGCGAGGTGGAGGCCGACGGCGACCCGGACGACGAGGACGGGGTGCCGGAGGAGGAGGGCATGCTCGAGGATCCCACGCCGGAGCCGGCCTCTGACCCCTCCGCTCCGCACCCGCCCAGGAGGGCGACAGCGCAGAGCGCGCTCACGGCATACACGCTGGTGCGGGAGGCACGGACGGTCGGCATGGTCATGAACCTACGACGCGACGGACGGTGAGCAGGTTCCCTGACCGGCGCGTTTGGGAGCGAGCGGCACCCTCGCGGTACGTTGGCCCCAGCAGGCTTGGGAAGCCGTCCCACACCCGGGGACGACTCCCAGACACCGCCGTCCGGGCCGCGCGCGCACCAGCGTGAGGAGCCGGCGGCCCGAGCCGGGCGTCCGCCACGAACGGGTGCCCCGGGGAACAGGAGTGCCCGTGAGCGACACCGACGTCGCTGCGACCCCGCCCGTCGGCGGAATGGACCACCACGTCTCGGTGGACCCCGCAGTCGCAGTGCCCGAACCCCGAGCAGCCGCGGACGGTGGGCCGGACATGGTCCAGCTCCTCACGCCCGAGGGCGAGCGCGTCGCCAACCCGGACTACGACGCCATCATCGAGGCCCTGAGCAACGAGGACCTGCGTGGTCTCTACCGCGACCTCGTGCTCATCCGCCGCGTCGACCAAGAGGCCACGGCCCTCCAGCGCCAGGGCGAGCTCGGTCTGTGGGCCTCGCTGCTCGGCCAGGAGGCGGCCCAGATCGGCGCCGGCCGCGCGATGCGCACGCAGGACCACTGCTTCCCCGGCTACCGCGAGCATGGCATCGCGTGGGCCCGGGGGGTGGACCCGATGCGGCTCATCGCGATGTACCGCGGGGTCGACAAGGGCGCGTGGGACCCGGCCGAGTTCGGCTTCCACCCCTACACGATCGTCATCGGCAACCAGAGCCTGCTCGGCACCGGCTACGCCATGGGCATCCAGCGAGACGGCGCCGTCGGCACCGACGACCCCGAGAGGGACTCCGCCGTCATCGCCTGCATGGGCGACGGTGCGACGGCCCAGGGCGACAACAACGAGGCGTTCGTCTTCGCCGGCGTCTACAACAGCCCGGTCGTCTTCTTCTGCCAGAACAACCAGTGGGCCATCTCCGAGCCCAACGAGCGGCAGACCCGCGCGCCGATCTACAAGCGCGCCGACGGGTTCGGCTTCCCGGGCGTCCGGGTCGACGGCAACGACGTGCTCGGTGTGTATGCCGTGACGACGGCGATGCTCGACCGCGCGCGTTCCGGCAACGGCCCGTCGCTGATCGAGGCCTTCACCTACCGGATGGGCGCGCACACGACCTCCGACGACCCGACCAAGTACCGCGTCTCCGCGGAGGTCGAGATCTGGAAGCTGCGCGACCCGATCGCCCGCTACCGGCGCTGGCTCACCTCCGAGGGCATCGCCGACGCCGAGTTCTTCGAGACCGTCGACCGCGAGGCCGACGAGCTCGGCGAGCACGTGCGCAGCGCGACCATCTCGATGGCCGACCCGGACGTGTCCGACATCTTCGACCAGGTCTACGTCGAGCCGCACCGCCAGGTCGCGGACGACAAGGCGGCTTTCACGGCATACGCCGACTCCTTCGAGACCGCACAGGGGGCCTGACGATGGCGACCCAGAAGACCACGATCGCCAAGGCCCTCAACGCGGGCCTGCGCAAGGCGATGGAGAACGACCCCAAGGTGATCCTCCAGGGTGAGGACATCGGCAAGCTCGGCGGCGTCTTCCGCATCACCGAGCACCTGCAGAAGGACTTCGGCGAGGACCGGGTCATCGACACCCCGCTCGCCGAGTCCGGGATCATGGGCACCGGCATCGGCCTGGCCCTGCGGGGCTACCGGCCCGTCGTCGAGATCCAGTTCGACGGCTTCGTCTACCCGGCGTTCGACCAGATCGTCTCGCAGCTCTCCAAGCTGCACTCGCGCTCGCGCGGCGCCATCAAGGTGCCCGTCGTCGTGCGCATCCCGATGGGTGGTGGCATCGGCGCGGTCGAGCACCACAGCGAGTCCAACGAGGCCTACTTCGCGCACACCCTCGGGCTGCGCGTCGTCTTCTGCTCGAACCCCGAGGACGCCTACTGGATGATCCAGCAGGCCATCGAGTGCGACGACCCGGTGATCTTCTACGAGCCCAAGCGGCGCTACCACGAGAAGGGCGAGGTCGACTTCGACGCCCCCTCGGCGTCGCGCGACCTGTTCTCCGCGCACACCGTGCGTGAGGGCACCGACGTCACGCTCGCGTGCTGGGGCCCGATGGTCCGCACCTGCCTCGACGCGGCCAAGGTCGCCCAGGAGGAGGGCAGGTCCGTCGAGGTGATCGACCTGCGCTCGGTGAGCCCGCTGGACATCGACGCGATCACGCGCTCGGTCGAGAAGACGGGACGGCTCGTCGTCGCCCAGGAGGCGCCCTCGTTCGTCTCGGTCGGCTCCGAGATCGCGGCCCTCGTCACGGAGCGCTGCTTCTACTCGCTGGAGGCGCCGGTCATCCGCGTCGCCGGCTGGAACACGCCCTACCCGGCGAGCAAGCTCGAGGAGCACTACCTGCCCGACCTCGACCGCGTGCTCGACGGCGTCGACCGCGTGCTGTCCCACTGAGCCACCAGACCAGCTGAGGAGAGACCGACCACATGGGTGCGAAGCACTTCAACCTCCCCGACCCGGGTGAGGGCCTGCTCGAGGCAGAGATCGTCGAGTGGAAGGTCGCCGTCGGCGACACCGTCAAGGTCAACGACATCGTCGTCGAGATCGAGACCGCGAAGTCGCTCGTCGAGCTGCCCATCCCGTGGGCCGGCACGGTGTCGGCGCTGCACGTGAGCGTCGGCGACGAGGTCGAGGTCGGCACGCCGATCATCACCATCGACGACGGGCAGGGTGGCGACCCGGCGCCCTCCGCCGCTCCCGACGTGCAGGCCGGCGCGCAGAGCTCGGTCGAGGTCGGACCGGGCAACGCGGCCTCGGCTGCCGACGCCGAGGTCGAGGAGGAGCCGGTCAAGACCCTCGTCGGCTACGGCCCCAAGGCCGGTGGCACGACGCGCCGCGCGCGCAAGGCCGCCGCCCTGACTGCGCCGCAGGCCGCTCCGGCCCCGAGCGGCGGCAAGGTGCTCGCCAAGCCTCCGGTCCGCAAGCTCGCCAAGGACCTCGGCATCGACCTCGCGTCCGTCCCCGGCTCCGGTGACGGTGGCATCGTCACCCGCGCCGACGTCGAGTCGTATGCCGCGGGCCCGGGCTCCGCGGACGGCTCCGCCACCGCGGCCAGTGAGCCGGCAGCGGCAGGTGCGGCACCGGCATACGGCGGGTTCGGTCGGGCCGAGCGGGAAGTCCGCGTGCCGATCAAGGGCGTGCGCAAGATGACGGCGCAGGCGATGGTCGGCAGCGCGTTCACGGCGCCGCACGTCACCGAGTGGGTCACCGTCGACGTCACGGCGACGCTGGACCTCGTCGCGCGCCTCAAGCAGGACCGCGAGTTCAAGGACGTCAAGGTGACGCCGCTGCTCGTCCTGGCCAAGGCGATGATCCTCGCGGCCCGGCGCAACCCCGGCATCAACGCGTCGTGGGACGAGCAGGCGCAGGAGATCGTGCTCAAGAGCTACGTCAACCTCGGCATCGCCGCCGCCACCCCGCGCGGGCTCGTCGTGCCCAACATCAAGGACGCCGACCGGCTCTCGATGCGCGAGCTGGCCGAGGCGATCGGCGAGCTGACCGCGACCGCTCGCGCCGGGCGGACGCAGCCGGCGGACATGTCGGGTGGCACGGTGACGATCACGAACATCGGGGTCTTCGGCATCGACGCGGGCACGCCGATCCTCAATCCGGGGGAGGCGGCGATCCTCGCGTTCGGCACGATCACCCGCCGTCCGTGGGTCGTCACCGACGAGGCTGGCACCGAGAGCATCGAGCCGCGCTCGGTGACGACGCTCGCGCTGAGCTTCGACCACCGGCTCGTCGACGGCGAGCTCGGGTCGCGCTACCTCGCCGACGTCGCCGCGATCCTCGCCGACCCGTCGAGGGGTCTCGTCTGGGGCTGACGCACGACCGATCGACCCCGTGCGAGAGTGGGCCGGTGCTCGCGACCTACCGCCCCCTCTTCGCCATCCCGGGGGCCTCGCGGTTCGTCGCGGCGAGCGCCCTCTCGCGCGTCGGCGGGGCGATGTTCGGGGTCGCGATCATCGTCATGATCTCGACGCGGCGCGACTCCTACGGGCTCGCCGGCGCCGTCTCGGCCGGCGGCATCGTCGTCCTCGCCGTGGCCGGGCCGGTCATCGGGCGGCTCGTCGACAAGCACGGCCAGCGGCGCGCGTCGATGCCGTTCGTCCTCGGGACGTTCCTCGCGGGGCTCGTCACCGTGGTGCTGTCCGCGGTGGGCGCACCCGCGTGGACGCTCTTCGTCGGGTATGCCGTGTCGGCCTTCCTCCCCGAGATGGGGCCGATGTCGCGCGCCCGCTGGGCCCACCTGCTGCGGGAGGAGCCCGACGCCCTGCACGCCGCCATGTCGCTGGAGCAGGTCGTCGAGGAGGGTGCCTTCGTCCTCGGGCCGGTGCTCGGGGTACTGGCCGCGACGATGCTGTTCCCCGAGGCCGGGCTGCTCCTGGCCTATGTCGTCTTCACGGCCGGCGCCGTCCTCTTCCTCGCCGAGCGCCGGTCGGAGCCGCCGGTCGTGCCCCACGACGAGCGGCCGCACGGGCTGGCGATCCAGCGGCCGGGAGTCGCCCCGGTCGGCGCGGCCCTCTTCATGGTGGGGATGGTCTTCGGCGGGAACGAGGTCGTCGCCGTCGCCGTGGCCGAGGAGGCCGGGAGCACCGGGATGAGCTCGGTGATCCTCGGCGCCTTCGCCCTCGGGTCGGCCCTGTCGGCGGTCGTCTTCGGCACCCGGACCTTCTCCGGCTCCATCGCGCGGCGGTTCGTCTGGTGCGCGCTCGCGATGTTCCTGCTCGAGGTGCCGGTCCTGCTCGTCGAGAGCCTCTGGGGCCTGACCGTGCTGATGTTCGTCGCCGGCTCGGCCACGGCGCCGACGCTCATCACCGGCATCACGCTGGTGCAGCACCTCGTGCCGCGGGCCTTTCTCACCGAGGGCATGGCCGTGGCGATCACCGGTCTGCTCATCGGGCTGGCCTCGGGAACGGCACTGAGCGGCATCCTCGTCGACTCGTGGGGCGCCCACGAGACCTACGCCCTCCCCGTGGGAGCCGCGCTCGCCGCCGCCCTCATCGCCGCGGCCTGGGCCCGCCGCATCTCCCGCTCGGCCTGAAAACCCCCGCCTCGTGTGCCCCAGCGCGAGCCCCGGGTCGCGCTCAGGCACACAAGGCGGCGAGTCCGAGCGCTCTGAGGTCCGCGGCGAGCTGGAACGGCTCGTCCCGGACCTCCCGCGACGTGCACCTGACGACGATGCGGCCGGGCGCCGTGAGACCTCGTTGACGTCGGATGTCGTCCTCCCAGTGCTCCACCTCCATGTGAAAGGCCCCATCCACCTCGAGGACGAGCACGGTGCCGTCGGACAGGTCCCACTCGCAGTCGGTGTAGCGCCACCTGCCGGTCCGGTCCTTCCGGCGCCGCTGACGGGTGGGCGACGGGAGCCCGAAGTCGCGACACAGCCGCGTCACGTCGACCTCGGCGAGCGAGCCGGCGCCGCCCGCGATCTCGGTCAGGAGGATGCGGAAACGGGGCGCTCGACGCAGCGGCTTCATGCGTTCCAGCTGCTCACGAAGCCGTGCGGCAGTGGTCAGCCGTTGCTGGACGACCGCCGCCAGCAGACCCTGAGCCGTGCGCCACGACGGCTCGTATGCCGCACACAGCAGTGCTGCCGGCTCCACCCTTGCCATGGGCAGTGGGCTGGTGGACTTCCAGAGCTCGAGGGGCCGTCGTGTCCGAAACCAGTCGATCCCCGGAACAGGCTCCAGGTGGGCCCCCTCGTCGACGAGGACGGTGATGTCGTCCCGGTGCCAGTTCTTGAGGCCGTGCCGCTCGAGCGCACCGTACCCTCCGACGACCGCAGGTGGCCCGGCGTGCAGCACCCCCAGCCAGGCGCACTGCTCTCGGGACAGCTCCCCGGTGAAGGTGCTCACCACCACGGGACTGCGCTCAGCCCACCTCCCTGCGCGGACGTTCGAGGCCACCTGGTCGCGGTTCAGGCCGAGATCACGCAGCTGCCGTCGAGCGACCATCCCGTGCTGCCGCTGCGCAAGATCTCGCACCACTTCGGGAACGCGTGCCATGGCACGAGCGTGGCGGAAAGCGCCACGGGCGGCCGGGCGTCATCCACAACCCCCGCCTTGTGTGCCCCAGCGCGACCTCTAGGTCGCGCTGGGGCACACAAGGCGAAGGTGGAGGAGGGGGTCAGTGGGTGGTGGCTGCCTCCGCGTCGGCGTCCGCCTCGTTGCGCTCCTGGTAGGCCGAGCCCTTGCGCAGCTCGACCTCGGGCAGGAACCAGATGATGGCGAGCCCCAGCACCATGACGGCCGAGCCGACGAGGAACACGTGGTCCATCGCCTCCGAGAAGCCCATGAGGAACGGCCTGGCCAGTCGCTCGTCGAGCGTCGTGAGGAACGAGCTGTCCTGGAGCACGCCGCTGGCCTGCGCAGCGCCGCCACTCGCCTGCGACTCCGCGTACTGCCTGGCGAACTCGGCGTTCGCGGGGTCGCGCAGGGCTTCCTGGAAGTCCGGGGTCGGGGAGACCGTCCTCATCGCACCGCTGATCTTCTCCGGGACGAGCGAGAAGAGGATCGACAGGAAGACGGCGGTGCCGATGGTGCCGCCGATCTGGCGGGTGAAGGTCGCGGTCGAGGTGGCGACGCCGATCTGCTGCGGCGGGACGGCGTTCTGGACGGCGAGGGTGAGCGGCTGGAAGTTGAAGCCCAGTCCGAGGCCGAAGAAGACCATGACGACCATCGTCTGCCAGAGCGGGGTGTCGAACTCGACGTAGTGGAAGACGAACAGCGAGATCGTCAGCAGGGCGACGCCGGTGATGGGGAACCAGCGGTAGCGGCCGGTGCGGCTGATGATCTGCCCCGAGATGATCGAGCCCGACATGATGCCGAGGGTCATGGGCACGAGCTGCAGCCCGGCCTCGGTCGGGGAGGCGCCCTTGACGATCTGGAGGTAGAGCGGGAGCGAGGCGAGGCCACCGAACATCGCGATGCCGATGAGGATCGAGGCCGCCGACGAGACGCCGACCGTGCGGTTGCGGAACATGGCGAGCGGCAGGATCGCCTCCTCACCCATGCGGGCCTCCTGCCAGAAGAACAGGGCGGCGGCGACGAGGCCGACCGCGTAGCAGGCGATGGCGTTCGTCGAGGCCCAGCCCCACTCGCGGCCCTGCTCGGCGACGAGCAGCAGCGGCACGAGCGCGGCCGAGAGCAGCGCCGCGCCGGTCCAGTCGATGCGGTGGTCAAGGCGGGTGTGGCGCAGGTGCAGGGTCTTGCTGACGAGGACGAGGGCCGCGATGCCGATCGGGACGTTGACGAGGAAGACCCAGCGCCAGCCGGTGATGCCGAAGATGTCGTCCGACCCGGCGAGGAAGCCACCGACGACCGGCCCGAGCACCGACGAGGTCCCGAACACGGCGAGGAAGTAGCCCTGGTACTTCGCGCGCTCGCGCGGCGGAACGATGTCGCCGACGATGGCCAGCGCGAGCGAGAAGAGTCCCCCGGCGCCGAGCCCCTGCACCGCGCGGAAGGCGGCGAGCTGGAGCATCGAGGTGGAGAACGTGCAGAGGACCGACCCGAGGACGAAGATCGTGATGGCGGCGGTGAAGAACGTCTTGCGGCCGTAGATGTCGGAGAGCTTGCCGTAGAGCGGCGTGACGATCGTCGACGTGATGAGGTATGCCGTCGTCGCCCACGCCTGGTGCTCGAGACCCTTGAGGTCGTCGGCGATGGTGCGGATGGCGGTCGCGACGATCGTCTGGTCCAGGGCCGCGAGGAACATGCCGGACATGAGGCCGACGAGGATCGTGACGATCTGCCGGTGGGTCAGCGGCTGGTCGGTGGTGGCGGTCATGCGAGGTCCTTGGTGTGGAGGAGGGGGTGGGCCTCGACGTCGTCGGCGAACCGGCGAAGGAGGCGGTCGAAGTCGGCGAGGTCGGCGGCGCCCCACTCGGAGGTCACCTCGCCGAGCCACGTGTTGCGGCGCTCCCGGATCTCCACGAGGAGGTCGCGACCGGTCTCGGTGAGGGCGAGCACGTGGGCCCGGCCGTCGGACGCGTCGGGCAGCCGTTCGACGAACCCCTTGGCGACGAGCTGGCTGACCTGGCGGCTCACGGTCGAGACGTCGAGGTGGAGGGCGGCGGCGATGTCCGAGACGCGCCGCGGCTCCTCACGCAGGTTGAACATCAGCGGATAGCCGATGGGGTCCACGTCGGGGTGGGCCCGGGGGGCGCGCTGCTTGACCGCGGCCATGATCTTCATGACGCGGACCAGCCCGTCACCGAACGCGACGCGGCTGTCCGTCGTTTCTGTTGCTTGCGGCATACAACCAGTCTGCGCCCACACCCGCGGTTGGTGCAACTTTCACCTGTCGCGCGGGGGGAGGAGGAGTCAGGGAGTGATGACGAGCGCGTCGAGCACCCGGCGGGCGATGTCGTCGTCTCCGTGCACGACGTGGTGGGTGTCGTCGGTCGAGGCCCGGCCGGCGCAGCGGCGCGTGGCCGCCTGGGTCGACATGGTGATCGTCGTCGTCGAGATGTCGGCGTGGTGCTCGGCGTCACCGGTGAACAGCGGTGTGCCGAAAGGCTTCCCGTCGCGCTCCTCGACCCGCACGCCGGCCCGTCCGACCACGGGTCCGGTGAGGTCGAGGATCACCGCGTGACCCGCGGGCACACCGGCTCGGCGCGCCACGATCCGGGGCAGCGCGTCGAACAGCATCCGCACCGTGTGGGCGGCAGCCGGCCCGTCGAGGTTGCCGGGCCGGCCGATGGCCTCGCGGATGTCCTGCTCGTGCACCCACAGGTCGAAGACCCGGCTCTCCATGAGGCCGAGCAGCGTCGTGGGTCCGTACGGCCCGGTCCGGGGCTCGTCGGGCGAGGTGGTGTCCGCCCGGAGGTGTCGCACCTGGTCGGCGACGAGGCCGTCGAGCTCCTCGAGGAGCTCGGCCAGCGAGCGTCCACGGCGGGACTCGAGGAAGCGGTCGACGATCGCGTTGATGCCCTCCGCGGACGGGCCGTCCTCGAGGTCGACGTCCGGCACGTCCTCGCCCTGCACCCACGCCTCGAGGCTCACGACGTGGGCGAACTGGTCGAGCACCGTCCAGCCGGGACACGTGGTGGGCCGCTCCTCGTCGCCGGGGCGCAGTGAGTGGCCGAGGTCGCTGATCGCCTGCACCGTGTGGGCGTAGGCGGCGGCGAGGCCGTCGAGGCCTTCGGGGGCAGCCGGGTGGAGGGACATGTGGTCACCCTAACGAGTCGCTGCCTAGGGTGAGGCCATGACGACCGGCGCCTCGGCCCTGCTGCGGGCGGCCCACGCGCCGCCCGCGCTCGCGGTCACCGTGCTCGGCCTGCTCCTCGCTCTCACCGCCGACCTCGACCCGCCGCGCATCGCCCTCGTCACCGCCGCCGTCCTCACCGGCCAGCTGTCGATCGGGTGGTCCAACGACCTCCGGGACCGGGCTCGCGACACCGCCGTGGGTCGCTCCGACAAGCCGCTCGCGACCGGTGAGCTCTCGGTGTCGGTCGCCCGCGCGGCCTGTGCGCTCGCCCTCGTCGCCACCGTCGTCCTCTCCCTCGCCTGCGGGTGGCGGGCCGGCGCGGTCCACCTTGTGCTCGTCGCCTCCGGCTGGGCCTACAACCTCTGGCTCAAGTCCACCGTGCTCTCCTGGCTGCCGTATGCCGTGGCGTTCGGTGTGCTGCCCGTCTTCGTCCACCTCGCCGGAGACTCCCGAGCGCCGGCCGAGGTCGTCGTCGGGGCGTCGCTGCTCGGCGTCGGCGCCCACCTGCTCAACGTCGTGCCCGACCTCGACGAGGACGCCGCGACCGGCGTGCGCGGTCTGCCGCACCGCCTCGGTGCTCGTCGCAGCACCGTACTGGCGGTGGTGCTCCTCGTGGCCGCCAGCCTGAACCTGCTGGTCACGGGGTCGACGGGGGGCATCCCCGCCGTGATCGGCGGGATTCTCGTGGCAGGCTTGGCAGGGCTCGCGCTCGTCGGCACCGGACGGGCACCCTTCTACTCCGCCATCGGCATCGCGCTCGTAGACGTCGTGATCCTCGTGGCCCGATGAGCCGTCCGACCGAAGCGAGGCCCCTGTGAGCACCCGCCTGCTGTCCGTGGGGACGGCACTCCCGGCCCACCGCCACGACCAGAGCGAGATCACCGACGCGTTCGCGCGGGTGGTCGTCGCCAAGGGCGCCAGTGAGCGCCTCCTCCGGTCGGTCCACGCCAACGCCGGCGTCGAGCAGCGCCACTTCGCCCTGCCGCTGGAGAAGTACGAGAGCCTGGCCGACTTCGACGAGGCCAACGACCTCTTCATCGAGCACGCCGTGGACCTCGGCGCCCAGGCCCTGCTCGGCGCGCTGGCTCGCGCCGGCCTCGCGCCGGCCGACGTGGACCTCATCGTCTCCACGACGGTCACCGGGCTCGCGGTCCCCTCGCTGGACTCACGGATCGCCGCGGCCATCGGCCTGCGCGAGGACGTCAAGCGGGTGCCGCTGTTCGGGTTGGGCTGCGTCGCCGGGGCAGCGGGAGCTGCCCGTCTGCACGACTACCTGCTCGGTCACCCCGACGACGTCGCGGTCCTCGTCGCCGTCGAGCTCTGCTCGCTGACCGTGCAGCGGGACGACACCAGCGTGGCCAACCTCGTCGCGAGCGGGCTGTTCGGCGACGGCGCCGCCGCCATCGTCATGGGTGGCGCGGGCCGCCGGGAGGCAGCAGCGGGGATCGAGGTGCTCGACAGCCACAGCCGGCTCTATCCCGACAGCGAGCGCACCATGGGCTTCGACGTCGGCTCCTCGGGACTGCGCATCGTCCTCGACGCCCAGGTTCCCGCGATCGTGGGGCGCCACCTCGGCGGCGACGTCGACCGCTTCCTCGCGGACCACGGCCTCACCCGCGAGGACATCGGCTGGTGGGTGTGCCACCCCGGCGGACCCAAGGTCATCGACGCCCTGCGCGACACCCTCGGCCTCGCCGACCACGACGTCGCCCTGACCCGGGCCAGCTTGGCGCGCATCGGCAACCTCTCGTCGGCCTCGGTCCTGCACGTCCTCGCGGACACGCTCGCCCAGCGGCCACCCACCCCCGGGACCCACGGGCTCCTCATGGCGATGGGGCCGGGCTTCTGCTCGGAGCTCGTGCTGCTGCGCGCCCCCGCCGAACCGGTCGCGCCGTGACCACCCTGACCGCGTTCGTCGTCCTCGTGCTCCTCGTCGGCGTGGAGCGCCTGGCCGAGCTCGTCGTGTCGAAGCGCAACGCCGCGTGGAGCCTGTCGCAGGGCGGGGTCGAGTCGGGGCGTGGTCACTACCCCTTCATGGTCGTCCTGCACACCGGCTTCCTCGTGGCGATGCTCGTCGAGGCGGTCGTGCGCCGGCCCGACGTGCCGGCCTCCCTGGCCTGGTCGATGCTCGTGGTGGTCATCGCGGCCCAGGCCCTGCGCTGGTGGTGCATCGCCACCCTCGGCTGCCGCTGGAACACCCGCGTCATCGTCGTGCCCGGGCTGGCCCCGGTGCGCTCGGGTCCCTACCGCTGGCTGTCCCACCCCAACTACGTCGCCGTCGTCGCCGAGGGGGTCGCGCTGCCGCTTGTCCACGCCTCGTGGGTCACCGCCCTCGTCTTCACCGTCGCCAACGCCGCCCTGCTCACGGTCCGGTTGCGCGCGGAGAACGCCGCCCTCGCCACCCTGCCGCCCGTGGACGTGGCCCAGCATGCGTGACCTGCTCGTCGCCGGCGGCGGTCCGGTCGGCCTGGCCACTGCCCTGTATGCCGTCCGCGCCGGTCTCGACGTCACCGTGCGTGAGCCGCGCACCGGGACGATCGACAAGGCCTGCGGTGAGGGCCTCATGCCGGGGGCGCTGGCCGCCCTGCGCGACCTCGACGTCCCCGTCGAGGGACACCCGATCACCGGCATCCGCTACGTCGGCGGCCACCGACAGGTGGACGCCCCCTTCCGGTCGGGCCCGGGCCTCGGGGTCCGCCGCACCCTGCTGCACTCCGCCCTCGTGGAACGGGTGCGAGAGGCCGGGGTCAGCGTCACCGCGGCGCCCGTGACGACCATCGAGAACCGGAGCGACCACGTCGACGTCGACGGTGAACGGTTCCGCCACGTCATCGCCGCCGACGGGCTCCACTCTCCGGTGCGGCGCCTCCTCGGCCTCGACCGGCCGCGGACCCGGCTGCGCCGCTACGGGCAGCGGGCACACGTCGCCCGTGCTCCGTGGACGTCGATGGTCGAGGTGCACTGGTCCGCGGCCGGCGAGGCCTACGTGACCCCGGTCGGACCCGGCGAGATCGGGGTGGCCCTGCTCAGCTCCCAGCGCAGGCCCTTCGAGGACCTGCTCCGGGCGTTCCCGCTGCTCGCCGAGCGCCTCGCCGGCCATTCCCGCTCCGCGGTGCGCGGTGCCGGCCCCCTGCGGCAGCGGTCCTCCCGTCGGGTCCTCGGTGGGGTGCTCCTCGTCGGTGACGCGGCCGGCTACGTCGACGCCCTCACCGGGGAGGGCCTCGCCCTCGGAATGGCCCAGGCACGGGCGGCCGTCGACGCCATCGGGTCCGGCGACCCCAGCTCCTACGAGCAGGCCTGGCGCGGAACCCGGCGCCGCCACGACCTGCTGACCCTCGGCCTCGTCACCGCCACCCGCGTCCCGTCGGTGCGTCGCGGCGTCGTCCCCGCGGCCACCGTCGTTCCGGCCGTCTTCCGTGCCGCGGTCAACCAGCTGGCGCGTCCGGCATGAGCGTGCGGCAGGGCGTCGCGGGGGCCGACGTCGAGCGGGTCGTGCTTCTCTCGGAGGACGGGCGAGCCATCGGGACGGCGCCCAAGGCGCAGGTGCACCACCGCGACACCCCCCTGCACCTCGCCTTCTCCTGCTACGTCGTCGACTCGTCGGGCCGGCTGCTCCTCACTCGCCGGGCCTGGTCCAAGAGGACGTGGCCCGGGGTGTGGACCAACAGCTGCTGCGGCCACCCCGCCCCGGGGGAGGCGGCGGACGTCGCCGTGCGCCGTCGGGTGCGCCAGGAGCTCGGCGTCGAGCTGACCGACCTGCGCGTCGTGCTCCCCGACTTCCGCTACCGCGCGGTCATGGAGGACGGCACGGTCGAGAACGAGATCTGCCCCGTGTGGGTCGCGAGCTGCCCCGACCCGGCGTCGCTCGCGCCGGACCCGGACGAGGTGGTCGAGCACGAGTGGACCGACTGGGCCCGGTTCCGCGCGGACGTCCTCACCGGGACTCGCGACGTCAGCCCGTGGTGCCGTCTCCAGCTGGCCGCGATGGAGGAGCTGCCCGGCCCCGACGAGCTCGTGCCAGGGACCTGACCCGGCGCAGGCCCAACCACAGCACCGGTGCGTAGCCGGGCGCCCACCACGGGGCGGTGAACTCCACCCGGCACCCACCCTGGCGCTCGCGCACCGTGTGGCCCGTCGCCGTGACCCCGGCCACCCGCCACGACCAGTGGCGCACGGGCCCGTGCGGTTCCCACGCCTCGATCCGGAAGGGCAGCGGGGGCCCCGGCGTCGTCCACACCGTCCCGGTGGCACCCGCGGCGATCCGGTCGGCGCCGCCGTCGACGACGGCCCGTCGCACGGTCGGCCCCCAGCGCGGCCACTGGTCGACCCGCACGAGCAGGTCCCACGCGACGTCGGCCGGGGCGTCGACGTCGATGCCGAGGGTGAGGTGGGGAGGTGAGGGGGTCATCGAGCACCACTGTGCCACCGACCTAGGCTGTCGGCCATGAGCTCCACCGCCGTCGAGACGCGAACGGCGACGGGACCGGTCGCCGTCGTCACCCTGAGCGCGCTGGCCGTCACCCTGGTCGCCGCCTCGCTCTCCGGCGTCCTCGCGCCGCTCGTGCTCGACGACCCCGGGCCGCTCGTGCGCTGGGCGCTGCCGCTGGCCCGGGTGGCCAGCGACCTCTCCTCGGCGGCGACCCTCGGGCTGCTCCTGCTCGCGGCCTTCCTCGTTCCGGAGCGGCGGAGCACCGAGCGTCGGCAGCAGGCCGCACGCCTGGCCGCGGTGACGGGCGTCATCTGGTTCGTCGCGGCGGGCCTCGTCACCTTCCTCACCTTCGCCTCCCTCGCGGGGCTGCGCCTCGGTGACCCCGAGCTGGCGCGGCAGTTCCTCACCTTCGTCTGGTCGCTCGAGGTCACGCGCGTGCTCTCGATCGCGACGGGCGTCGCCCTCATCGTGACGACCGGAGCACTGCTGGCACGGTCGCGGACGGCATACGCCTGGCTGTCCGTCGTGGCACTGACCGGCATCGTCATCGTCGCGCTCACGGGGCACTCCGCCGGCAGCGCGAGCCACGAGGACGCGGTGAACTCGCTCGGGGTGCACCTCGTCGGCGTCACCGTCTGGGTCGGTGGTCTCCTGGCGATCGCCGTCATGCAGCCCCGGATCGGGTCCGACCTCGGCGCCACCGTCGCCCGCTACTCCGTCCTTGCCGGGTGGGCGTACGCCGCGGTGGCCGTCACGGGTCTGCAGCAGGCGGTGATCCGGCTCGGCTCGGTGAGCGGCATCGCCTCGGCCTACGGCGCGATGGTCGTCGCGAAGACGCTGATCCTTCTCGCGCTGGGTGTCATGGGCTGGCAGCAGCGGCGTCGGGTGATCGCCAGCATCGAGCACGACGGCAGCGGGTTCGCGCGGCTGGTCCTCGTCGAGCTGGCCCTCATGGCGGCGGCGTTCGGCCTCGGTGCGGTCCTCAGCCGCACCCCACCCCCGGTGCCCGAGTCCGAGCTCGACCCCAGCGCGGTGCTGTCGGTCACCGGCTTCCCCGACCCCGGTCCGATGTCGGCGGCGGACTGGGTCACCGCCTGGCGCCCGAGCTGGCTCATGATCGGCATCGCCCTCGTGTCGATCGGCCTGTATGCCGGCGGTGCGCGTCGCCTGTCCCGTCGCGGTGACGCGTGGCCGGTCCACCGCACCGTGCTCTGGGTCCTGGGCTGGCTCGTCTTCGTGTGGGCGACCAGCGGCGCGCCGGACATCTGGGGGCGGGTGCAGTTCTCGGTGCACATGGTGATGCACATGGTCGTCGCGATGATCGTGCCGCTGCTGCTCGTCCCCGCCGCGCCGCTCACCCTCGCCCTGCGCGCGCTGCCCGCGCGTCCAGACCGGACGTGGGGCCCGCGCGAGGTCATCCTCCAGGTCGTGCACTCCCGGGCGCTGCGGTTCCTCGCCAACCCGGTCGTCGCGGCGGTGCTCTTCTTCGCCAGCCTTGCCGCCTTCTACTGGTCGCCGCTGTTCGAGCTGGCCCTGACGACGCACACGGGCCACCTGCTGATGCTGGCCCACTTCCTCCTCACGGGCTACCTCTTCACGTGGGTTCTCATCGGCATCGACCCCGGACCGCCGAAGTGGTCGCCGGCGGTCCTGCTGCTCATCCTCTTCGCGACGATCACCTTCCACGCCTTCTTCGGTGTCGCGCTGACCGGCACGACGTTCGTCCTCGCCCCCGACTTCTTCCAGGGGATCAACCTGCCCTGGGCCCCGCCTCCGCTCGCCGACCAGGAGCGCGCCGGCGAGATCGCGTGGGGCTTCGGGGAGGCGCCGACGCTCGTCCTCGCGGTCCTCGTCGCGCGCCAGTGGTTCAGCCGCGACCGCCAGGAGTCGGTCCGGCTCGACCGCCAGGCCACGCGCGACGACGACGCAGCGCTGCGCGCCTACAACGAGCGGCTGGCTCGGCTGGGCCAGCAGGGCAGGAAGGACTCCTGATGCGGATCGCGGTCGTGCAGGTCGGCTACGGCGACGCGGAGCCGGTGCCCGAGCGGGTCGAGCGGGTGTGCGACCTCGTCCGCTCCACCGTCGAGGGTGCGTCCGGAGGGTCGCGGCCGGATCTCGTCGTGCTGCCGGAGCTGTGGGCGCCCACCGGCTTCGACTACCGCCGCTGGGAGGACCTGGCCGAGCCGCTCGACGGGCCCTGGGTCGAGCGCATGACGGCCCTGGCGCGGGAGCTGTCCCTCGCTCTGCACGCCGGCTCGTTCGTCGAGCGGCTCCCCGAGGCCGGGGCCGACGGCCGTCGGCTCGCGAACACCTCGGTCCTCGTCACCGCGGAGGGGGAGCGGACGGCATACCGCAAGATCCACCGGTTCGGCTTCGGCTCGGGTGAGCCGAAGCTGCTCGAGGCGGGCTCCGAGGTGGTCACCGCGCGCCTCGCCTCGGCGGCAGGTGAGGGCGCGACGGTCGGGCTGTCCACCTGCTACGACCTGCGCTTCCCCGAGCTCTACCGGCAGCAGGTGGACGCCGGCGCGGAGGTCTTCCTCGTGCCCGCGGCGTGGCCGGCCGCGAGGGTCTCCCACTGGACCCTGCTCGGACGGGCCCGGGCCGTCGAGGACCAGGCGTTCGTCGTGCAGTGCAACACCGCCGGCACCCACGCCCACACCGAGATGGGCGGGCGCAGCCAGGTCGTGGCCCCGAACGGTGACGTGCTCGCCGAGGCCGGGACGGACGAGGAGGTCCTCGTCGTCGACGTCGACCCGGGGGTCGTGGCCCGCACTCGCGAGGCCTTCCCGGTGCTGGGCGACCGCCGGCTCTGAGGGGTCCGGCTAGCGCTCGAGGTCGGCGAACGGCCAGCCGTCGACCATGCCCGGCTCGCGACCGGGCTCGAGATAGAACTCGGTGCCGAACCACTGCGCAAAGATCTCGGGCGGCATCTGCAGCATCATGCCGACGTCACTGGTCTGGCTCGCGTGGCACGACAGCGCGGCGCGCTTGGAGTCGATGTCACCCGACACGTCGACCCGCCAGGAGATCTCGCTCTCGGGCGTGCCGATCGGCTCGCCGTCCTCCATCGGCTGGTCGGCGTCGAAGTCGGGTTCGCGACCGGCCGCGCGCTCGGCCTCCTGACCGGCGCGCATGGCGTCACGGTTCATCGTCCCCTCGAGAAGGCGCGGTCGGCGGGCGGCGAGGTCGGCGGCCCGGTGGGCGACCCGGTGCACCTTGACGTGGTCGGGGTGGCCGTAGCCGCCGTGCCAGTCGTAGGCGACGAGCACGTCGGCGTCCTCCTCGTCGAGCACCTCCACGAGGCGCCCCGCGGCCTCGTCGAGGTCGGCGCCGTGGAAGGAGCCGTCGTGGGAGTTCTGCTCCCACCCGTGCATGCCGGAGTCGTGGTAGCCGAGCCAGACGATCCGCTCGGTGCCCGTCACGGCCGCCGACGCCTCGGCCTCGGCCCGCCGGAAGTCGGCGAGCGTCGTGCCCTCGGCGAGGTCCTCGGGCGCCGTCCCCAGCTCACCACCCGTCCCGTAGACCACGACGACCCGGTGGCCCTCCCGGGAGAGGCGGGTCATCGTCCCGGAGGTGCCGGAGGCCTCGTCGTCGGGATGGGCGTGCAGGAAGACGATCGTGGCCACGGCGCCCATCCTGCCTGCGCACGCCGACAGGGCCGACACCGTTCCTAGGATGGCCCCGTGACCGATCGCAGCGCTGCCGTCGCCGAGCTCGTCGCCCTTCTCCCGGAGGGGGTGGTGGCGACCGCGCCCGTCGCGCTCGAGAAGTACCGCCGGGACTGGGCCCGGGACCCCGACGCCGGTATGCCGTGTGCGGCCGTCCGCGCCGAGGTCGCGGACCACGTCCAGGTGGCCGTGCGCTGGGCCGCGAGCCACGGCATACCCGTCGTTCCCCGTGGTGCGGGCACCGGCCTCAGCGGGGGAGCGTCGGCGGTCGAGGGTGGGCTGGTGCTCAGCCTCGAGCGGATGACCGCCGTCGAGATCGACCCTGACGCGCGGTGCGCCGTCGTGGAGCCCGGCGCCTTCAACGCCGACGTCAAGAAGGCCGCCGCCGAGCACGGCCTCTGGTACCCCCCGGACCCGTCCTCGTTCGAGATCTGCTCGATCGGCGGCAACATCGCGACGAACGCCGGTGGGCTGTGCTGCGTCAAGTACGGCGTGACGACCGACTACGTCCTCGGGCTCGACGTCGTCCTCGCCGACGGGCGCCTCATCACCCTCGGCGGCAAGCGGGTCAAGGACGTCGCGGGACTCTCCCTCCTCAAGCTGTTCGTCGGCAGCGAGGGGACGCTGGGCATCGTCACCCGGGCCACGCTGCGGCTCGTCCCGGCCAAGCTCGCACCTTCGACCCTCGTCGCGACGTTCGACACGGTCCGCGCCGCGGCCGACGCCGTCGTCGCGATGGGCCGGGTCGTGCGCGCGTCGATGGTCGAGCTCATGGACCGGCCGACGGTGAACCAGGTCGAGGACTTCGCGCCGATGGGCCTGGACCGTGAGCGGGCGCTGCTGCTCGTCCAGTCCGACGCCCCCGCCGGCGCGCGCGAGGGCGAGATGGCCGTCATCGAGACGTCCTGCCGTGAGGCGGGTGCGGTCGACCTCTTCGTCACGCACGACCCGGTCGAGGGCGAGTCCTTCGTGCGGGCGCGGCGCCTGGCCTTCCCGGCGGCCGAGGCAGCCGGTTCACTGCTCCTCGAGGACGTCGGCGTCCCCGTGCCGCTGCTGCCCCAGCTCGTCGGCCGCGTGGAGGAGATCGGCCGCGAGCGTGGCGTCGACATCGTGTGCGTGGCGCACGCCGGTGACGGCAACACCCACCCGATCGTCATGTACGACGCGGCCGACCCCGACTCGACGGCACGCGCCCGGGCGGCCTTCGAGGACATCCTCGCGGCGGCCATCGCGCTGGGCGGCACGATCACCGGTGAGCACGGGGTCGGCCGGCTCAAGCGCGACGCCCTGCCGGCGATGCTCGGGCCGGACGTCATGGAGGTCAACCAGCGGATCAAGCACGCGCTCGACCCCGACGGGCTGCTCAACCCGGGCGCGCTCCTCCCGCTCGAACCCGCAGGTCAGCGGTAGAGTTGACCACCGATCCGGGGCCCCTTTCCCCGGACCCGGCCACAAGGAGTGACCATGTACATCGGACTCGGAATCGTCCTCATCGTTATCGGCGCGATCCTCGCGTTCGTCCTGCAGGTGGACATCCCCGGCCTGGACGACGGCATGCTCGGCTGGATCCTCATCGCCGCCGGCGTCCTCGCGATCCTGCTGTCCTTCGCCATGCGCGGCCGCACCCGCCCGGCGGGCTACACGGCGACCCGCTCCTCGCAGGTCGACCCCGTCTCGGGCTCGCGCGTCGACGAGACCCGCGTCGACCCGGACACCCGCTACTGAGCGGATCCCTCGCAGCACGACGAAGCCCCGGCGAGCAGCTCGCCGGGGCTTCGTCGTGCCTGCTCAGAAGGCGGACTCGGGCATGTCCATCAGCTCGTTGTCGGTGGCCTCGGCCATGGCCCGCTCGGCGGCCAGGCGCGGGAGGACCTGGCGGGCGTAGAACTGCGCCGCCGCCACCTTGCCGGTGTAGAAGTCGCGGTCTCTGTCACTGACCTCGCCCTCGAGGGCCGAGAGCGCGACGTCGGCCTGGCGCAGCAGCAGCCAGCCGACGACGAGGTCACCGGCGCCGAGCAGCAGGCGGGTCGTGTTCTGCCCGACCTTGTAAAGATTCCGAATATCGTTGTCGCCGGCTGCATTGCCACCGCGCGGGTCGGACTTCATCAGCTCACCGACCATGTAGCCGAGGATCCCCTGGACGTTCTCGAGGGCCTCGCCGAGCAGCTCGCGCTCGCGGTCGAGCCGGCCGCCGTGACCACCGAGGTCCTTGGCGAACTCCTGCACCTGCATGGAGATCGTCGTCAGGGCCTGCGCCTTGTCCTTGATGATCTTGCGGAAGAAGAAGTCGAGGCCCTGGATCGCGGTGGTGCCCTCGTAGAGGGTGTCGATCTTGGCGTCACGCACGTACTGCTCGACCGGGTAGTCCTGGAGGAAGCCGGAGCCGCCGAACGTCTGGAGCGACTCGGTGCCGAGCAGCACCCAGGCGCGCTCGGAGCCCAGGCCCTTGACGATGGGCAGGAGCAGGTCGTTGACCCGGTTGGCCAGCTCGGCAGGGGAGCCGGGCTCGAGCGACTCGGACCCGGTCCGCAGCTGCTCGGCGTCGACGATGTCCTGCTGGCTCGCGGTGAAGTGGACGAGGGCGCGCAGGCCTTCGGCGTAGGACTTCTGCAGCATGAGCGAGCGGCGCACGTCGGGGTGGTGGGTGATCGGCACGCGGGGCGCAGCCTTGTCGGTCTGCTGCGTGAGGTCGGCGCCCTGGACGCGCTCCTTGGCGTACTCGAGCGCGTTGAGGTAGCCGGTCGAGAGCGTGGCGATGGCCTTGGTGCCGACGAGCATCCGGGCGTTCTCGATGACTCGGAACATCTGGGCGATGCCGTCGTGGACGTCACCGAACAGCGTCCCGACGGCGGGCTTCTCGCCGCCGAAGGTGAGCTCGCAGGTCGTCGAGACCTTGAGGCCCATCTTCTTCTCGACGTTGGTGACGTAGACGCCGTTGCGCTCGCCGAGCTCACCGGTCTCGAGGTCGACGTCGTACTTGGACAGGACGAAGAGCGAGAGGCCCTTGGTGCCGGGGCCGGCGCCCTCGGGGCGGGCGAGGACGAAGTGGACGACGTTGTCGACCATGTCGGACTCGGCGCTGGTGATGAAGCGCTTCACGCCGGAGAGGGTCCAGGTGCCGTCCTCGTTCGGCACGGCCCTGGTGCGGCCGGCGCCGACGTCGGAGCCGGCGTCCGGCTCGGTCAGCACCATGGTGCAGTGCCAGTCCTTCTCGACGATCCAGCGCGCGAGCTTCTTCTGGTCCTCGGTGCCGAGGACGTACATGAGCTTGGCGAAGCCGTAGGAGGCGTTGAACATCGCCACCGCCGGGTTCGCGCCGAGCACGAGCTCGTTGACCGACCAGCGCAGGCTCGGCGGGGCCACGGTGCCGTCGAGACCGGCGGGCAGGTCGATGCCCCAGAAGCCGCTGTCGCGGTAGGCCTGGTAGGACTTCGCGAACGACTCCGGCATGGTGACGGCCTGCGTCTGCGGGTCGTAGACGGGCGGATTGCGGTCGGCGTCCTGGAAGGAGTCGGCCAGCTCGTTCTCGGCGAGGCGGGCGACCTCCTTGAGCATCTCCCGCGCCGTGTCGGCGTCGAGGTCCTCGTAGGGCCCGGAGCCCAGCACGTCACCGCGACCGAACACCTCGAAGAGGTTGAACTCGATGTCGCGCAGGTTGCTCTTGTAGTGACCCATGAACCCATGGTGCTACTCGCCAGTAGCGTCAGGCAAGGCGGGTTGCCGGTTTGTGACTGAGCGCACGCTCAGTGGCGCCGGTCACGTGGGCGGGGCGGGCGGCACACGCAGGTCGCCCCGTGCCAGCGGCGGTATGCCGTGTGCCGGTCGTGGAGACGGGCCCGGCGGTGTGGTTCGCTGGCTCTCATGCCCGACGAGAACCGCGACACCGTGACCGATGCTGCCCCGGACCCGGTCCTCGCCGAGGCCACCGAGGCGATCGAGCGCCACCAGCTCTGGAGGGCTCGCGACCTGCTCGCCGCCCACGTGCGCGAGGAGCGCGACCTCACGGCCCTGCGGCTGCTCGGCGAGGTGCACCACGGGATGGGCGACCTGCCCGCGGCCGGTGCGGTGTGGTTCGGCGCCGGCGTCAAGGGACCCGAGGTCGACGCGGCGGTTGCGGCATGGCGGGACTCGCACGGCGACGACTTCGGGGCCATGTGGCGCTCACTGCCCCGCTCGGTGCGGCAGGAGCCCCGCTCCAAGAAGGTCGAGGCCCTGCGGAGCAAGGCGCTCGAGGCCCGCGGCTCCGGCGAGTCGACCCCCGACCCGGCCGGCTCGGCCGTGTCCTCCGACGCGTCCGGTGGTGGCATCGACGCGGCGCAGATCATCGCCTGGGTCATCGCCGCGTTCGTCATCCTCTGCGCGGTCGTCGGCCTCGTCGAGATCCTGCGCTGGATGGTCCCCGGCGGCTGAGCCGACCCCGCGGGCCCCGCGGTGGCGAGCGTCGCTGTCGCGGTATGTGCAGGTTCCCCGCGGGGCGCCGCGAAGGTTGGTTCGCCCAATCCGTTGAGGGTGGGTCCGGAGGGGGAGCACACTCGAGGTGAGCCTCGACAGAGCACGGCCGGGGTGGGACGGAGGCTCCGGTGGACACGACTCTTGACGGGGAGGACACGGGGGAGTCCGCGGCGCTCGCGAGCGTGGGCACGACCGACGACCACCGCGAGATCCGCAGGCAGCTGGCGGCGACGAGCGAGATCCTCGCGATTCTGGCCGCGTCGTCGTCCGCGCCCGAGGACGTGTTCGGGGCGATCGTCGAGCGGGCCCGGGTCCTCTGCCACGCCGACGCCGCGCAGATCCACCTGTTCCGCAACGGTGCCTACCGACTGATCCGTGGCGTCGGGATGAGCGCGGAGTTCGTCGCGCTCTCGGAGGCCGACCCCGTCCACCGCGATCGTGACTCCCTCATCGGGCGGGTGAGCCTGGACCACACGACCCAGCAGATCGAGGACGTGCTGGCCGACCCGGAGTACGACCGGCCCGACTTCCAGCGGATCGAGGGCTACCGCACGATCCTCGGCGCCCCGATGCTCGTCGACGGCGAGGTCGTGGGCGTGCTGTCCGTCTGGCGGACGGCCGTCGCCCGGTTCGACGACCGGGTGTGCTCGCTGCTCACGACGTTCGCGGCCCAGGGAGCACTGGCGGTGCGCAACGTCGAGCTGGTGCGGGCGCTCGAGGCGCGGTCCAGCGAGCTGACCCGGCGGGTGGAGCAGCTCGAGGCGCTCTCCGAGGTGGGCAACGCCGTGAGCTCGAGCCTGGACGCCGACGAGGTGCTGGCGACGATCGTCAACGTCGCGGTCGGGCTGTCCGGCACGAGCGGCGGCTCGCTGGTCGACCTCGACGAGGACTCCGGCCTCTTCAGCGTGCGCGCGGCGACCGGGACGAGTGCCGAGGTGCTGCAGGCCCTGCGGGACAGCCGGATCCACATCGACGAGACGTTCATCGGGCGTGCCTGCCGCGAGCGCGGGCCGATCCAGGTCGCCGACCTGTCGCTGGTCGACGACCTCGACCCTCACCTCTCCATCCTGTATGCCGCAGGGTGGCGTTCTGTCGTCGCCGTCCCGCTCATCCGCTCGGGCCGGATCGTCGGCTCGCTCGTCGTGCGCCGCAAGAGCCCGGGGGAGTTCAGCGACGAGACGTGCGAGCTGCTCGAGGCCTTCGCCAACCAGTCGGCCATCGCCCTGACCAACGCCCGCATCCACCGCCAGCTCGAGGTCCAGAGCGCCGAGCTGGCGCAGGCCAGCCGGCACAAGTCGGAGTTCCTCGCGAGCATGTCGCACGAGCTCCGCACGCCACTCAACGCCGTCATCGGCTTCTCCGAGGTCCTGCTGGAGCGGATGTTCGGTGAGCTCAACGAGCGGCAGGAGGACTACCTGCGCGACATCCTCAGCTCCGGCCGTCACCTCCTCGACCTCCTCAACGACGTCCTCGACCTCAGCAAGGTCGAGGCCGGGCAGATGGAGCTCGAGCTCACCGACTTCTCGGTGGAGGAGGCGGTCACCTACGCCCTGTCCATGGTGCGGGAACGGGCCCTGAACCAGCGCGTGGCCCTGCGGACCGAGCTCCCCGAGGGGCTCGGGTCGGTCCACGCCGACGAGCTGCGCTTCAAGCAGGTGCTTCTCAACCTGCTCAGCAACGCGGTGAAGTTCACCCCGGATGGAGGCACCGTCGTCGTGGCCGCCACGCGTCGGCCGGACGGCCTCGAGGTGACGGTGTCCGACACCGGGGTCGGCATCGCCGCCGCCGACCAGGAGCGGATCTTCGACTCGTTCCAGCAGGGCAGTCGGGCCGCACGCAAGGTCGAGGGAACGGGGCTCGGGCTGACGCTCACCCGTCGCATCGTCGAGCTCCACGGCGGAACCGTCTGGCTGCGCAGCGAGCTGGGGCACGGCAGCACGTTCGGGTTCAGCATCCCGACCGTCCGGGCGCGGACCGACCCGCTGTCCGTGGCGACGCCTGCCCCGGCCGATGCTGCGGACGCGGGGGACGGACGACCGTTCGCCGTCATCATCGAGGACGACCCGAGCTCGGCGGAGCTGCTCTCGCTGCACCTCGGCGCCGCCGGGCTCCGGACCACCGTGGTCGCCGACGGGGTCGCCGGGCTGGCGACCGTGCGCGAGCAGCGTCCCGACGTCGTCGTGCTCGACATCCACCTCCCCGGGATGGACGGCTGGGACGTGCTCACCGAGATCAAGAGCGACCCGGAGGTCGCGGGCACACCGGTCGTCGTCGTCTCCGTCCTGCCGGACCGGAGCCGGGGGATGGCACTCGGCGCCTCGGACTACCTCGTCAAGCCGGTGGCCCGGGACGACCTCGTCGAGGCGCTGCGACGCCTCGTGCCGGTGCGTACTGAGCAGTCCGGGGCCAGGGTCGCGGTTCTCGTGGACGACGACCCGTCGGCCCTCGAGCTCGCCCGTCTCGCGCTGGACCCCGCCGGGTGGACGCTGCACACGTGCACCGAGGCCGAGGACGTCTTCGCGCTCGTCCGGGAGGCGCGGCCCTCCGTCGTCTTCGTCGACCTGCTTCTGCCGGACATGGACGGTTTCGAGGTCATCGACCGCCTGCGCAGCGACCCGGTCAGCGCCTCGGTGCCCATCGTCGTCCTGACCTCCAAGACGCTGACCGCCGCCGACCGGCGGATGCTGCAGGGCCGGATCGAGTTCGTGACGTCGAAGAACGCCGTGGACCTGGGTCTGCTGGCGAGCCGCCTCAGCGAGGTCACCGTGCCGAGGGCGGCGGCGGGAGGTGTCCCCCCATGAGCGGCAGCTCCCCGAACGGCGGGGTGGTGCTGCTCGTCGAGGACAACGAGAAGAACCTCAAGCTGGCGCGTGACGTCCTCGAGTTCGCGGGCTTCACCGTCCTTGTCGCCACGTGCGGTGAGGAGGCGGTGGAGCGTGCCCGGGCGGACCTGCCGGACATCGTCCTCATGGACCTCCAGCTGCCGGGGATCGACGGTCACGCCGCCCTGGCGCGGATGCGGTCCGACCGGCTCACGGCCGAGATCCCCGTGGTCGCGCTGACCGCCTTCGCGATGCAGCAGGACCACGACCGGGCGCGCGATGCGGGCTTCGACGGCTACCTCGAGAAGCCGATCAGCGTGCGGCACTTCCCCGACCAGGTCCGACGACACCTCCGAACGGAGCAGCCATGACCATGCAGGACGACACCCGTGACCCCGTGGTCCTCGTCGTCGACGACCTCGAGCCGAACCGCAAGCTGATGGATGCCGTGCTCTCGCCGCGCGGGTTCGCCGTGCACGCCACGGAGTCCGGCGAGGACGCACTCGACTGGCTCGCCGGGCAGCTGCCGGACATCGTGCTCCTCGACATCCAGATGCCCGGCATCGACGGGTACGAGACGTGCCGGCGGATCAGGTCGGACGACCGGACGGCATACCTGCCCGTCGTCATGGTCACGGCGTCCGGCAACGAGCAGAAGATCCGGGCGATCGAGGCCGGCGCCGACGACTTCGTCACCAAGCCCTTCGACCAGGCCGAGCTGCTCGCCCGGGTCCGGTCGCTGGTCCGGATCAAGCGCTACCACGACACCATCGAGCGCCAGAGCGCCGAGCTCGCCGCGTGGAACCGCGAGCTCGAGGCCAAGGTGCAGGCCCAGGTCGCGGAGCTCGAGCGGGTCGGCCGGCTGCGCCGGTTCCTGTCGCCGCAGGTGGCCGGGCTGGTCGTCGAGAGCGGTGACGAGGCGTTCCTCACCAGCCACCGCGCCGAGATCACGGCGACCTACTGCGACCTGCGCGGCTTCACCCCCTTCGCGGAGACGGCTGAGCCGGAGGAGGTCATGGCCGTGCTGCGCGACTACCACGAGGCGTTGGGGGAGCTCGTGTTCCGGTTCGAGGGAACGCTGGAGCACTTCGCAGGCGACGGCCTCCTCGTGTTCTTCAACGACCCGATCCCGTGTCCCGACGCCCCGGAGAGGGCGGTGCGCATGGCCGTCGCGATGCGCGGTCGCGTCGAGCAGCTGGCCGAGGGGTGGCGCAGACGAGGCCACGAGCTCGGCTTCGGGGTGGGCATCGCCCAGGGGTACGCGACCCTCGGGCGGGTGGGGTTCGAGGGCCGCTACGACTACGCCGCGATCGGCACGGTGACCAACGTCAGCGCCCGCCTCTCGGGCCTGGCCGAGGCGGGGCAGATCCTCGTCACGCAGCGGGTGGCTGCCGGGGCCGGCGAGGTCGCCGTGACGCGTCCGCTCGGTCCCGTCGAGCTGCGCGGGATCACCAAGCCGGTCGAGACCCACGAGGTCCTCGGCCTCGATGCCGCGCGGAGCGCGTCGTGACGTCGCTGAGCGGGTATGCCGGCCGGCCCGGTCGGGATCGGCAGGGTGACGAGCCGCGGCTGCTGGCCGACCTCGACGAGGACGGGCGCAACGCGGCGTTCGGGCGGCTGCAGGCCCGGCTGCCCGACGTGTGGAGGTCGATGCGGCTCAACGAGGCCGACGAGTCCGTCGTCGTCGTGCCGTCGGTGTCGCTCGACAGGGTCAACGCCAGGGCGGGGGCGGTCAACCAGGCGATGGAGGAGCGCTACCTCTTCCTGCTGCTGCTGCTCCGGCAGCCGCGGCTGCGCATGGTCTACGTGACCTCCGGGCCGGTCGACCCGGCCATCGTCGAGTACTACCTCGCGCTGCTGTCCGGCGTGATCCCGAGCCACGCGAAGGCCCGGCTCTCGATGGTGTCCGTCGGGGACCTGACGCCGCGGCCGCTGAGCGAGAAGCTCCTCGAGAGGCCACGCCTGCTCGCCGACATCGCGGCCCTCGTCCCGAACCCCCGACGCTCGCACCTGGTGCCCTACACGACGACCACCCTCGAGCGGGACCTCGCCATCGAGCTGGGCATCCCGATGTACGGAGCGGACCCGCGCCACCTCGCACTCGGCACCAAGTCCGGGTGCCGCAAGCTCTTCGACGAGTCCGGGGTGACCTACCCGGTCGGGTTCGAGGACCTGTCGTCGCTCGACGACATCGTCACGGCCCTGTCGGAGCTGCGGACGCGGCGGCCGGACGCGTCGGTCGCCATGGTCAAGCTCAACGAGGGCGTGTCCGGGTCCGGCAACGCCGTCGTGGACCTGTCCCGGCTGCCCGGACCCGGTTCGTCGGACGAGCGGGCGGCCCTGCTCGAGCGGGTGCACACCATGGAGCTCGAGGGCCGGACGGTGACGCACGAGACCTATCTCGCGAAGTTCCAGCAGAAGGGCGGCATCGTCGAGGAGCGCATCGTCGGTGACGAGGTCCTCAGCCCGAGCGTCCAGCTCCGGATCACGCCGATGGGCGAGCTCGAGGTGCTGTCCACGCACGACCAGATCCTCGGCGGCCCCACCGGCCAGTCCTACCTGGGGTGCACCTTCCCGGCGGCGCCCGGCTATGCGCGGCTCATCACCGACGAGGCGAAGGCCATCGGCGCCCGCCTGGCCGAGCTGGGGGTGCTGGGGCGGTTCGCCGTCGACTTCGTCGTGGTGCGCAACGAGGGCGCGTGGACGGCATACGCGATCGAGGTCAACCTGCGCAAGGGCGGCACGACGCACCCGTTCCTCACGCTCCAGTTCCTCACCGACGGTCGCTACCACGGGGACACGGGCCTGTTCACGACACCGGGCGGGCGGGAGAAGCACCTCATGGCGACCGACCACCTCGAGGACCCGAACCTGCGTGGCCTGCGCGTGGACGACCTCTTCGACATCGTCGCCCGGACGGGGCTGCACTTCGACCCGGCGAGCGGGACCGGGGTCGTCTTCCACATGATCAGCTCGGTCACCGAGGCCGGCCGGGTCGGGATGACGGCGGTCGGTGACTCCGCGCAGCAGGCCCGCCAGGTCTACGACCGGGCGGAGCGGATCCTGCTGGCCGAGGCGCTCGCCGCCATCGCGCCGCGGCCGGTGCGCGCGTGAGCCGGCCGCGACCTGAACTGTCCGGGCCCCGGCTGCGTATGAGTCGATGGGAGGTCGTATGCCGGACAGCGCCACCATGCTGATGAAGCAGCTGCACGACGAGCATGCGGCTGCCCTGTGGGGATACTGCCTGAGCCTCACCGGGCGCGACCACGCGCGGGCGCAGGACGTCGTTCAGGAGACCCTCCTGCGGGCGTGGCGCAACCACGACCGACTGCAGGAGGGACGCGGGTCCGTGCGGGCCTGGCTGTTCACCGTGGCGCGCAACATCGTCATCGACGACTGGCGGGCCAAGCGCACGCAGAGCGAGGTCTCGGTCGCCGAGGTGCCGGAGGGCCGGAACCCCAACGACCACACCGACCAGCTGCTGCTGTCGTGGGTGGTGGCGGACGCCATGCTCGCGCTGTCGCCGGAACACCGGGCGGTGCTCGTGGAGTGCTACTTTCGGGGGGCATCGGTCTCCGAGGCGGCCCATCGACTGGGGATCCCGGACGGCACCGTGAAGTCGCGCACGCACTACGCGCTGCGGGCACTGCGTCTGTCGCTGCAGGAGATGGGGGTCGGGGCATGAGCTGCGAGTTCGCGCACCACGACGGCTCCTACGTGCTCGGCGCCCTGGCTCCGAGCGAGCGACTCGAGTTCGAGCGGCACATGACGCGGTGCGACGACTGCAGCCGGTCGGTCCGCGAGCTGGCCGGCCTGCCCGGGCTCCTGTCGCAGGTCGACGCGGCCGACCTCGACGCGACCGCAGCACCCCCCCTGCCGAGCACCATCCTTCCCGCCCTCGTCCGCGACGTGCGGACGTCCCAACGCCGTCGCACCACGATCGTCGCCGGTGTGGCCGCGGCCGTGGCGGCGGTGGCGGTCGGGTCGGCGGCCCTGACCGCCGACGTGCTGCGGCGACCGGAGGTGACGGCCGGGCCGACCCCGACGTCGGTGACCAGCACCGTCCCTGCCAGGGCCATGGATGCCGTCGGAGCCACGCCGGTCCGGGCCGACGTCCGGGTCGCGGGCGTGAGCTGGGGCACCAAGCTCGACATGACCTGCACCTACGAGCAGGTGGAGGAGGGCTACGAAGCCTCGCCCGATGCGGTCTACGCCCTCGTCGTGCGGACGACGGACGGCCGTACGGAGCAGGTCGCCACGTGGAAGGGGCTCCCGGGCCGGACGATGCGCGTGTCCGGCGCGACGGCGACCAACCGCCAGGACATCGACACGGTGGAGCTGCGCACCGCCGGCGGGATCCTGGTCCTCCAGCTCACCGTCTGAGGCCCGCGCGGGCAGGGCCTCACCGGTCAGCGGGCGCGAGCCATGCCCTTCGGTGCCCGCGAGGTGCGCGGGTGGCCGGCCAGCCCGGCGCGCAGGAGCACCAGCCCGCCGATGATGCAGACGACCTCCGAGACGGCGGCCGTGAGCACCCAGCCACCGGTCCACTGCTCGTTGACGCCGAACAGCCCGACGGTCGTCGAGAGCACGAACGCACCCAGGGTGCTCGCACCGAACCCGGTGACGAGGAAGGCCGGCATCCAGTGCCACCACCGCACGAGCAGCACGGCGATGACCGCCCCGGCGACGGCGTTGAGCAGGAAGGCGGGGCCGATCACCTCGATGTCCCGGTAGCCGTCGAACCACAGGACAAGGTGTACCGCCGCCGAGACGAGGGCGGCCAGAGCCGTCACGATGCGCACCCACATGGGGATCTCCTCCGATCCATGGGGCGACACGGTCACGGCGGCGGTATGCCGTCATGGCGCCGCAGCGCGGCCGTCGCCCGCCTTCCCCATCACGGTGCGGACGGCCCGATGGTTCAGGCCGTTGAACCACGTGCGCGCGCTGCTCGTGTGTCAGTCGTGCGAGAGGTCCGTGGGTGACGGTGTCCGCCCGAGCGTTCTGGCTGCGTGAGCCGGGCGCGGGCGAGATCAGGTCGGTCGAGCTGAGGGACCCGGGGCCGGGTGAGGTGCTCGTGCGGACCCTGCGGTCGGCCGTCAGCCGGGGGACGGAGACCCTCGTCTTCCGGGGCGAGGTCCCGGTCGAGCAGTACGCCGCGATGCGGGCTCCCTTCCAGGAGGGCACGTTCCCGGGTCCGGTGAAGTACGGCTACCTCAGCGTCGGGGTGGTCGAGGGAGGGCCCGCCGAGCTGGTGGGACGCACGGTGTTCTGCCTGCATCCGCACCAGACGGCCTACGTGGTCGGTCGGGACGCGGTCGTGCCGGTGCCCGCGGGCGTGCCCGTGGACCGGGCGGTGCTCGCCGGGACGGTCGAGACCGCCGTGAACGCGCTGTGGGACGCTGCGCCGCGCGTCGGAGATCGCGTCGCCGTCGTCGGTGGCGGGATGGTCGGCCTGTGCGTCGCCCGCCTGCTCGTCGGCATCCCCGGGGCGGAGGTGACCGTGGTCGACGTCGACGAGGCACGCGCCGAGGTGGCCCACGCTCTCGGCGCCGACTTCGCGCTGCCCGCCGATGCTCCCCGGGGACGGGACCTCGTCGTCCACGCCAGCGCGTCGTCGGCCGGGCTGCAGCACTCGCTCGACCTGCTCGCGGACGAGGGGACCGTGCTGGACCTCAGCTGGTACGGCGACGCCACGGTGACCCTGAGCCTGGGTGGGCGGTTCCACTCCGGGCGGCTCGCCATCCGGTCCAGCCAGGTCGGCATGGTCTCGCCGTCGCGTCGGACGAGCAGGTCGACGGCCGACCGCCTCACCCTCGCGCTCGAGCTGCTCCGTGACCCGGCGTTCGACGTGCTCGTCAGCGGCAGCTCACCCTTCGACGACCTCCCGGACCTGCTGCGGACTCTGGCTGACGGCAGCCGGGCGGCGCTCTGCCACACCATCACCTATGACCAGGAGGTCGGTGGATGTTCAGCGTGACCGTGCGCGACCACATGATGATCGCCCACAGCCTGCCGGGAGAGGTGTTCGGTCCGGCCCAGCGGCTGCACGGGGCGACGTACGTCGTCGACCTCACCTTCCGCGCGGCGGCCCTCGACGACGACGGCCTCGTCGTCGACATCGGGCGGGCCGCCGTGGTCCTGGGGGCGGTCATGGGTGAGCTGTCCTACCGCAACCTCGACGACGAGCCCACCCTGACCGACGTCATCACGACGACCGAGCGCCTCGCCCAGGTCGTCGCGGACCGGGTCGCGGACCGGGCGGGGGCCGGGGAGCTCGGCACGGATGTCGCACACGTCGTCGCCATCGCGGTCACGCTGCGGGAGTCGCACGTGGCCTGGGCCTCGTACGAGCGCGCACCATGAGCGCCCTGCACGTCGTCGTGCCCGACGGAGTGGATGACCCGCGGCGACCCAGCGGTGGCAACACCTACGACCGCAGGGTGTGCACCGGCCTGCGGGACCGCGGCTGGGTCGTGCGCCGACGCGAGGTCGCAGGCCCGTGGCCCGGACCCGACCCGGTGTCGCGAGCGGCGCTCCGGAGCACCCTCGCCTCGATCCCCGACGGGGCGGTGGTTCTCCTCGACGGACTCGTGACCTCGGCGGTCCCCGAGGTGGTGGTGCCCGAGGGGAGGCGCCTCAGGCTCGTCGTCCTCGTGCACCTGCCCCTCGGCCACGGGTCCGGGACCCGTGGGGACGGGGCACGGGGCGAGAGGGAGCGGGCCGCGCTCGGGGCTGCGCACCACGTCGTCGCGACCAGCGGGTGGACCCGCGACTGGCTGGTGGACGCCTACTCGCTGAGCCCGTCGCGGGTGAGCGTGGTGGCTCCCGGTGCCGACCCGGCGGCCGTGGTGCAGGGCAGTGCCGGTGGCGGCCGGCTGCTCTGCGTCGGGGCCGTGACGGCCACGAAGGGGCACGACGTGCTCGTCGACGCCCTCGGCGAGCTCGCCGACCTGGACTGGTCCTGCCGGTGCGTGGGGGCGGTGACGGTCGACGGGCCGTTCGCGGACGGCATACGGGCGAAGGCCCTGACCGGTCCGGTCGGCGCGCGGATCGCGATGCCCGGACCGCGTGTGGGTCCTGCCCTGGACGCCGAGTACGCCGCGGCGGATCTCGTCCTGGCTCCGTCGAGGACGGAGACCTATGGCATGACCGTCACCGAGGCCCTGGCGCGCGGGGTGCCCGTGCTGGGCTCGCGTGTCGGTGGGCTCCCCGAGGCGATGGGGACCTCGCCGGAGGGACAAGTGCCCGGACTCCTCGTCCGGGCGGGTGATGCCGGAGCCCTCGCCGGCGCCCTGCGGACGTGGCTCACCGACGCCGGGCTGCGCAACCGGCTCCGCAGCGTGGCGCTGGGGCGGCGGGCCACGTTGAGCGACTGGTCCGAGACGACGGCCGGCCTGGACCGGGTCCTCTCGGAGGTGGCGGCGTGACCGCCGTGGCCGCAGGTGTCACGCCGCAGTGGCTCCGGCTGCGCGAGCCGGCTGACGCCGAGGCGCGCTCCCCGGCCCTGGCCCGGATGCTCGTTCGGGCGCTGGAGGGGCGATCTCCCGTCGCCGTGGTGCACGACCTCGGCTCCGGCACCGGGTCCATGGGTCGGTGGCTGGCGCCGCTGCTCCCCGGCCCCCAGCACTGGGTGCTTCACGACCGGGACAGGGGCCTGCTCGCCGCCGCCGCTGCCGATCCTCCCGCCGCGGCCGCCGACGGGGCTGCCGTCACGGTCGAGACGCGGGAGGGCGACCTCACCCGGCTGCGTGCCGCGGACCTCACCGGTGCCGCCCTGGTCACGGCCTCGGCACTGCTCGACATGCTCACCGCGGAGGAGCTCGAACGCACGGTCCGGTCGTGTGTCGCGGCCGCCTGCCCGGCGCTGCTCACCCTGTCGGTCACCGGTCACGTGCGTCTGACCCCGGCGGAGGACCTCGATACCAGGCTTGAGGCGGCCTTCAACGACCACCAGCGCCGGACGACGGACGGCCGCTCGTTGCTCGGACCGGACGCGGCCGCGGCGGCCGTCGGCCTCTTCACGAACGCCGGGTGGCGCGTGCACGGGCGCCCCAGCCCGTGGCGGCTCGACGCCGCCAGCGCGGACCTCACGGCCGAGTGGCTCGACGGCTGGGTGGGCGCGGCCTGCGAGCAGCGGCCGGAGCTCGCCGCGGGCGGTGCCGACCACCTGGCCCGTCGGCGCGCAGAGCTCGGCCAGGGTCGGCTCAGCGTGGCCGTCGGGCACCTCGACCTGCTGGCCCTGCCGCCGGGGAGCGGCGAATGAACCCCCGCGCCCGGCGGCTCGTGACAGAGGGAGAGACGGGGATGCGACGGGGCACCCGGCGGCGGACGGGCACAGCTCGAGGATCGGAGGCCGACATCGCAACGGCGTGGTGGTCGTGGGCACGCCCCCTGGGCGGCGCTGCGATCCTTGGTGCCGTCACCGTCCAGCTCGGCACCGACGCGTTCGCCGACGCCGTCCGGGCTGTCGACGGCGTCGCTCTCGCCGGCGGCACCGTGGTCGCCGCCGTGGCCACCGCGGCCGGTGCCTGGCGGTGGCGGGTCGTCGCGAGGCAGCTGGGTGTCGAGCTCGACCTGTCGTCGGCGCTCGCGGCCTGCTACCGCGCCCAGTTCCTCAACGCGACCCTTCCGGGTGGCGTGCTCGGGGACGTCCACCGGGGCGTGCGCCACGGCCGCGCCGTCGACGACGTCGGCGGGGGCCTGCGCGGCGTCGTGTGGGAGCGAACCTGCGGCCAGCTCGTCCTCGTCGCCCTCACGGTGGTCGCGCTCCTGGCCGGTGGACCGTTCGGTTCGCTGCCACTGGGCGTCGGCGCGGTGGCCGTCGCCCTGCTGGCGGTGCTCCTCCTCGGAGTCGCACGCCTGGCGCGGCGACGCCGACCGGGTGCGCTGACGCGGATGTCGCAGGTGGCCGCAGCCGATGCCCGAGGGCTGCTGGCCCCCTCCGCGGCCCTGTCCATCATCGGTGCGTCCATCGTGGCCCTGGCGGCCCACGTCGCCACCTTCGCGATCGCCGCGCGCACGGTCGGTGTGCGTATGCCGGTGTCGGACTTCGTGCCCCTCACCCTGCTCGTCCTGCTGGTGGCGGCGGTGCCGCTCAACCTCGCCGGATGGGGACCGCGCGAGGGCGCCGCGGCCTGGGCGTTCGGCGCTGCCGGGGCGAGCTCGAGCCAGGGGTTGGCCGTGGCCGTGGCCTACGGCGTGATCGTCGTCGTCGCGACGCTGCCGGGAGCGGTCCTGCTCCTCGTGGGTCGCTCACGAGGAGCCTCCGCAACGCCGGTCGGGCCGCGGGAGGTGGTCGTCCATGACTGACCTGCCCTACACGGTGCTCAGCTGCGCCATGTCGCTCGACGGCTACCTCGACGATGCGTCCGGCAAGCGGCTGGTGCTGTCGAACGCCGCGGACCTCGACCGGGTGGACGCCGTCCGGGCACGGTGCGACGCCATCCTCGTCGGAGCAGGAACCGTGCGCGCCGACAACCCCAGGCTCCTCGTGCGCGCCGAGCACCGCCGGGCCCGCAGGGTCACCGAGGGGCGCCCGCCGTCGCCCCGCAAGGTGACGGTCACCCGGCACGCGACGTTCGACCCCTCGGCAGCGTTCTTCGCGACGGGCGATAGCGAGCGGCTGGTCTACTGCGCCAGCCGCTCGGTCGCCGGAACCCGTGAACGCCTCGGCGCTGCCGCGACCGTGGTCGACGCGGGGGCCGACCCGTCGATGTGCGTCGTGAGCGAGGACCTCGCGGGCAAAGGCGTGCGCCGGCTCCTCGTCGAGGGGGGCCAGAGCGTGCACACCCAGTTCCTCAGCACCGGTCTGGCCGACGAGCTGCACGTCGTGGTGGCGCCCTTCTTCGTCGGGGACTCCCGGGCGCACCGCGTCGTCGCGGACGGACCGCTGCCGTGGAACCGCAGTCGCAGGGCCTGCCTCGCCGACGTGCGCCGGATCGGGGACGTCGTGCTCCTGCGCTACGCGCTCTCGGACCGTTTCGAGCAGCACGAGCCGACGGAGGAAGGCCCATGAGCACGAGACCACCCACGGCATCGATCCGCACCCAGGTGAGCGTGCCGCTGCGGTTCGCGGACGGCTTCACCGCCGTCGGACGGGTGCTGACCTTCGGCGGCCTCATCGACGGCCGTGAGCACCTCGCCGTCGGGTTGGGGTGCTTCGCCCTCGAGGGCCCGACCGTCGCGGACCCTCTCGCTCCGCTGCCTCTCGTCCGGCTCCACAGCGAGTGCCTCACCGGTGACGTCTTCGGGAGCCAGCGTTGCGACTGCGGCCCGCAGATGAGGGAGGCGGTCGAGCGGATCTCGGAGGTGGGCGGCTACCTCCTCTACCTCAGGCAGGAGGGCCGCGGGATCGGGCTGTACGGCAAGCTCGACGCGTACGCCCTGCAGGACCTCGGCCTCGACACGTACGAGGCCAACGTCGCGCTCGGCTTCCGGAAGGACGCGCGCGACTACACGGTGGCGGCGCAGATGATCCACGCCGTGGGGCTGTCCTGCGTCGCCCTGTTGAGCAACAACCCGGACAAGGCCGAGCAGCTCGGCCGGCACGGGGTCGTCGTCGGTGAGCGCGTGCCCACCGGGGTGCACTGGAGCCCCGCGAACGCGCGCTACCTCGCCACGAAGGCGACCCGCGGCGCCCACACCTTCGAGCTCCTCGACCCCGTCCGGCTCGAAGCCTGATCCGCGAGCCGGTGACACCGATGAGCCGAACGTCCGTGCTGCCGGGAGATCTGAGCAGCGCTTCGTCGCGGTCGGCCACGGCGTCGCTCGCGGGGTCGGTTCCGGCCACGGTGCGGCTGTCCGCTGCGGGCGCGGTGCCGGTCGGGATGACCGGACTGGTCGCGCTCCTCGCGGTGCTCGCCGTGCTGGTGGACATCGGTGCTCTCGGGTGGGTGGTCGGGCTGGGGTGCGGCGGCGTGCTCGTCGGTCTTCTGACGCTGGCGCTGGCGCGCGACGGGCGGGACGCACTGGGCCCGGCGGACACCATCACCCTGGGGCGGGGCCTGATGGCCTGCGCGGTCGCGACACTGACGGTGGAGTCGTTGCTGGGTCAGCACGTCAGCCCGGCCCTCGTCGGCCTGGCCGTCCCCGCTCTGGCCCTGGACGCGGTGGACGGGGTCGTCGCCCGCCGGACGGGCACCGTCTCGGCCGTCGGCGCACGCTTCGACGGTGAGGTCGATGCCTTCCTCATCCTCGTCCTCAGCGCCGCGGTCGCCCCGTCGGTCGGGTGGTGGGTGCTCGCCGGTGGCCTCGCGCGGTATGCGTTCGGCCTGGCCGGGTGGGTCCTGCCCTGGATGCGCGGATCGCTCGCCTTCCGCTACTGGCGCAAGGTGGTGACGGCGACCGTCGGCGTGGTCCTCGCGATCGCTGCCGCAGGAGTCCTGCCGGGGTGGCTGACGGTGACGACGCTCGCCGGGGCGCACGTGCTCCTCGCGGAGTCGTTCGGCCGCGACGTCCGCTCGTTGTGGGCGCGACGCGACCGCACGGAACGGGGGGCCGCCGCGAGCCGCAGGCACCCCGCCCGCCGGAGGCGCTGGGTCCGCGTCCTGACCACCACTGCGGTGACGTCGCTCGTGGTGGCCATCCTGTGGTTCGCGCTGGTGGCGCCGAACCAGCTCGACCGGTTCTCGGCCGTCGGCTTCATCCGCCTCCCCGTCGAGGTCGCCGCGGTGGCGGCCACGGTCATCGTGGTGCCTGCGCGCTGGCGCAGGACGGTGACCGTGATCCTCGGGTCGGTGCTCGGCGCCATCACCCTGCTCAAGGTGCTCGACCTGGCGGCCTTCGCGGTGCTCAGCCGGCCCTTCGACGTCGTGACCGACCGTGGTCTGCTCGGGTCGGGCCTGGCCTTCGTGCGGGACTCCTGGGGGCCGTGGGTCGCCGCCGCCGTCGTCGTCACCACCCTCCTCGTTGCGGTGGGAGCGGTGGTGGGCCCCGCCTGGGCGCTCTCCCGGCTCGCCCGCGCGGTCACCCGGAACCGCTCCCGCGGCGCCCAGGCGGTCCTGGTGCTGACATCGGTGTGGGTCCTCTGCGCGGTCTCCGGGGCCCAGGTCGTCGCAGGCGTGCCGGTCGCACTCAGCGGTGCGGGCCCCTTCGTGGCAGGGAAGGTCGAAGCCGGCGTCACGGCATACCGTGACCGCGAACGGTTCGTGCGGGAGATGAAGGTCGACGCCTTCCGGTCGCCGGCGTCCGCGGACCTGGCCGGTCTCGCGGGCAAGGACGTGGTGGTCGTGTTCGTCGAGAGCTACGGACGCGTGGCCCTGGAGGGGACAGGGTCGGAGCCGGTGAGGGCGCTGCTCGACGCGGGTGCGGACCGGTTGGGCTCGGTCGGCGTGGAGGCACGCAGCGGGTACCTCACGTCCTCGACCTTCGGGGGCAGCAGCTGGCTGGCCCACTCCACCTTCCAGTCGGGACTGAGCGTGAGCGACCAGGTCCGGTACGACCTGCTCCTCGCGACGGACCGCACGACCCTCTCCTCGGCCTTCTCCCGCCAGGGCTGGCGCACGGTCGCCGTGCTGCCGTCGACGCACGGGAACTGGCCCGAGGGACAGGCCTTCTACGGGTTCGACCAGGTCTACGGCCGGGGTGACCTGGGGTATGCCGGGCCGACGTTCGGCTTCTCGGCCGTCCCGGACCAGTTCGCGCTGTCGGCGCTGGCGCGACTGGAGCTCGGGTCCGGCCGAGCCGAGCCGGTGATGGCCGAGGTCGAGCTCACCTCCAGCCACGGGCCGTGGGCGCCGGTGCCGACGATGGTCGACGACGCAGCGCTCGGCGACGGGTCGGTCTTCCGGTCGGTGCACCGTGAGGCGGTCACCTCGGCCGAGCTCTGGGGCGACCGTGCGTCGGTACCCGCGGCATACCGGGCCTCGATCGAGTACTCCCTCGCGAGCGTGCTGTCCTTCGTGGAGCAGCGGGCCGACGACGACCTCGTGGTCGTCGTCCTCGGCGACCACCAGCCCGCGACCATCGTGAGCGGCTTCGGGGGCAACCGTGACGTCCCCATCAGCGTCATCGCGCGCGACCCCCGGGTCCTCGACCAGGTCTCGGCCTGGGGATGGACCGACGGCCTGCGGCCGGGCGAGGGGGCGCCCGTGTGGCCCATGGCCGACTTCCGCGACCGGTTCCTGGGGGCGTTCAGCAGCACGCCCTCGCTCGTCGCGAGCGGAGCTCGGCCGTGACGGTCGACTCATGGTCCCCCCTTGCCCGGTTGCTCTGGCGGACGCGCGAGTCGGCCTTCCCTGCCGGGGAGTTCGTCGGCCAGGAGAGCTTCGTGAGCGCCAGTGAGGTCCGGTGGCTCGCCGGCCGGGCCGGCGTCGGGACGGGGGTGTCCGTCCTCGACCTGTGCTGCGGGGAGGCGGGGCCGGGGATCTTCGTCGCTCGGACCTTCGGGTGCCGCTACCTGGGCGTGGACGCGGATGCGGGCTCCATCGCCCGGGCTCGTGCGCGCGCCGTGGACGAGGGGGTCGATGCGGCCTTCGAGGTGCGCACGGTCCCGCCGGTGCCGAGGGGGGCCTTCGACGTCGTGTTCCTGCTGGAGACCCTGCTCGCGTTCGCGGACAAGCCGGCGCTGGTGCACGAGGTCGCGTCCGCCCTGCCGGTCGGAGGTCGCTTCGCCTTCACGCTCGAGGCCGGCCGCCCCCTCAGTGCGGCAGAACGGGCGGCGATGCCGGGGGCCGACACGGTGTGGCTCACGACCCTCACCGACCTCCGGCGGGCTCTGCGGGGCGCGGGGTTCCGTGTGCGGTCGCTGCGGGACACGAGCCACGCACACCGCCGAGTGGTGGACGGGCTTGTCGCCGCGTATGCCGGGGCTGCGCCCGACATTCGTGCGGCCGCCTCCGGGTCCGCTCTCGTCGTCGACGACCTGCTGACGGCGCACCGTCTCTGGAGCGAATGGCTGCGGACCGGCCGGGTCCGCAAGTTCGCGGTCGTCACCGAGAAGGTGGTCCAGGGCGCGCCGTTGATGTAGTCACGGCCGGGTCCGCACGCGAACCCGGCCGCGCGTTGCGGTTCAGTGCTCGTCGTCGGGCATGGCGACCGCACTGGCGATGTAGGCGGTGGCGTTCGGCTGGATCAGGACGGTGGCCATGTCGCACTTGTCCGGCACCATCAGCATGACGCGGAACTCGGCGTCGCCTCCGGGAACCGACAGCGGTTGTGGTCCGCTGTCGGTGACCCTCAGGCCGTCGCAGTAGAGCACCGCTCGGATGCTCGCGACGGGGTTGTCCTCGCCCCCGTTGCGAGGAATCTGCAGGCCCTCCAGCTCCACGTCCATGCGGCCGCTCTCACGGACACGGACCTCGCCGTCGTCGAGGACCCAGGGCAGCCCGCCCGGGTTGATGCCGTTGATCTGTGGATCCGTGGGCAGGCTGGGGGTGAAGTCGGCGCGGATCAGGTCGTCGCCTCCGCCCCTCGCGAGGGCCGCCGACGGGGTGATGGCCAGCGTGAGGACGGAGACGGCTCCGACCAACGCCGCGCGGGAGTGCAAAGACATGTCGTGACCTCCAGGTTGGGGATGCGGTGGGGACCTGTTCCGAGGTGCTGCCGGCGCGGTGCGCCGGAGGTCCCACAGATGACACGAGCGGGCGGCCTCGATGGATCAATGTCGGGCCACCCGGCTTCGGCCCCGTGGACGCCAGGCTGGCACTGATGCGGCCCGAGGCAGACCTGATCGCGTTCAGGTGGTGGACTCGTTGAGGGGCTCGCCGTCCACGGAGCAACCAGCCCGGTCGAGCAGGGCAGCGGATGCGTCGTCGTTGGCGTGGACGAACCCACGCTCCGTGACGACGGTGAACTGGATCTGCTCGTCCCCAGAGGTCACCGTGACCACATGGAACTCGTCCCCGTTGCCGAACGTCCTCGCCTCCACGCCGTCAGCCAGCGCGGCGGCGTCCCTGATGTTGTAGCCCGCCTTGTCGAGGCAGGAGTTGAGAGTGCTGCCGTCGGCCAACGTCGTGCCGCGAACCAGGGCGACGGAGTCGGGGGCGCCCTCGACACTGCCGGCGCAGCCCGTGAACGACAACACGGCCGCACCTGCCAGGGCGAGGGACGTGAGCGCGCGGCGCATGGCGACAGGCCTTTCGTGGACGTCGGCCCCGGGGTGACCCGAATCATTGAACCTGGTCGTGGAGCCGGTGACGAGAATCGAACTCGCGTGTCCAGCTTGGGAAGCTGGCGCTCTACCATTGAGCTACACCGGCAGGCGCCTCCCCGGGCGGTCGAGCAGGCCCGGGAGGGTGGCGCGGCAGGAAGTCTAACCCGCCGCCCGACCCGTCTCGTGAGGTGACCCGGCCACGTTCGGCAGGCACCCGGCATACGCCCTCGGGTTAGTCTCTCCCCGTGCTGCTGAGTGACAGGGACATCAAGGCCGAGGTCGACGCCGGGCGCGTGGTCCTCGACCCGTGGGACCCCGCGATGATCCAGCCGAGCAGCATCGACGTGCGCCTCGACCGCTACTTCCGGCTGTTCGACAACCACAAGTACCCCTACATCGATCCACGCGAGGACCAGCCCGACCTCACGCGGCTCGTCGAGGTCGAGCCGGACGAGGCGTTCGTGCTGCACCCGGGGGAGTTCGTGCTCGGTTCGATCTACGAGACCGTCACCCTCCCCGACGACGTCGCCGCCCGCGTCGAGGGCAAGTCGAGCCTGGGCCGCCTCGGCCTGCTCACGCACGCGACGGCCGGCTTCGTCGACCCCGGCTTCAGCGGGCACGTCACGCTGGAGCTGAGCAACGTCGCCACCCTGCCGATCAAGCTCTGGCCGGGCATGAAGGTCGGCCAGCTCTGCTTCTTCCGCCTCTCCAGCCCGGTGGACAACCCCTACGGGTCCACCGCGTACGGCTCCCACTACCAGGGCCAGCGGGGCCCGACGGCGAGCCGGTCCTTCAAGAACTTCCACCGCACCAAGGTCTGAGGCCCATGACCAGCGACCACGGCATCCTCGAGGTGCGCATCGCCGCCCCGGCCGAGCACGCGGCGCACATCGCCCAGCTCCTCGTCACGGAACGCCTCGCCGCCTGCGCCCAGGTGCTCCCCGGGATGACGTCGACCTACCGCTGGGACGGCGAGGTCGTCAGCTCCGACGAGCACCTCGTCCTCGCGAAGTCGCACCGCGGCCGCTTCGACCGCATCTGCGAGCGCGTCGGCGAGGTCCACCCCTACGAGACGCCCGAGATCATCGCCGTGCCGGTGATCGACGCCAGTGCCTCGTATGCCGCGTGGCTGCTCGCCGAGATCGGCGGCGGCGAGCCCCTGTGACGGACCCGACTGACCCGACCGACCCGACAAACGACGCGGTCGCGCACGAGCTCAAGGGCAGCACCCCCGCCTCGCCCGAGGCCGTCGTCCTCGTGCTCCACGGTGGCGGCGAGACCGGCTACGGCCCGGTCGAGTGGATGCGGGGACCCGTCCTGCGGATGTGGCCGTTCGCCAAGGCGATCGAGCACCGGGCTGGCGACCGGCTCGCCGTGCTGCGCCTCAAGAACCGCTACTTCGGCTGGAACGGCTCCGACGCAACGCCGTTGGTCGACGCGCGCTGGGCGCTCGACCAGGTCCGGGAGCGGTATGCCGGGTTGCCCGTCGCGCTCGTCGGGCACTCCATGGGTGGCCGGGTCGCCCTGCACCTGGCCGGCGAGCCCGATGTCGCCGCGGTGGCGGGTCTGGCGCCGTGGGTGAACGGCGGGGACCCGGTCCACGGACGCCCCGGCCTCGACGTCCTGCTCATGCACGGCGTGCGCGACCGGATCACCGACCCCAGGCGGAGCAAGGCGCTCGCCGAACGCCTCCGCGCCCAGGGGGCCGACGTGACGTGGCGACCGGTCGACGGTGACGGGCACGCGATGCTCCGCCACCCGCTGACCTGGCACCGCGAGGTCGCCGAGTTCGTCACCGGCTCGCTGCTGACCTGACCTGACCTGAGCTGACCACGCGTGGCGCGCGGGCCTGCGGGAGTCGCTAGAGGGCGTCCTCGAGCACCCGACCCGAGGTCCTGGCGAGGCCGAACCAGCTGACGACCCCGCCGACCGCGAGCAGCCCGGCACAGATGACCATGGCGGCGCGGAAGCCCGACGTCATCGCGGTCGGGTCGAGGTAGTCGTCGCCGGACAGCCCCACGAGCGCCGGGAGCGCGGCGACGGCGAGCAGTGAGCCGGCGCGCGCGACGGCGTTGTTCACGCCACTGGCGACGCCGGCATACCGGTCGGGTGCAGCGGCGAGCACGGTCGAGGTGAGCGGGGAGACGAGCAGCGCCAGCCCGAGCGAGAACACGACCAGTCCCGGCAGGACCGTCCACCACGTCGCGCCCCGCCCGGCGGGCAGGAGCAGCAGCACCCCGACGGCGCAGACCAGCGGGCCGAGGGCCATCGGGATGCGCGGCCCGATCCGCTCCGAGAGCTGGGAGGCGCGCGACGACAGGAACATCAGCGCGATCGTCGTCGGCAGGCCGGTGAGCCCGGCCGACAACGCGGACCAGCCGGCCGAGACCTGGAGCTGCAGGACGAGGATGAAGAAGACGACGCCGAGCGCTCCGTAGACCACGAGGGTCATCGCGTTGGCCGCCGAGAACACCCGGTCGCGGAAGAGCGCCAGCTGCACCAGTGGTGTCCGGGCGCGTGACTCCACCACGACGAAGCCGACCGCCGCCAGGATCGCCACGACGGACACGAGCACGAGCAGCCCGAGGCTCATCGTCGACGACGCCGTGAGGGCATAGGTCAGCGCGCCCAGCGACAGGACGGTGAGCCCGCCGCCGAGGACGTCGAACCCGCGGCCGGTCGCCTCGGTGTCGCGGCTCTCCGGCGTGGCCCACAGCGTCATCGCGATGACGGCCAGGCACAGGGGCACGTTGATCCCGAAGATCCAGCGCCAGCCACCGTTGTCGACGAGCCACCCGCCGACGAACGGGCCGATCGCGGCGGAGATACCGGACAGCCCGGCCCACGTCCCGATCGCCGCCGCCCGGTCCTCGCGGGCGAAGACCGACTGGATGATCGCCAGGCCCCCGGGGGTGAGCAGGGCGGCGCCGATGCCCTGCAGGACCCGGGTCGCGACGAGCTGACCCGGCGTCTGGGCGACGGCGCACAGGACGCTGGCGACGAGGAACCAGCCCATGCCCCAGAGGTAGACGCGCCGGCGGCCGAGCCGGTCACCGAGGGCGCCGCCCACCAGGACGAGCGAGGCGAGCGCCAGCATGTAGCCGTTGATCACCCACTGGAGCTGCTGGAGCGAGGCGTCCAGCTCGGTGCCGATGGTGCGCAGGGCGACGTTGACGACGGACCCGTCGAGGATCGCGATCCCGGACCCGAGGGTGACGGCGGTGAGGGTGAGGCGACCACGCTGCGAGTCGCGGGTGAGGAGTTCGGTCACCGGCCCATTCTGACCCCGGGTGCCGCGAACACCCGCGGTATACCGAGAACGCCCCCTCGGGACCGGTGTGGTCTCGAGGGGGCGCCGTCGGTGAAGGGTGGCCGGGGGGTCAGCCCACCGAGTCGTTGTACTGCGTGATCTGCGCGCTCAGCGACTCCGCGGCCTTGGTCATGGCCTGCTGCGGGTCGGTGCCGTTGAGGGCGGCCTCGAGACCGTCCTCGGAGGCCTTGCGGGCCTGCGGCATGACGCCGAGGAGGCAGCCCTGCGTCGCCTTGCTCAGCTTGGTGTTCTCGAGCTGGTTCACAGCCACGTCGAACAGCGGGTTGGCCTTGCGGTAGGTGACGTCCTCGGGCTCCTCGAGGGCGCCCTTGCTGATCGGGAAGTAGCCGGTGCCGATGTGCCACTGGGCCTGGCTCTTGGGGTCGGCGAGGAACTTCACGAACTGCCACGCCGCTTCCTTGTTGGCGTCCTCGTGGTTCTCACCGTTGATCCACAGCGAGGCGCCGCCGATGATCGGGCCGCCCTCGGTACCGGCCTTGATCTGCGGGTAGTTGGCAGCGCCGAGCTCCCAGCCGCCCTCCTTGGCCGCCTTGCTGAAGCCGCCGAGCTGGCCGGTCGACTCGAGCGTGATCGCGAGCTGGCCGGACTTGAACGCGGCCTGGGCGGCCTTGGTGTCGCGACCGGTGTTGGCGGCGAAGCCGTCCTTGACCATGCCCTGCCACCACTTGACGACCTCGACGGCCTCGGGCTGGTCGAAGAGGACCTTGGTGGCCTTGCCGTCGCGGCCGTTGCCCTGGTCGCAGTACTCCTTGCCGTCCGTGGCGATGAACTGCTCGAGCAGCCACCCGTAGATCGCGGCGCCGAAGCCGTAGTCGGCCGGGCCACCACCCTTCTTGGCGAGCTTCTCCGCGGCGGTGCGGATCGCGGCGAGGTCCTGCGGCGGCTTCTCCGGGTCGAGGCCGGCCTTCTTGAAGAGGCTCTTGTTGTAGTAGAGCACCGGCATCGAGGTGTTGAACGGCATCGAGTTCAGCTTGTCGTCGATGCTGTAGTAGCCGGTGATGTTGGGCTGGAGGTCGGACACGTCGACCTTGTCGCGGTCGATGAACGCCTGCATCGGGATGGTCTGCTTGGCGTCGATCATGAAGCGGGTGCCGATGTCGTAGATCTGGATGACGTCGGGCGTCGACTTGCTCTGGATCGCCGCCTTGTACTTGGTGATCGCGTCGTCGTACTTGCCGGCATAGGTCGCCTTGACCTCGATCTTGCCGGTGTTCTTGCTGTTGAAGTCGCTGACGAGCTTGGTCAGCGCCTCGGCGTTGGTGCCGTCCATGGCGTGCCAGAACGCGACCGTCGTGACCCCGCTGGCCTTGTCGAGGACGTCGGCTGCCGGCGCCCCGCTGCTCGCGCCCTCGCCGTCCCCCGTGCTGCCGTCGCCCGTGCCACCGCCGCCGCAGGCGGCCAGGAACAGCGACGCGGACACGATCCCGGCGGGGACGGCATACCTCAGTCGGCGCGAGTGGGCGCCCTTGTTCGTGGTCTTCACGTCGAACTCCTTCAACTACTTGACGGCGCCCGTGGTGAGCCCACGAACGATGAATCGCTGCCCGAAGATGACGAGCAGAAGGGTCGGGAACAGGGCGAGCATGACGCCCGCGAGAACCATGCCGGGGGAGTCGGAGTCCGAGCTCTGCAGCTGGCTGATGCCGATCTGGATGGTCTGGTGCTTCGGGTCCTCGGTGGCGAGCAGCGGCCAGAAGTACATGTTCCAGGCCGACAGCGCGGACCAGATGCCGAGCGCGGCGAGGCTGGGACGGCTGAGCGGCAGCAGGATCGAGAAGAGGAACCGGACGTGCCCCGCCCCGTCGACCCGGGCCGCGTCACGCAGCTCCATCGGGAACGAGAGGAAGGACTGGCGCAGCAGGAAGGTGCCGAAGCCGGTCGCGAGGAACGGCAGGGTCAGCCCGGCGATGGTGTCCTTGAGCCCCCACTGCGAGATGAGCAGGTAGTTGGGGATGATGATCGACTCGAACGGGATCATCATCGTCGAGAGGAACACCGCGAACCAGAACCCGCGCCAGCGCAGGTTGAGGAAGACGAACGCGTAGGCCGCGAGGGCGCTCGTGACCATCTGCCCGAGCGTGATGCCCAGGGTCTGCAGAACGCTCGTGAGGTACTGGTTGCCGAGCGGGATGATGTCGAGGGCCTTGGAGTAGTTCTCGGGGTGGACGCCGTTCTTGGGGTAGAGCGCCGGCGGGAAGCTGTTGGTGTCGCGCTCGCCCATGAGCGAGCCGACGAGCCCGTAGTAGACCGGGAACAGCACGATGAGGAACAGCACCCCGAGGATGAGGTAGGTCCCGATGTTGCTCTTGCGCCTCGCGGGGCGTCGCTTCCTGGGCTCGGCCGCCCTCGGTGCGGCGACCGGCTCCTTCGTCGCCGTGGTCACCGGTAGAACACCCGCCTCTCGAGGACGCCGAACTGCAGCGCGGTGATGATGAGCACGATGATGAGCAGGACCATCGCCTGCGCCGATGCGTAGCCGTAGTTGCTGTTGTTGTTGGCGAACGCCTGCTCGTAGATCGAGTACACGAGGGTCGTCGTGCGGTCCTCGGGACCACCCACGGTGAGGATCTTGATCTGACCGAAGCTCTGCAGCGAGTGGATCGTGCCGACGACGACGAGGAAGAACAGCTGCGGTGTCAGCAGTGGCATGACGATCGAGCGCTGCAGCCGCAGACCCGACGCCCCGTCGAGGCGGGCCGCCTCGAGCACGTCCTCGGGCAGGGCGCCGAGGCCCGCGGAGAGGACGAGCAGGTTGTAGCCGATCTGCATCCACACGGTCGCACCCGAGACCGACCACAGCGCGAGGTCGGGGTTGGTCAGCCAGTTGACCTTGTCGACGCCGAAGGTGTTGAGGATCCCGTTGAGGACCCCTGACGCCGGGTTGAACAGGACCCCGAAGATCACCGAGGCCGTCGCCACCGAGAAGGCGAACGGCAGGGCGAACGCGGTCCGGAAGAACTTCACCCCCCGGATCCGGGACTGCAGGAGCAGCGCGATGAGCAGGGCGATGGCGATGCTGGGGATGACGGTGAGGATCGTGAACGCGAAGGTCACCCACAGCACCTGCAGGAAGTCGGGGTCGCTGAACAGCCGGGTGTAGTTGACGAAGCCGACGAACCCGCTCGGGTTGCCGAGGATGTCGGTGCCCTGCACGGACAGGAGGATCGACTTCACCAGCGGCCAGAAGATGAAGACCCCGAAGATGACCAGCGCCGGCAGCAGGTAGAGGACGGCGACGAAGGGCTCGCGCCGCGCCTCCCGGCCCGCCGGGGTGGGTGCGGGGGTGCTCTGGCGCTCGCCGGAGTCGCCTCCCGGTCCGTGCTCCGAGAGCACCGTCTCGCCGGACGTCGTCGTCACGTGTCCCCCCGTCCTCGTCGTTGCGGTGTCGCGTCATGCTAGGCCGGTTTGTCCATCAACTGTCCACCTGCGCGCAACCTCCGTGGCTTCTCTTCGGTCACGTTTCCCCGGCCCGAACAGCACGTATGCCGTCCTCCCCGGTTAGTTTGGACGACGTCATCACCCGCTCGGGAGGAACTGCGCAATGATCCGGTTCGACGACGTGACGAAGCAGTACCCCGACGGGACGGTGGCAGTCGACCACCTGACCCTCACGGCTCCCGCGGGCAAGATCACCGTCCTCGTCGGTCCCTCCGGGTGCGGCAAGACCACGTCGCTGCGCATGGTCAACCGGATGATCGAGCCGACGAGCGGCACGATCACCCTCGACGGGCAGGACACCGGGTCCATGGACGAGGCGGAGCTGCGGCGGGGCATCGGCTACGTCATCCAGCACGCCGGGCTCTTCCCGCACCGGACCGTCCTCGACAACGTCGGCACGGTGCCGCGCCTCCTCGGCTGGGACAAGAAGAAGACGCGGGACCGGTCGCGAGAGCTTCTGGAGCGGGTGGGCCTGGCTCCCGAGCTCGCCGACCGCTACCCCACCCAGCTCTCGGGAGGGCAGCAGCAGCGGGTCGGGGTCGCCCGGGCGCTCGCGGCCGACCCGCCGGTCATGCTCATGGACGAGCCCTTCAGCGCCGTCGACCCGGTCGTGCGCGACCAGCTGCAGGACGTGTTCCTCGACCTCCAGTCCGAGCTCGGCAAGACCATCGTGTTCGTCACCCACGACATCGACGAGGCGATCAAGCTCGGTGACCAGGTGGCGGTGCTCCGGGTCGGGGGCAAGCTGGCCCAGATGTCCGACCCCGCCTACCTGCTCGCGCACCCGGTGGACGACTTCGTCGCGGACTTCGTCGGGCGCGACCGCGGCTACCGGTCCCTCCAGTTCCAGCCGTCGCCCACGCTGCCGCTGCGCTCCGAGCGCACCCTCGTCGTCGGGGAGTCGACGAGGGGGGTGGGCGAGCCCTGGGTGCTCGTCGTGGACGACGCCCGCCACCCCCTGGGCTGGGTGGAGCCCTCGCGGGTCGACGGCGAGGTCACGTCCGCGGCGCTGCACCGAGGCGGGACCGTCGCGCGCGCGTCGGGCTCGCTGCGCGGGGTGCTCGATGCGGCCCTGTCGTCGCCGTCACGGCGTGGTGTCGTGGTCGACGACTCCGGCGCCCTGGTGGGCACGGTGCTGGCGCACGAGGTGCTCTCGCTCATCGAGTCCGCCGACCGCCCGGACGTGGACCAGCCGAATGCCCACGCCGAGCGCCTCGTCGAGGACTCGGCATGACCTGGGTCAACGACCACTGGGGCGAGATCTTCACCCTCGCTCGCAGCCACGTCTGGCTCGCCGGGGTGCCGCTCCTGCTGGGGCTGCTCATCGCCCTGCCGCTGGGCTGGGCGGCGCGGCGCTGGTCGCGGCTCTATCCGGTGCTCATCTCCACGTCGGGCCTGCTCTACACGATCCCCAGCCTGGCGCTGTTCGTCATGATGCCGATCCTGCTCGGCACCAAGGTGCTTGACCCCGTCAACGTCGTGGTCGCGATGACGATCTACACCGTCGCCCTCCTCGTGCGGACGGTGGCGGACGGGCTCGGGTCGGTTCCCGACCACGTCCTCCAGGCCGCGCGGGCGATGGGCTACGGCGGGCTCCGTCGCTTCTTCGGGGTGGAGCTGCCGCTCGCGGTGCCCGTCATCGCGGCCGGCCTTCGCGTCGCGGCGGTCAGCAACGTCAGCATCGTGTCGGTGGCCTCGCTCATCGGGGTACCCCAGCTCGGCAACCTGCTCACCGACGGCTACGACCGGTTCATCACGGCCGAGATTCTCGCCGGGATCGTCGCCTGCGTCGTGCTGGCCCTGCTGTTCGACGGCGCGATCCAGGTCGGTCAGCGGATGCTCACCCCGTGGCTGCGCGCGTCAGGAGCCCGGCCGTGATCCCCAGCATCCTCGAGTGGCTCACCTCGGCGCAGACGTGGTCGGGGGACTCCGGTCTCGGCGCCCGCATCGTGCAGCACCTCTGGTACAGCCTGCTCGCGGTGGTGATCGCCGCGGTGTTCGCCATCCCGCTCGGGCTCTGGGTCGGGCACACCGGTCGCGCCAGGTGGTTGGTGACGCTCGCCAACTCGCTGCGAGCCGTGCCCACGCTCGGCCTGCTCTTCGCCGTGGCGCTGTGGCTGGGACCGAAGTTCTCGTCCGAGCTCGCGTTCCTCATCCCGAGCATCGTCGTCCTCGTCGTCCTCGTGATCCCGCCGATCCTCTCCGGTGTGTATGCCGGCGTCGAGGCGGTCGACCCCGCCGCCCGTGACGCGGCCCGTGGGATGGGGATGCGCGGCATGCAGGTGGTGCGCCAGGTCGAGATCCCGAACGCCCTGCCGCTGATGCTGTCCGGGCTCCGGTCGGCGTTCCTCCAGGTCATCGCGACGGCGACGGTCGCGGCATACGTGGGTCTCGGCGGCCTCGGCCGCTACCTCATCGACGGGATCAAGACGGGGGACTACGTGTCGACCGCCGGTGGGGCGATCGTCGTCTCGCTGCTGGCGCTCGTCGTCGACGGGCTGCTTGCGCTGGTCCAGCGCCGTGTGGTCTCTCCGGGCCTCACCGGTGGCAGGGGCGGCCGGGCCCGCCGTGGCCGTGTCCTCCCCGAGGATCTCGAGGCCGCTGACAAAGCCCGCGACCCGGCAACGGATGGGTCACAACGTCCCACTGCCGGAATGTCCGGGGTTGGGGGCAGAGTTGACACCCCCAAGGTCTGATCCCGGGTCCTCCGTGCCCTGGCGCCCGGACCCACCGAGCTCGCACCGCTGCCACGTCGGGCAGCACGTTCCAGAACCGGTCTAACAAAAGGACACCTCATGAAGCGCATGACCTCGGTACTCGCCGTCACCACGGCCGCCATCCTCGGACTGAGCGCCTGTGGCGGCGGCTCGGACCCGCTCGACACCTCCTCGCCCGCCGCCAGTGGCAGCGCGTCCGGTGGCGGCTCGGTCGTCATCGGCTCCGCCGACTTCCCCGAGTCCGAGCTGCTTGCCGAGATCTACGCCGGCGCGCTCAAGGCGAAGGGCATCGAGGCGACGACCAAGCCGCGCATCGGCTCGCGCGAGATCTACCTCAAGGCGCTCGAGGACGGGTCGATCCAGGCCGTGCCCGAGTACACCGGCGCGCTCGGCTTCTTCTACGACAAGGCGTTCGCCGAGACCGACCCGGAGAAGGTCTACACCTCGGTCCAGGAGCTCCTCCCGGAGGAGTTCACGATGCTCGAGAAGTCCGCGGCGGAGGACAACGACTCGATCGTCGTCACCAAGGAGACGGCCGACTCGCAGCAGCTCAAGACCATCGCCGACCTCAAGGGCAAGGCCGGCGAGCTGTCGCTCGGAGCCCCGCCGGAGTTCAAGGCGCGGCCGCAGGGCGTGCCCGGACTGACCAAGACCTACGGCGTGACGTTCGGGTCGTTCCGCGAGCTCACCGGTCAGGCGCTCGTCCAGGCGCTCAAGAACGGCCAGGTCGACGCGGCCAACATCTTCACCACCGACCCGTCGATCGCCGAGAACGGCTTCGTCTCGCTCGAGGACACCGAGAAGCTGTTCGGGTCGCAGAACATCGTGCCGCTCGTCGCCAAGGACCAGTCGGAGCAGATGGCGCCGGCGCTCAACGCCGTGTCTGCAGCGCTCACGACCGAGGTGATCTCCGGGCTGCTCAAGCAGACGGTCACGGACAAGAAGGACGCCAAGGACGTGGCGGCTGAGTTCCTGAAGTCCAACAACCTGGGCTGAGTCGTCTGACGCTCATATGAAGGGGTGCCACGAGCGCGGAATCTCGCGCTTTGGGCGCCCCTTCGTGTTGGCTGGTCCTTCTCGCCCCGGCTGGTGGGTGCAGCCTGCCCCTGCTTTGTTCCAGACACCCTTGTGGCCCCGGCGCCGGGTGGCTGTCGGGGTGTGGGGCGGGGTCATGGTCGGTGCCAGAGGTCGGGGTCGCCGGAGGCCCGGCGCAAGGGCCCGTGACCTAGTGGTGGCGAGGGCGTTGGTTGCTGGTGGGCCCCTTCGCGGCCTTGGCCGGAGTCCAGTCGGGCGAGGGCGGTGTCGTAGGCGCCTCGGGTGCGGTCCCACACCACGTGGGACCGGCCGTCGTTGTCGGCGGCGACCCAGCCGTGGAAGCGCTGCGAGTGCACGGTGGTGTGGTGGCGTTGGCAGAGGAGGGCGGCGTTGGACAGGTCGCTCGGGCCGCCGTCGGCCCAGTGGATGAGGTGGTGCGCGTCGCACCACGAGGCGGGGGCGTCGCATCCGGGGTAGGTGCAGTGCCGGTCGCGCAGCCAGAGCCGCTTGATCTGCGCCGGTGAGAAGTAGCGTTCTGCCCGGCCGAGGTCGACGACCTCGCCATGGCTGCCGAGAACGACCGGGAGGATGGTGGCGTCGCAGGCCCACCGGCGCACGGTCTCGGGGGTGGCGAGCTCCCCGGCGGTCAGGCCGCCGAGGAGGGTTCCGGCGCCGGCCCGGCGCTGCAGGTCCTCCAGCGAGATGGTGACGAACACCTGTGCCTTGGTCGAGGACCAGCTCGAGTCACCGGCCTCCTGGGCGCGGCCCAGGACCGCGACCAGCGCTTCGGCGCGGCGCTGGTCGTGCGGGCGCAGGTCCGCCTCCCCGTCGACCGGCTGCGGCGCGGACAGCGGCCCGATCGCGGCCTCG